>MWDJ01000004.1 GCA_002070505.1 Bacteroidetes bacterium ADurb.Bin145 | reverse complement strand
ATAGAGGCAGTGTGACTGGCAATGAGCGATGAGCGATGAGCGATGAGCGATGAGCGATGAGAGATGAGCGATGAGAGATGAGCAATTAGCAATTAGCAATTAGCAATTATAAATTAACAATGATTAAGGAATAGCTAAATCATATTGATAATGAAAAACATTGTGATCATTTGGGTCGTTTTCTCGGTGTTTGTTTATTCCTGTTCTTCAGGAAATAAAGCGGATAAAGATGCCGGAGCTTATTACACTGGTAATTACCGGAACCTTTTCCTTGAGAATGGTCATGGCTTAGCTGAGATAAATGCAAAGACGGAAGCTGCCTTTCAGCAACTTTTCCATGGTGATTCAGCCACTCAGGCAGTCTATTTTGAGACCGGGATCAATGAGAATGGCCCTCTGGCTTATGTGTCCGATGTGCTTAACAATGATGTGCGCAGTGAAGGCATTTCATACGGAATGATGATAGCTGTTCAGATGGACAGGAAAAAAGAGTTCGACGCCATATGGAACTGGGCTTTAACCTTTATGTATAACGATGACCCTGAACACCCTACGTATGGTTACTTCTCGTGGTCGCTTCAGACGGATGGAACTCCCAACGCGGAAACTGCTGCTCCTGATGGCGAGGAATATATGGTGATGGCGCTGTATTTTGCCGCAAACCGCTGGGGGAACGGGCAGGGGATCTATAACTATAAACAGTGGGCAGACAGGATACTGACTGATATGAGACACCGGGAGCTTAAAAGAGGCATGACGAAATTCGGACCTTTCACCGTGCATAATATGGTCAATGAAGAAGATGTGATGATAAGGTTCACTCCCGACAGCGGTAAATACGATTTTACTGATCCTTCCTACCATCTGCCGGCATTCTATGAGCTGTGGGCTTTATGGGGTCCGGAGAAAGACCGGGATTTTTGGGCGGCAGCAGCTGATACGAGCCGTGCCTTTTTCAAAAAAGCCACAAATCCTGTAACCGGTCTTGCCCCTGATTATGCCAATTTTGACGGCTCACCCTATTTTATTGATTGGAATCCACGTGCCGTGAATTTCTCCTTCGATGCCCGCCGCACCCAGATGAACTGGGCAGTGGACTGGTCGTGGTGGAGAAAAGACCCGGACCAGGTTGATCTGAGCAACAGGCTGCAGTCATTTTTCGCTTCAGAAGGAATGGAAAATTATGGCACGGAATATACCCTCGACGGAAAAGTCCTGAATCAGGGACACTCAAAAGGGCTTGTTGCTACCAATGCAGTCGTAAGCCTTGCTGCAGATCACGAACTTGCGGCCGGATTTATTGAAGCTTTGTGGAACACACCTGTACCTTCTTCCCTTAATGAGAGATATTACGATGGCCTACTGTATATGATGGCAATACTGCACTGCAGCGGTGAATTCAAAATATGGAAGCCGGAGTAGTTGAATAAATCAATAGAAAGTTTTTGTTCTGCTATCCGTATGCCGTTAAAATTTTATTAGAGGCATATATATGAAAAATTAAAGAAGGTGTCTAATAAGGACATCCTCCTTTTAATTAAAGTCGGCAACGACCGGATCTTATCCCTCATTCCCCCACCATTCACTAAAAAATCCGTTACACAAGGCCGTCTAAAAGCGGTATTGAGACGATAATTTATTCTAGTTATCAACGATTTTAAATCTTTAGGAGGTGCGTGGGCAAACCGGAAAAGGTGCGAACCGGGTTCTGTTTTTTGGAGCGGGAAATGGCATTGCGCAATTGGCGAAAAACAGACCCGGTTGTCTTTTCCGGACTCCTTTTCTTTGGTTCATTTCTTTTGGAGGAGCAAAAGAAATGAACAATACCAAACAAAAGTAAAAGGGTGCCCTTTTGAGACACCCTCCATCAATTGTAATTAATTGAACTCTCTATAAGGCATCCGGATCATCTCCGTAAAATACCTCCGAGCAACGAACCAAGGATACCCTTGCCTTTGGTACCTGAAGCGGTCCCGCTTTTTAAAAGGTATCCTGCAACATCATCAATGATGCTTCCATCACCATCTGCATCAAGAAGTGATCCGATACCTCCGATACCTGAAGAGCTTGTATCTCTCTTTTTGGTGAGTGCACCAAGAATAAGCGGAGCCAGTGCAGGGATCATTCTCTGAATGATTGATGAGTCGACGTTCAGCTTTTTGCTGAGGGTCTGGGCAGCCATAACACCTCCTCCCTGACCCAGCAGACCACCAAGATTGGCATCAGCTGAACTGTCGTTTACCTTAGATGCTATAAGGTCCTTGATGTTGTTCAATACCGATGAGTCACCATATTTATTCAGGATATGGTCAACCCTGGCGTCTCCGCCCTGATCATCTTTCTGTCTTTTTAATCCGCCAAGGATCAGTGGAGCAAGCTGCGGTAAGATCTTCGCCACTGTACCCTGGTCAACATTTAAATTTGAAGACATTTGCCTGGTCACTTCAGGACCATAATTCTTCATAAATTCATCAATAAAATTTGCCATGATTAGGTTTTAAAATAATGAGTGATGTTTTCTGCGATTGGGTATTAACCGACAGTTAGTGAAGAAAAATGAATAGTCAAACTAATATTTTAAATAAAACATTTTTTAGGATAATTTCATCTGATTAAACTACATGATTGTTTAGAATAATTTCTGTTACTTTTACCTCCGACATCTGTCAGTAATGAACTGGATAAAGGATCTTCTTTTCAGCGACTCGGTTGCTCATACGATACTGATCTATTGCATTGTAATTTCTACCGGAGTAATACTTGGCAAAATCAGGATCTATGGTGTGTCTCTCGGGATCGCATTTGTACTGTTTGCCGGTATCGCTCTGGGGCATTTTGGATTCTCAGCCAACCCGCAGGTTGTCGATTTCATAAGGGAATTCGGTCTGATACTCTTTGTTTTCTCAATCGGGTTGCAGGTAGGTCCCGGTTTCTTTTCTTCCTTCAAAAGAGGAGGCCTTATTCTGAACCTTCTGGCTCTTGCCATTGTACTGATTGGCGGATCAATTACCCTGATCCTTCATTTAGTTTCCGGTGTTTCACTGCCCATGCTAACAGGCATCATGTCGGGTGCAGTAACAAACACTCCCGGACTGGGAGCTGCACAGCAGGCGCTGACACAGATATCTCCCAACGGGAATGTCCCTGAAATAAGCATTGGTTACGCAGTCGCATACCCGTTCGGAGTACTGGGCATTATTATGACAATGTTATTGATCAGAAAAACTTTCAGGATAAATGTCGAAAATGAACTGTCGCTCTTTAACAGATACCAGCATCCTGAAGACCGCATACCGGAGAAGATCAGTATTTTAGTGACTAATAAGGAATTATCAGGGAGGACTATTAAAGATGTGACATCTTCAATTGATTATAGCTTCATAGTATCACGCATCCTGCATAAAAGCAACCTCCAGGTAGCCGGTCCGGAAACGATAATACACGAAGGAGACATAATCCTAATAGTGGCCCAGAAAAGAGTTCTTCCTCAGATTATTTCAGGAATAGGAGAGGTCAGTAAAATGGATCTTACAGCACTTTCCGGGAAATTAATATCCCGCAGGATATTTGTGAGCAACAGGGAGGTATTCGGTAAGAAGCTCGGGTCACTTAAACTGCGGACTAAATACAATATAAACATAACGAGGATCTATCGTTCGGGGATAGAGTTTGTCGCATCACCAGAGATAAGATTGCAGATGGGGGATAAGCTTACAATTGTCGGTGATGAAGATTCACTTAAGAAAGTTACAGAACAGCTTGGTGATTCAATAAACAGGCTCGATGAACCAAATATAATACCAATATTCATAGGTATCCTTGCAGGTGTTATTCTTGGAAGCATCCCCATTAAAATTCCGGGTATCATTCATCCGGTTAAGCTCGGTCTTGCCGGAGGTCCGCTTATAGTAGCAATTCTGCTTAGCAAATACGGGTATAAATTCCAGCTTGTATCATACACTACTCCCAGTGCCAACCTTATGCTCAGGGAGATCGGGATCGTTCTGTTCCTGGCCAGTGTGGGTATAACAGCAGGGGCAAAATTTGTACCTGCAATCCTTTCAGGCGACGGTTTTGTATGGATGGGTTATGGGGCTGTCATAACGCTTCTGCCTCTACTTTTGATAAGCTTTCTTGCAAGGATCTACCTGAAACGTAATTACCTGGAATTATGCGGATTGCTGGCTGGCAGCATGACTGACCCTCCTGCTCTTGCCTTCGCAAACAGCATTGCTGCTACCGAAGCACCGGCAGTGGCTTATGCAACAGTTTACCCTCTTGTTATGTTCCTCAGGATCTTCGTAGCCCAGCTGCTGATAATATTATTTGCCTGAGAAATAAATTTGCATCCTGTCTGATACTGTCTTAACTTTGATAGTATAAATCAAATGTATGAAACGGATTATAATCAGTTTCTTAGGATTATTGATTGTCATAAATTCATCCGGACAGTGGTATAAAAACAAATATGGTGTCGATCGGATCGATATGCTCAACAATGAGGAGTACGCTGATGCTCAAAATAAATGCCGGGATGTAGCTCTGGCAGGAGGAGCGATGCTTCTTCTGGGGGCGGCATCATTTATATCGGGGTATTTATACCTCCATAATGGTTTAGGTGAGGACCCGGGTTTTATTGAGGAACTTATCGGTGCTGAGGCTATGGGGAAAGGATTGATCGGGCTCGGAGGTGCACTGACAGTCGCAGGTGTTATCACAGGAACCGTTGGCCTGATAAGGTTATCTGTTATAAAATCATCGGGGAACAACTATTCTGGTTTCCTCTCAACTAATATTTCTCCCTGTTGTATATATAATTCTTATTCCGGCTCTTTCATACCGGCTGTCGGGCTCAGGGTCCGTTTTTAAGTTCCCGGTCAATAACCGCCCGCAGTGATTATCAGAACCTGAAGGTGTAGGTATATTTGGCAAGTATTGTCCGCCCTGATGAGAAGGGAAGGTGGGGTATTTCGCTTGTCAGTCTTGTATTCAATCCTTCATCATATACCAGGTAGAAATCATTGCCTTCCCGCGGATTGAACCTGAAACGGATATTTGTCAATGCTTTATTTACAGCAGTATTATATTGAATATAAGCTGATAAGGAAGTTTTTGTAGTAAGTGTCATTGTTCCTTTCAACCCAACTATATGATTGGTGAATTTCATTGATCTTGACGGGAAGTTTACATAATCAAGATAATATGTAAGCGAGGTGCTCAGGCTGGTACCAATATTCAGTGTCGGAAATACAGAAAATGAATAATTCCAGCCATCGTAGTATTTGCCGGCTGATATCATAAAATATGCTGATAAGTCGTGGCTTGAGGATGTTCCATAAAGAACGCTCATATTTGCGAACCGGAATCTTCCGGGTGGGATATACGCTTGTCCGGCTGCAATATATAGTGTATCAGTTATGTCATCCTGGGTCCAGTAAATTCCGGAGGAGCCATAGTTCCCTTTTTTTGCCTCGATATACCAGGAGAGATTTCCTTTAAAGGTTTCCTGACTCATTGTGACTGTGTTCCAGATGTTTGCAATTGTCAGGTATACTCTCTGGTAAAGGATCGGTTTCTTTTCTTCCGGGAACCAGCCATACTGGACCATGCTTCTTAACCCATGATAATTCTGCAGTTCTTCAAAACCAATTCCCGGATTGAACTGCTTTCCCGACCAGGTATATACAAAATCATATCCCAGTCCTTTCTGGTTCCTGTGCTCCCAGTTCAGCAGAAGCCTCGTCGGAGCCATATCAACCGGCTTATTGGGCATGTCATTTTCAAATGTCTGAGCCCATTTAACAGTAAGGTAGTCATCTCCTATCAGCCTGAATTGTCCGTCGAGTCCATAAGCCAGGTTATAGGTGCCATCCATTCCAACCCTGCTCGTCAGCATGGCCCCTGCATAGGAATTTTCATTGAATACAGTTCGTTTTGTTCTTAATACACCGAAGTTCTCACCCGGGCTTTCAGCAGTAGCTGCAGTTTGCATATCAAGGAACCCTACATCCCATTTGTTGATCCGTCCGGTCATGCGCATTCCTCCGTATATCCTAACCGGAGATGCGTTGTAAATACCAATCTGCCTGCTGTAAAAGAGGTTGTTATCACCGAGGAAGGAAAAACTGAATATGTCGGATTTTTCCTGAAAGAAACTCCTCTTCTCCGGGAAGTACAGAGAATACTTGCTAAGGTTGATCTTCTGATCGTCAGCTTCGACCTGTGCAAAATCGGTATTGACGGTAAGGTCTGCCGTCAGATTATTTGTGATGCTGTATTTTACATCAAAACCTGCGTCGTATTTCGGGGTGAAATTCATTTTATAATCAGTACCGGCTTCGTTAAGTTCATTTTCCATACCTATCCCTCCAGTCGCATACGGAGTAACGTAAACAGGTTTTTTAGGATTCAGACCGGAGAATTCTATTGAAGCAGTCATCGACGGTTTCCAGTAAGCAGAACTGACTATCGGCTCCACCGGCGGGAATGTGTACATTGAAGAAGTAGCAGCATTATACTGGCATATTGTTATGCCCATTATTGTTTTACCCTTTACAGTCTGAAAGCGCAGGCTGGAAAAAGGAACTCTGAACTCGGTTGTCCATTGACTGTCGCCCTTATCTGTCTTTACATCCCAGAAAGTATTCCATGACCAATTGATATCACTACCGGAATAAGCCAGGTCATTCATCACAGTTCCATCTGTTCGGAGACCATTGGGATTTGTCCAGAAAGAAACTCCGTTTTGCCTGTCATTGAAGGTATCAAGTATAAAACCCAGCCAGTCGGTATAAGGTTCTGCATAATCCCTTTTTTTACCTACAGCCCTGATTTCATCATGGCTTTTATACCTCAGGATCGCTGACAGATAAAAATATTCATCATCATAAGCTATTTTAATTGTGGCTTTTTCTGTTTGTTTGTTTCCGTAGACAGGTGAATACATTGTCATCTCCAGCTCTGGAATATCAAGCCATGCTTCCTCATCAGGAATACCATCAAAGGTAATTGCACCGGTAAGTTTGCTGACGACAATAGGTGTCTGAGCCCATATTTCTGAAGACAGTATCAGTAATAATCCAGCAGCTAAAATCTTTGACATCAATTGGAATGACTTCTGAACTCAAAGATAAATTTTACTTTGATGAAAAAAACCTTTATTTCTTATCTTTTTCCTGTGTTTTGAATCTTTCAGTTATCAGTTCGGGCCATTTGAGGTCAAGAACCTCCAATGTCTTTAAAACTACTTCCGCAACAGCATAGAGTTTCTGCCAGTTCTTATCAGAAGGCACTATATGCCAGGGAATTGTGTTGCACGTATTGATAATCTTTTCATAAACTGCCAGGTATTCATCAAATTTCTCACGGGTATCCCAGTCACCATCTTTATGCTTCCAGTGTTTCTCTTTCAGTTCGATACGCTCCATCAATCTCTCTTTCTGGGCTTCCTTTGAAACATTCAAAAAGAACTTCAGGACTTTTGTATCATTATGCTCAATCGTTTTTTCGAAATTATTGATAAGTTCATATCGCTGTTCTACGATCTCAGGGGCAATATATTTCTCAACTGAAGGAACAAGAATATCCTCATAATGTGACCTGATAAATACATGGGTAATACCTTTTCTCGGAACCAGTTTATGTATACGCCACAGGAAATCGTGAGCATATTCCTCTTCTGATGGTTTCTTGAAACTGTCGACCTCAAGACCAATTGGATTACAATATTTCAGCAATCCTTTCGTAACGCCATCCTTCCCGGAGGCATCCGTTCCCTGGAGAATGATCAGAAGTGAATATTTATTCTGGGCATACATCTTATGCTGCAGCTCACCTATGCGCTTCAGCATCTTTTTTGTCTTTTTAATTGTTTTATCTTTATCCCACTCCTTATTGAATGTCGGATAATCCGAAATCTTAATTTTCATATCTTTTTTAATTTAAATTAACTAATTAAATCTGCCCTCTGCCAACTATCAGATTCCACTAAACTACAGAGCAATGCAGAGTCAAGTCCTGCAAGTCGTGCAAGACCTGCAAGACCTGCAAGACCTGCAAGACCTGCAAGACCTGCAAGACTCTTATCATTATTGTAAAACTCTGTCCAATGCATTGATAACCGGCTGAGTCGATATCTTCTGTCCGACGGCACCCATCATCCATTGCTGCGGAGTCATACGGCCCTGTTTAAATATCCTGTCGAGCTCCCTGGCAAGATCTTTACCTTTAAGGTATTCTTCCAGCTGGAAATGAATTACATGTCCATATGAATAATTCGGCAGGTAGAGTGGAGAATTTACCATGTGTGAGTAAATTGCAAGCAGAGGTGAATCGTTAATCCCTATCACCGGAGCAAAATACTTATTCCAGATATCTACAGCATTTCGGATCACTGTTTCTTTGTACATAGCCGGAGTAGCATCAGGGTTTTCATAAAGCCAGTCCCATGATTTCATCTCAACGAGTCCGACGCCCATTATCTCCATCATCTGCCAGGCAACGTCAAGGATCTCCATTTTCTCCTTGTCAGGTGCCTGGTCCTTCATGCCGAGCAGTGCGAGATCGCGGTTCTGGAAAACATAGGCCATTGCTTCAGTTACCGCCGTATTCGGTACACCTGTCATCATGTAATTATCAACATCATACAGGGTTATTGTCTGTTCTACATTATGTCCGAATTCGTGAACGGCGATATTATATCCCTTATAATCCATTCCTTTATCGGAGATTCGGGTACGGAGGTGAGACACTGAGCCTTTCCTTAGAGCTCCCCAGGCGTGCCCTGATCCTCTTGCCGGATCAACGACTATCTTATCAGCAAGATATTCTGCCCTTGTACGATCCCACCCCATTTTTACAAGCAAGTCAGGCATCCCGGCTCTGAAAGCTGCCGGATCGGGATAGAGGGCCTGTGTTTTGGATGTAAGGAGTTCTTCCGGGATAGTGCTTCGGGTCTTGAACCCGTCATACCAGATATCGAAGGGTTTGAGTTCCCTGCCAAGTCTCTGGCTGATTATTTTCCCAACTTCTTTCAGCTGCGGAGATCTCAGATATGAATCAAACAGCGCTGCTATCTCTTCCTGCGAGATCTCCATTTCCCATGAAAATTTACGCATCATCGCTGTATTCATTTCAGGGTTATAGGGATCGATATCCTTCATAGCCCTGAATGTTTTAACGATGAGATCATATCTCGTATCTGGTTCGCGGGCAGCCTCTATTGCTTTTCCATTCTGCATTACTTTATTAGAGAAGGGATACCACTCGTAATCAGGATCATTGATAACCACTTCAGGAATATCCTGGTTGATTATCCGTTCCATTACTTTAGCTATCATTTCCTGTTTTTCAATACCATTCTCCTTGTTGGCATAGTTGGCCTTGAGTTCGTCCCTCAGGTTCCAATGGGAAAGTAAAACCATATCGTCGGGAAACAGCTGTTTTCCTTCTTCATTCCTTAATTTTCCCATGCATATATTATACTCGGCAATATACATATCGCAGTTACCGAGTGCTGTATTCAGAGCCTGATTGAGATTAGCAGGAACACGCGAAACGAAAAGGTCCCCGAGACGGGCCATGGCCCATTCCTCACGGCTCCAGCCCGGACCCAGTTTCTCTTTTTCAGCAAGAGGATAGTAGGGGAAATTGAGAGCAATAGCAAAGGCTATCTTGTTTGAAAAGAAATCATCAGAAAGATGTGAACCGACTGAATAATTACCGTACATCTGATCGATCTGATCAATTTCACCAGCTGCTTCATCAAGATTCTTTTTAAGATCCAATGTAATGTCATTGAAGTGCCCGTTAACGGACTCCATATAATTACTGATTTTTGTGAATATTTCTTTCCTTCTGACCGGATCAGAAATGTAATTGGCCTTTACAAATTCTATAAAATCAGAAGGATTGCCGTCTTCCTCTCTCCAGAGAGAAGCGGCATGCCGGATACCTTTTTCAAGCAGTGTCTGATCAACGCCGGGCTGTGAGGTCTTTATTCTCTCCATGGCAGATGCCACAACTGTTTCATTTATGATCACCGCAGATCCTGAAGTTGCCTTTTTGGTCTCAGTAGAAGTGCAGGCGGCCAGGAATGCCAGTAATAAAAAAATAAGCTTTTTCATAGGTTTCTATTGAACAAATTGTTTTGCATAATATTTTGCGGTAAGTTTTTCACCGGTGGCTTTTTCGATCATGTCATTCCAGTAATATCTCATACCGGGCATGAAGATCTTTTCCTTCATATAAGTTCCGATCTCCTTTTCACCAACAAGTGATTTACTATCAGTAATATTAGCTTCGATATACCCGTAGAGCTGTGAAGCCAGTACTTCTCCCAGCAGGTAATTGTGATAATAGCAGGGATATAAAGCCACGTGAATCTTTGTTGCCCAGTCGGGCATATTACGATCTTTCGGTTTTTTGAGCATCTGGTATTTTTCAACCAGATCCCACCATAGCTTGTTCAGGTCCTGATCAGGATCCTCATACATTGATTTTTCAAACCTGTACATTACCTGAGCCCATCTGCTGAAGACAAGCATTTCAAGTCGCAGCGATTTCCTGCAATTGTCAGCAATTTTTTCAGCTTCAGCCTGGTCAATAATTCCCATATCCTTCATCCAGTAAGGATTTTTAGCCAGTCTCCCGAAGAAATTAGCGATAGCTTCAGTTGTGAAGGTATGCGCAGCGTCGCGAAGCGTAAACGGGAGGTTTCTGTCGTTGTAGAAGAAATATACACCATGTCCGAGTTCATGAAGGATTGTATTCATCCAGTATGAATCAGGTTTTATGTTATCGAGCGTTCTTACATCTCCTTCCCTGTCGATGTCGGTACAGAAGGCATGCTGGTTCTTCCCTGGTTTTTCATAGAGGTCGCTTTTTGCAAGTATGGCATCGACATTCAGCCCGATGCCATCGTAGAAAGCTGCGGCAAGCCTGACGGGATCCTGTTTTTCGTAATATTTATCAAGGTCAACAGGATATATCTCCGGGGCTTCCTGAAAATACCTGTTCTGGTAGTGCCAGGGGCCCAGATCTTCGGGTTTGATCCTGTAGGTATTTGCAAAATATGCATCTATATCCTTCTTCAGGCTTTTGTAATTTTCGCTTGTAAGATTATCGAGTTCATCGAATACTGCTGTGACTTCATCGGGTTCCTGTCCCGAGAGTTTCAGGCTCATTTCATGGTAATTACCAAAGCCCAGCTTACGGGCTATAAGGTTCCGTTGCTTTACAAGGGCGATTATATCCTGTGCCACAACTGGTCCGATCTGTTTATGGGATTCCCAGACGGTTTTAAGTTCTGCAGTATTTTTCGAGTTTCTAAGTACATCATCCACCTGGTTGTCGGAAAATTCTTTTCCGTTGACATTGGCCCTGAAATTCAGATATTTCTTATTGATCGCGGTTTCCATGCGGAGCTTCGCGGCAATAAGTCCGGTATCGACCTGGTTACCAAGGTAAGCATCGTACAGCACCTCAAGCTGGCGTACAAGAAGAGGATCCTGTAAAGCCCCGGATTCTTTTATTTCCTTTAATTCATTAAAAGCCTCTGTATCGGTAAAGATCTTTGTGTATTCGAATGAGGCTTTTTCGCTGAGGGCAAGATCTTCATCAGTGCCGCTTATATTGGCGTTCCACGAGGTTATCGCCTGTTCACGGTAAAGAGGTATGCTTTTTGCTTCGAACTCAGTAATGAATTTCTTCATCCGGTTCTCCATCTTTTCCTGTTCTGATTTACAGGAAAACAGGATTGAAACAGTAATAAGCGTTGTGATAATCAGATTTAGTTTTTTCATATAATGTCAGTTTAGATTCGCTAAGGTATAAAAATGCCGGTTTAATCTGTACGGTTTAACCTAAAACTTATAAATTTGGAAATTACCAGGAATTGACAAGGAATAAATGGAGATAATAATATATATAACCGGTGGATTAGTTGCGGGATTACTGATTTCCTGGATAATAACCAGGTATATCTGGAATTCTAAAGTGGAGGCAAAAAATGCCGAGATTAACGAATTGAACCGTAAGAACAGCTCACTGGAAGCCAGGGTCGAGGCTCAGGCTAATAGTATTGAGGAAGTCAGGAACGCTATGCTTAATACTTTCAAGGCAGCAGCATCTGATGCTTTGGTTCAGAACAACAAGCAGTTCCTTGATCTGGCTAAAACACATCTCGAAGCGCAGATCAAGGCAGCTGAGGGAAATCTTGATGAGCGGAAGTCGGCAATTGATGAGATGCTTAAGCCGGTAAGGGAGTCTATCGATATCTACAGGAAACGCATCGAGGAGCTGGAGAAAGGATCGAAGGAGACATTCGGTCAGGTAACCGAGATGCTTTCAGGTCTCAGGCTTACAAGCGCGAGTTTGCAGAAAGAGACCGGAGCTCTTGTTAATGCTCTTCGTAACCCCAGGGTGCGCGGCAGATGGGGTGAGATAGGGCTGAAAAGAGTTGTCGAGTTCTCCGGTATGTCAGAACATTGTGATTTCGTTGAGCAGGTTTTCAGGGAAGGCGAAGACTCAGCCCTGAAACCAGATATGATTATCAACCTTCCGGGCAACAGCCATGTTGTCGTTGATTCAAAGCTTCCGCTGGATGCATATCTTGATGCCCTCGAAACGGACGATGAATCATTGAGGACTAAACTTTTTGAAAAGCATGCGAGAGATCTGAGAGATCATGTTAATAAGTTAAGCAAAAAGCAGTACTGGTCGCAGTTTGAGAATTCACCCGACTTCGTAATATTGTACATGGAGGTGGAGTCGGCATTCAATGTGGCACTTATGACCGACAAGTCACTTCTTCAGGACGCCATGAATAACAAGATCATACTTACAACCCCCACAACTCTGATAGTGGTCCTGAAATCTGTAGCAATGTCGTGGCAGCAGCATAATATAACCGAAAATGCCATGCAGATAATGAATGCTGCAAGTGAGCTCTACAGCAGGGTCAATGTTTTCGCTGAACATTTTGATAAGGTGGGCAACGGTCTGAAAGCGGCCCTGAAGGGTTTCAATGATGCAGCCGGTTCATGGGAGAGCAGGGTGGTTCCTGCCGGAAGGAAACTTGAACAGCTGGGAGCTACTGATAAAAAGGGTATCTTACCTGATTTTGACGTTATTGACAATCCCGTCAGGGAAATAAAGAAGCCGAAAGAATAATGTAAAACCAGGTAAGAGACAACATTTTATGGATGCTAATACCTATTGCAATGAATAAATTCCTGGCTGTTACGGCTGTTCTGAGCCTGCTGATCTCGTGCCGTAACGGATCGCAGAATAAAACACAATCTGTTGGAGTGCCTCAGGAAATAACTGAAAGAAAAGACAGCACTTATCTTTTTGATGGTGTCTCACTTGACGGCTGGGAGATCACGAACTTTGGTCCGCAGGGCCCCGTCACGGTAAGCGGAGGTCAGATAGTCCTTGGGATGGGGGAAGGCTGTACCGGCATCACTTATAAAGAGGATTTCCCGGAGGTCAACTATAAAATTACCCTGGATGCAAAACGGGTGGCCGGTAATGATTTCTTCTGCGGCATGACATTCCCGGTAGAAAAAGAACCGTGTACCCTTATAGTCGGAGGATGGGGCGGTACTACTGTGGGATTAAGCAGTATCAACAGGAAAGACGCATCTGAGAATCAGACTACAACTTATATGAATTTTGAGAAAGACCGCTGGTACAGAATAACACTTATTGTTAAAAAAGATACGATCAGGGCATTCATTGATGATAAAAAGGTTGTTGATTATGCCAGAGGAAAAAACGATGTGCTTTCGATAAGGCCGGAGGTTGTCCTTTCAAAACCATTTGGCATAGCTTCGTGGTACACTACAGCAGCTCTGAAAGATATAAGGCTTGAGAAAATAGACGAATGATGATCAGAAATAAAAGTCAATAAAATGAGAAAGATCCTTTATCTGGCGTTTACTGCAGGATTACTGGTCTCATGCAAGACCAACCAGCTTTACCTGAATGTGATCGAACCGGCTCCGGTAACATTGTCAAAATCTGTTAAAACACCCGGGGTCATTAATCGCAGCATGCCGACAGACGAGACGAAAGGGCTCGATGTTATCGAAAAGATCCTTTCTCTTGAGGGAGCTGATCTGGATAAGGATGGCGCCCAGCAGTGTGTTTTGGGACTGGCTGATGAGCTGCTCAATAACCACAGGTTTGATGCAGTGAAGGATCTGTCTCAAGTCGATTTCAGAACTCCTAAAATTGCTGCCTTCCCTGAGCCTCTTAAATGGGAAATAGTTGATATGATATGCAAGGAGAACAATGTCGATGCTATTTTCTCGCTTGAGTATTATGATACAGATGCCCGTATTAATTACTCAACAAGGAAGGCAGATGTAAAAACACCAATTGGAATTGTCGTGCCTGCCCTCGAGCACCTGGCAAACATGGAAACAATAGTAAAGACCGGCTGGAGAATTTACGAACCTGCCGACAGGGTGATCTCTGATGAGTTCCAGCATGTTCAGTCAGTTGTCTATTCGGGAAGAGGAATAAACCCGGTAGCAGCTGTTGAAGGGATAATTAAAAGGAAAGAGGCTGTAAAAGAAGTGAGTAACCTGGCCGGACATGGGTATGCAATGAGGTTATTGCCTGTTGAAATACGGGTTGTCCGTGATTATTTTGTCAAGGGTACCAATAATTTCAAGATCGCAAAAAGAAAAGCCAGGCTCGGCAAATGGGACGAGGCAGGACTACTGTGGGAGAAAGAGACGCAAAATCCCAGGATGAAGGTCGCAGGCAGGGCCTGTTATAACATGGGAATAATAAATGAAATTAACGGTGATGTTGATGCTGCTCTCGGATGGGCCCAGAAAGCTTATGAAGATTACAACATTAAACTTGCTCTCAGATATTCAAGAATACTTGAGAACAGAATATTTGAGTGCGAAATTTTAAATCAGCAGCAACCATAGTATAAACTCCTGCAACTATTCTCCCTCACTTTCCATCTAATAAGTTCAGGGAATGATTAATTATGAGAAGGTTAGTTTTATTTCTTTTCTTTTTTCACTGCACGGTATTGTTTGCACAAAACGAGGTTAAGATATCATGGGATTACAGCGGACTGACTTTTAAGGAATTTGCTGAGAAAGCGGAAATAAACGACAGCATAAACTTTTTCTTCAGGGATGAATGGGTAAAAGGACTAAAACTTGGCTTATATGATGGCCCTGTTTTATTGTCGGACCTTCTTGATTCTCTCTTCAAAGGCGATTCGCTTTTTTATTTTAGTGATGATCCGCGTTATATCTACATAACTAAATCTTTTGCCATCAAGGTCAATAAAAAAACTGAAAAGGAAGTAAAAACATACCTTAAACCCAGAGATTATGAACTGGAGACAGTCAGTCAGCAGTCGGGGAATATCTTCTTTCAGATAGGTGATCCGGCTGAAAAAAACAGACCCGGTTATGTAACTCTGTCAGGGTATATAACCGACAGGGAAACGAGAGAGCCGGTACCGGGAGCAACAGTATACATTGAAAAGATCTCGAGGGGCACTCTTTCGAACCGTTATGGCTATTATTCACTTATACTTCCACGCGGTTCACATCAGATAAGATTTTCTTTCATCGGGATGAAAGATAAAACAGTCAATGCAAATATCTACAGAAGCGGAGAGATGAATATAGATATGAGCAGTACGCTTATTCCGTTAAGGGAGACTGTCATCACAGCTGAAAGAAATGTAGTTCTTCAGAGAACCGAAGTAGGGGTTGAAAAAATTGACATTTCCACATTCAAAATGATGCCCACCGCAATGGGTGAGACGGATATCATAAAAAGCATATTGCTTGTGACCGGAGTTCAGACAATAGGTGAAGGTTCTATGGGATTCAATGTGAGAGGCGGTTCTGCAGATCAGAATCTGATCCTTCTTTACGGGGCACCGGTTTATAACTCATCACATTTCTTCGGTTTCTTTTCATCAGTCAATTCAGATATAATAAAAGAAGCTACTCTCTACAAAGGGGGCATGCCGGCCCGTTACGGAGGCAGGATCTCCTCCGTACTTGACATATCTGCACGGGAGGGGAACAGAAAGGAATTATTCGGAAATGCCGGTATCAGCCCTGTAACAACTCATATACTTCTTGAAGGACCGATAAAGAAAGACACCGGCTCATTCATCCTTACAGGCCGCACTACATATTCAAACTGGGTAATGCATCTGATCCAGGATAAGGCTATAAGAAGGAGCCGTGCGAATTTTTATGACATAAACGCCAAAGTCACTTATGATTTAGATAAGAATAACAAAATTGACTTCTCATCATACGTGAGCCATGATGGATTCAAATTCAATTCTGATACATTATACACTTACAACAACCGGATAATTGCTCTTATGTGGAGGCATTTTTTTCACAGCCGGTTTCTTTCTACAGTTACATTGAACAACAGCGATTATAATTACACTATCTCAAGTACAAGCCATCCTTCTGAGGCTTTCACTATGTCGCACAGGATAAACAGTACAGGTTTGAAAGCTGATTTCAATATGTACGGAGGCAGGCATGAAATAAATTATGGCATTGATATTACACGGTATGCTGTAAATCCCGGGACTTACCTGCCCGCTTCTGATTCTTCAATAATAGCCCGGAAGATCATCCCGGAAGAAAAGGCTTTCGAAAGCTCTGTTTATTTCGAAGATAAAATAGCATTGAATGAAAATATATCATTTGTGGGAGGAATCCGTTTGTCTGCCTTCCTTGCTTATGGCGAAAAAACTGTGATGTTATATGATCCCAGGGTAACGAGAAGCGAATCTTCTATAACAGATTCTCTGAAATTCGGCAGGAGAGAAATAAGTGAGGGTAACTTCGGGCCGGAATTCAGGGCATCACTGAATATAAGAACCACCGACAGGAGTTCTGTAAAATTTAATTATAACCGGACCCGGCAAAACCTTCATCTACTTTCAAATACGGTATCTATCTCACCTTCTGACACCTGGAAGCTTTGTGATTATTATCTTAAACCTATAACCGGGGACCAGTATGCCGCCGGCTATTACAGAATGCTGTTCGGGAACAGGATTGAAGCATCAGCTGAAATATATTATAAGGTAATGCGGAACGCCTTCGATTTTAAGGGTGGAACCAGGCTGGTCATGAATGAAAACATTGAAACTGATGTTCTCCCTGTCAAGGGGAAGGCTTACGGTCTTGAACTCAGCATGAAGAGATCAGCCGGAAAATTTCGCTGGAGTGCAGGATATACCTACTCGAGGACTTTTCTTAAAAGTACCGGATCTTTCAGGGATGAGATCATTAACGGCGGTAAGTGGTTCCCGGCTAATTTCGACAGGACAAATGATCTGATACTAAGCTTTAATTATCTTATTTCAAGGCGCTTCAGCTTTTCATCAAACTATACATTGACCTCAGGACGACCGATTACTTACCCGGTCGCATCCTATTATATGAATGACGTCCTTCTGCTTCAATATTCAGAAAGGAATAAATACAGGATCCCGGTTTATTCCAGACTTGATCTGTCATTCAGGATAAGCGGAACCCTGAAAGCACATAAGCTGGCTAATCCTCACTGGATATTCTCAGTCTATAATGTGCTTTCACGGCAAAACGTCTATAGCATATATTTTACTAATAATAAGAACCAGGTAAAGGGTTATAAAATGTCGGTTTTCGGAAGAGCTATACCATCCCTTACCCTGAGTTTTGACTTTTTTAACAAATGAGAATACTGAGAATTCTGGTCATATCGATCCTTGGAGTACTCACCGGGAACTGCATTACCCCTTTTCTTCCCGAAACTGAAGAAGAAAAAGATTTGCTTGTCGTTAAAGGAATGATAACTGACCTGTATGGTGTTAATACAATTAAGCTGACAAGGTCGGTTCCTATAGACAGGAAAAATCAGGAAAGACCTTATACAGGCTGCACGGTAAAAATAATTGATGATCTCGGCAATACTTATTTACTGAAAGAGAACCGCCCGGGAGAATATGTTACGTCTCCTGAAAAATTTCAGGGGATGACCGGACGCAAGTACAAATTGACAATAGATAATAACAGACCTAACGAATTAAGGCGTGCCTATGAATCAGGATTAATAGAAATGATCCAGGTACCGCAGATCGACTCAATTTATTATGAGAAAACTGATCTAGACTCATATTTCGGTATAATCAACGGGTGCCAGATCTATCTTGATACTCATGATCCTTTAAACAAGTGCAGGAATTACAGGTGGGAATTTGCTGAGACCTGGGAATTTCATATCCCTTTTAATGCAGTTGAACACGATACCTGCTGGGTAAGTAAGAATTCGGAAACGATCAATGTAAAAAGCACTTCGCTTATGGCTGTAGACAGAATAACCCGATTCCCTCTATATTATATTCCGCCTTATACTGACCGTTTGAAGGTTAAATACAGCATCCTTGTAACACAGTATTCGATTGACGAACAGGAGTATGATTACTGGGCTAAAGTGCGTAATATAACGGAGGAAGTCGGCTCCCTTTATGATATAACTCCGACATCTGTTCCGGGTAATATTTATTGTATCAACGATCCGGCAGAGACCGTTCTCGGTTATTTCAGCGTCTCTTCAGTATGTTCAAAGAGGATCTTTATAAAGGATACTTTTACGGGAGTGATGGATAGATATATGTATTGTGAAGAGGGCTCTAAACGGGTTACCGGAACTCTTGACGGAGTGTCAGGACTTGGCAGCCAGTGGTTTGTCCTTGAAACAGGTTTCGGAGCCTTTGGGATCCCTTTCTGGATACTCAGCAGGTTTGAAGATTGTTCAGATTGCAGAATGACAGGAACAGAAGTTGAACCTCCCTTCTGGCATGATGATGAATAAAACAATATCAGTGAAAAAAGTCACAGCTTTAATATTATTTCTCACGTTTCCTCTTTCCGCCCGGATTGCGGCAGGACAGGCCAGAGATGATATTCAGGAGTATCTGAACCTGAAATTTGCCGCTTACTGTAAAAACTTTCCCTGGGAGGAAGTGTATGTTCATACTGACAGGGATGAATATATATCAGGAGAGACTATGTGGTTCAACTCATGGGTGTTTGAAAAGCCCGGCACTAGACTGTCAGAAAGGAGCAATCTGCTTTATTTTGAAGTTCTAAACTGGACAAACATGCCAGTGGTCAGGAAACGTATACTTATAACTAATGGATCAGGACCGGGTATGGCACTCCTTCCCGACACACTGAGCAGCGGCGACTACACTGTCAGAGCCTATACAAACTGGATGAAAAATTTCCTCCCGGTGAATTGCTTCTCAAAAAAAATAAAGATTTATAATGCAATAAAGCTTAATCCCTTCCATAAGATCCGGGAAAAACAATTTGATTTCACAAATGAAAATGCTAAACAAACTCTTAGTAAGGCGCAAACAGGTATTAAAGCTGAAGTGATCAGCAGACCGGATACATTCTATATACATATCAGTTCTGATAATGAATCATACAAAGGCAGGGCAGATCACTGTTACCTGTTCATCCAGGCAAACGGGATGATAAATACCAATGAGAAAATTAGTATCCTTCCCGGGAACAACGATTTTCCGGTTCCTAAAAAATCTCTGACTCCGGGTATCAACCAGATTACTCTTTTTAATGACAGCGGAATACCATTTTTTGAAAGATACCTTCTAACCTTGCCTGATAAAAAGCAGTCACTGTCGATAATATCTGATATAGGCTCAGGTCCAAGGAGTAAATCTTTGCTGGAGATATCGCCGGAGGAGATACTACCTACTTCATTATCAGAAGCTAAGCTTAGTGTTTCAATTACGCCGGGATTCTTCCCGGATAAGTCAGCAGATATGTCAGATTATCTGATTTTCGGAAGTGAATTCGGACTCCTGCCTGAAGAATATTTTAGTAAGATCTTAAATAAGATTGATGTGTACTCCACAGGGAAATTACCTGAGAATGTAAAAAGCAGATGGATAGACTGGGATATCATCTTATCCGGCAATTATCCTGAAATTAAATACCTGCCTGAAAATGAAAATCATTATATCACAGGTCGGCTTTTAAATAAAGGATCACTTGCTCCTGTTCCCGGCGAATATGTTTTCATGGCTTCTCCGGGTAAAAAAGCTCAGTTCATGTACAACAGGACTGATAAGAATGGTGATTTCAGCTTTCCGCTTCCACTTGATAATAGCACGAGAGACATTATTATATTATCTGAACGCAGTGACTCAGGGCATACTGTCAATATAGCATCATCATTTTCAGAGTTGTATTCTCCTGCCGGGGCAGACTCCCTGATAGTCATAACTGACATTCCTGCTTACCTCGAAAAAATGAGCGTCAATTACCAGCTGAACAGGATATTTGACTTATCCTCATCTGTTCCAATATCCGAAGCAGAGACATTATTGCCCGTGCAACAGAATTTTTACGGGAAACCGGATACCAGGCTCTTACTGGATAATTATATAAAACTTCCGGTTATGGAAGAAGTATTTTTCGAACTTCTTCCGGGGGTTTTATTAAGGAGGAGCAGTACCGGCTATGATGTTGAAGTAATCGATCCGGTCGGTAAGAGCAGGTATAATATGCCTCCCGGGTTGTTTATTGATGGAATTAAAATAAACAATGCTTCTGTCCTGGCAGATTTGGATCCCGAGCTTGTGGAAGAGATTGATGTTGTTTCCGACAAATATATTGTCGGAGATTATTTATTCTTTGGCATAGTGAATGTTATTACCCGTGATGGAAATTTTAACAATATCGATCTGCCCGAAGGAGCTGTAAGACTTAATTACAGGATAACTGATCCCTCTTTCTCCTATGTCACACCCGATCATTCCCCGGAAGTAACGAAAAGTGGAAGGATCCCTGATCTCCGGAATACACTTTACTGGAACCCTTCTATCATTCCCGGTATTGACGGGAAGATAAGGATTGAGTTTTGGACCCCGGATTACAGAACTGATTATAAGGTTAATATACAGGGAATTGCCCGGAACGGAACTCCGGTTTCTTTCAAGAAAAGTATCGGGGTAAAGTAGATATTTTTATCTTTTTTTATAATAACGGAATAATTCAGATATTTTTTTTGTCATATATATAATAGGGTTGTTACATTAAAGAACAGCTTTTTCGGCAGAAGGCCAGAATGGACCACAGAATCGTCATACTGTATTCTGAAGTATAATTCCATTTTTCCGATGCTGAAATGATACTGATGTTTATGAAGAATCTCTTCCTGTCATTAATTATTCCCCTGCTTATTTTAGAAGCTGCCCTGGCGGGAAATCTATATTCTGCTGGAATAAGTAAAACTGCCATGGAGCCGGCGATGCAGGATAATAAAGATTATCAGATCCTTTACAACGGAAGAATATGGCGGAATCTCTACTCAAGGGTCAGGGGAACCCAGTTTCTTTTCACTGATGCTTTCATGCAGGGATCAGTTGTTATGGGTAACAGATTATTCACTGACCTTTATCTCAGATATGATATCTATAATGATGAAGTCCAGATAAGGACTGACAAGGATATTATTCTTCAGCTTAACAAGGAAATGGTTTCAGGATTCAGCCTTATTTACAATAACAGGACTTATAATTTTAAGAAGCTGGAAGGGGACAGCGCCGTAATAAAAGGAGGATATTACAATACACTATATAAAGGAAGAGCTGAGCTGCTTGTCAGCTACAAGAAGGAGATTATGCTGCTGGCTGTCGACAGAAAATATGACCAGTTCGACCAGTATCATCGCATCTATCTCAGGAAAGGTGGCGTCATCTATCCAATAAGGAAAAAAAGTGACCTGCCAAAACTCTTTGGAGTTAATAAAAAGGATGTTAAAAATTTTGTTAAAAACAGAAGGATAACGGTTACTGTTAAAGATCCCGACAGTATAAGCTCACTGGCAGAATTCTGTGATAATTTCGCGAAGGATGAACAATAAGATGAGGCTCAGGATTCTAATCCTTCTGATTTTGCTACCCTCTGGTATTCTATCAGCCCAGGAGGGGCTGACTATAAAATGGGATTACAGCGGACTTTCATTCAGGGAATTTGCGGATAAAGCGGAAAGAACAGACAGTGTCAGATTCTTTTTCAGGGAAGAGTGGGTGGATAATCTTAAAATGGGGGATTACGACGGACCTGTACTGTTATCTGAACTCCTTACCTCACTTTTCAGGGGAAGTAAGCTTTACTTCTTCATCAGCAGGAACCAGAACGTGGTGATAACCAAGGATTTTGCTATCAGGGTCCCTGAAAAGCCATCAGGCGAAAATCAGAATTTCATTCCGGTCAGTGATTATTCGGACCAGGATAACCAGAAGATGGCAGGTAACGTTTTTGTTGATATCGGTAATCCGGCCGACAAAAGTAAACCGGGTAATGTTGAATTATCAGGCTACATTACAAACAGAGATACAAGGGAAGCAGTAGCGGGAGTAACTGTCTTTAACCAGAAACTTTCTGTAGGAACGACGTCAAACCAGCATGGCTTTTATACGCTTTCCCTTCCGAGAGGCTCTCACCTGATCCAGTTCACGTTTATCGGGATGAAAGAGAAATCTGTTAATGTAAATATTTATGGTAACGGGGAGATGAACATTGAAATGAACAGCGTCCTGATCCCCCTTAAAGAAACAGTGATATCAGCCCAGCGCGATATGGTGCTTCAAAGGTACGAAGTGGGTGTGGAAAAAATAAACATCTCGTCTTTCAGGTTGCTGCCGACATCGATGGGAGAGTCGGATATCATAAAAAGCGTACTGCTGATACCGGGTGTTCAGTCGGTAGGAGAGGGTTCGTCAGGTTTTAATGTGAGAGGAGGATCAGCTGATCAGAATCTCATTCTGCTGTACGGCGCTCCGGTCTATAATTCATCTCATTTCTTCGGCTTTTTTTCCGCAGTCAATTCTGATATCATTAAAGATGTGACTCTTTATAAAGGCGGTATCCCCGGCCGTTATGGAGGTCGTATATCTTCAATCCTCGATATAGGCACAACTGAAGGGAACCGGAAGGTATTCAAGGGGAATGCAGGGATCAGCCCTATAACAACTCATATGATGGTGGAAGGGCCTATTATTAAAGATACCTGCACCTTCATTATCACCGGCAGGACAACATATTCAAACTGGTTGCTCAAACTGATTGACAACAACGCTATCAGCAACAGTAGTGCTTTCTTTTATGATGTAAACGGAAAAGTTGCATACGATCTGAATAAGAATAATAAGATCGATCTGTCTTCATACATGAGTCATGATGATTTCCGGTTTAATTCTGATACTTCTTACAGGTACGATAACTATATTCTTTCATTGAGATGGCGTCATTTCTTCAATAGCAGGTTCTTCTCAACGCTGACACTTAATAACAGCAGCTATAAATATAACATGTCAAGTACCAGTTCAGAGCAGGAAGGATTTGTGATGGCGCATAAAATTAACAGCAAAGGGTTTAAAGCTGATTTTAACTTCTTCCCCGGCCGGCATGAATTCAATTATGGAATTGATATGACACATTATTCTGTTGTGCCGGGAAGTTATCAGCCGGCAAGCGATTCATCAATTGTCATTTCGAAGGTGATCCCAAAGGAAAAAGCTCTTGAAGCAGCCCTCTATCTTGATGACAAGTTCACTCTGAATGAGTATATATCTCTGAATGCAGGTATCAGGCTCAATTCATACTTTACCTTTGGTCCTCAATCCATAATGGTTTATGATCCGGAGTATACAAAGAGCAGATCAAGCATTATTGATACTCTCAATTATAATTCGGGTAGGATAATCAAAACTTACGGAGGACCGGATTTAAGGGCTTCACTCAATTTCCGGACCTCATCAAGGACTTCTCTGAAGATCAATTACAACAGGACCAGGCAATTCCTTCATCTTCTTACAAATACGACCTCCATATCACCAACTGATACCTGGAAGCTTTCGGATTACTATCTGAAGCCACAGACAGGAGATCAGTATGCAATAGGGTTTTACAGGATGCTAAGGAAAAATACAATTGAAGCATCTGTTGAGGTTTACTACAAAACCATAAGGAACATGGTAGATTTCAAGGGTGGCACCAGGCTTATGATGAATGAGAATATTGAGAGGGATCTTGTCAATGTAAGGGGGAAGGCATATGGTGCTGAACTTCTGATCAAAAAAACCGATGGCAGATTCAGATGGAGCGCTGGCTATACTTATGCCCGGACGTTCATTCAGAGCACAGGGAAATTCAGTGATGAGATAATTAACAGGGGCCAGTGGTTCCCTGCCAACTTCGATAAACCGCATGACCTGGTACTTACAATGAATTACCTGTTTTCGCGACGCTTTAATTTTTCTGCCAATTACATATATAACACAGGAAGACCAATAACCTACCCCGTTTCAACTTATTACCAGGGTGATGTGCTGCTGATATATTATTCCGACAGGAATAAATACCGGATACCCGACTATTCAAGACTGGATATATCGTTTCGGATAAGCGGCAATCTGAAATCGAAGAAAATTGCCAATCCAAACTGGATCTTTTCATTATATAATTTATTGGGCAGAGAAAATGTCTATTCAATATATTTCAGGAATGACAAGGATAAGGTCAAGGGATATAAACTATCAGTTTTTGGAAGAGCAATCCCATCTCTGACACTAAACTTTGACTTTGGAGCAAGATGAAAACAGGTGTAATTATATTTTCATTACTGACTTTGCTGTCCGCAGCTTGTGTGACCCAGTTCATCCCGGATACTGATGAAGACAAGGACCTCCTTGTAGTTGAAGGTCTCATCACTAACCTGGAAGGGATAAACACTGTAAAATTATCGAGAACACTTCCTCTGGCCAGCAAAAACACAACAAGACCGGCTAAAGGATATACAGTTTCCATAAGCGATGATCTTGGAAATACATATATGCTGACTGAGAGTACTGCCGGTACCTATACAACGGATCCTGCTGCCTTCCGGGGTGTGCCGGGAAGGAAATATCAGCTCAATATTAAAAGCAATGAAAAGACGGGACCTGTTTTTACGTACAGGTCAATTCCTGCGGAGATGAAACCGGTCCCTGCAATTGATACTCTTTATTATGAAAAAATTGAACTGGAAGGCGAATATTTCAGAAAACATGATGCCTGCCAGATCTACCTCGATACTCACGATCCTGAAAATCAATGCCGGTTCTACCGCTGGAATTTCGTTGAAACCTGGGAATTTCACATTCCTTTTCCGGTTACAAACAAGATATGCTGGATAACATATAATTCAGATGTTATAAATGTCAAATCCACTTTCTTATTGTCGGAAGATAAAGTAACAAGGTATCCCCTGCTATACATTCCTGCTACCACCGATCGCTTAAGTGTTAAATACAGTATGCTTGTGAATCAGTATTCCCTCAATGAGGATGAGTTTGATTACTGGTCGAAATTGCAGAATATTACTGAAGAGATCGGTTCTCTCTATGATATTACTCCGGCAACTATTCCGGGCAATATATTCTGTGTTGAAGATCCGGGACAGACTGTGCTGGGATATTTCAGCGTTTCTTCAACTTCTTCAAAGAGATTGTTCATTGAAGAGAGATTCAAAGGCCTCGCCAATCCTTATTCCGAATGTGTTTCTGACACGGTTCGTACCCTTCGGGGGATACAGGGATTGAATTCCTCTGTATGGGTGCTCGAAGATCATGGAATGGAAATCCCTCCTTTCTATGTCCTTACAGAAACAGAAGGCTGTGCCGACTGCAGGATAAGAGGATCAGCAATTAAACCTTCCTGGTGGGATGATGATAAATAATTTTTTGTTCACCTATGTGCAGATATTATAAGCCGGTCTTACTGATTTCCATGATCCTTGGGATTTGTTTTCAAGTATCCGGGCAGACCGGCTCTGACCTGAGCAAAGGTTTAACTGAAAAGTTCCGAAGATTCTGTGAGGCAATGCCGTGGGAGGAGGTATTTGTTCATACCGACAGGGATAATTATACGGCTGGTGAAGAGCTGTGGATGAGTGCCTGGCTTATGGACAGGGTAAAAGGTAAATTGTCGGAGAACAGCAGGATCATCTATGTTGAACTCCTGAATTCTGCCAGCAGGCCGGTTGTTCAGAAAAGGTTCAGTCTTGAGAATGGCAATGGTCCGGGTTTGATCCCCCTGCCCGATACCCTGAGCCCGGGTGAATATACCTTGCGGGCATATACAAACTGGATGAAGAATTTTCCTCCGGAAACTTACTTTAACAGGAAACTTAATATATTTAATGCACTGAGCAACAAGGAATTCGTCAGGACAGTGAATATCCCGGCCGCCGGATCAACCAATCCGGCTGATGCTGGCAGAATGAACGGATTCAGTGCTGAAATAATTGATAATGACGGGGAAGTTATTGAGATCTGTATCCTGACTGATAATGATTTCCGTACGAAAAATGAAAACCGCATGCATCTTTTCGTTCATACAGGAGGGAAGGTCGACATTGACAGGACCTTCAATATTGCAGATGATTCTGTAACAGTAAGTATCCGGGAAGCATCCCTTTCGCCCGGAATTAATCATATAACAATTTTTAATTCCCTGGGAAAGCCATTATTTGAGCGGTACATATATACCCCTGTGGAGGATGATAAAAAGATTGAACTGGATTGTCCGGCAGAGGCGGGCCTCAGAAGCAGAATTACAGTGGGACTGGGTACTGAAACAGAACCCGGCCAGTCTGCTGGAGGAGCTCATATAAGCATATCGGCAGCGCCTGTCGGAAAATCTGTTTCCAATTCTGACATTGTTGATTATCTTTTGATTGGATCTCAATTCGGAATACCTCCGGATAATATCCGGGATAGTGTAACAGGTAAACTGCAGCCTGATATCATCAATAAATTCCTGAGCAATGCAAAAAGCAGATGGATCAACTGGGAACAGATCCTTGGAGGTAAGCTGCCACACCTGAAATATAAAATGGAGAGAGAGGATCATTATATAACAGGCAGGCTGTTAAACAGGGAAACCGGGAATGCTGAGCCTGACAGGTACGTTTTCCTGTCGGTTCCGGGCAAGACAGCTGGCTTCCAGTATGCAAAGACTGACAGGGAAGGGTATTTCAGCATGAGGATCCCGTTAAACCAGTCGACAACAGATCTGATATTTCAACCCGAGGGGACCGAAGGAAATAACTCAATACGGCTTGAATCATCTTTCTCTGAGGAATACATTCCTTTGGAAATAAAAGAAAAAACAATCATAAATAATATACCGGATCAGATATCAGATATGTTTGTGAATTACCAGGTCAGGAAGATATACGGTTATTCGTCAATAGGTGAGATAAAGCAGAACTCCGGACCTTCTGTCATCCCGAAAAGATTTTACGGCAAACCTGATATGGAGCTCAGAATGGATGATTATATAAAACTTCCTGTGATGGAGGAGGTTTTTTTTGAGCTTTTACCAGGGGTAACGATGAAAAAAAGGCGCTCAGGTTATGAGGTCGACGTTATAGATCCGGTCGATGGTTATATATATGAAGTGTCTCCGGTCCTTTTTATTGACGGGGTTGTAGTTAACGATGCATCTGTAGTAGCAAACCTTGACCCTGAATTAGTTGAACAGATAGATGTCGTCAGGGAGAGATACCTTGTTGGCGATTATGTCTTTTACGGTCTGGTAAATATCATAACCAGGCGGGGTGATTACAGCAATGTGAACCTTCCTGATAATGTTGTCAGACTGCCCTACAGGGTTACTGAACCGGTAAATCTTTTCACGGCTCCTGATTATACCTCACAACAATCCAAACTCAGCCGCGCTCCTGATTTCAGAAATACCCTTTACTGGAATCCCGGTCTCAAAGCAGGTGCTGACAACAGAATCAGTCTGGATTTCTGGACCTCGGATCAGGCCGGAGATTATGAAATAAATGTTCAGGGCATTGCCTCAGATGGCAAGCCGTTCTCCTGCAGGAAAATCGTTAAAATCAAATAGGTCTGTCAGTTACCTGATCTCTTCCCAGGTATCTGTTCTGAATGAAGATACCGGCAGCCCTTCAGTGCTAAAGAGATCTCCTACGATAAAATCCTTAAATGCATATCTGACAGCAACAGGAGTTGCCACAGATGGAGAGAATACCGTAACTCCCGAATTTGTAAGAATGGCATGAGCCGGGAAGAAACGTCTGTTGGCACCTGCTATTTCGAAACAGGAAAGATCTTTCCCGAAGGAGGTAAGACCGTTGGAGGCATTATCAAATGTAAGCCTGGCCATATTGCCGTCAATAGTCATTTCCTTAAATACAGGTCCTTCGCAGGCAAATCCTTTTTTGCCGTATGTCCTGGCCAGGGCAAGAAGTGCAAGCCTGTCGCCTGCAGCTTTCTTGTTTGAAGGATGGATGCAATCTTTTTCTCCTGTATCCATTATGCAGGCCATCCCTATATTTGGAATTGCCGTTGAGGCTTTGAGCTGTGCTTCCCGGAGATAAGCCGAGTTTGAACCTCCCTGAGATGAATAATCATAAGGTGCTATCTGGACATAATAAAACGGGAACTCACCGATACCCCACAGTGATCTCCAGTCTTCAACCAACCCCGGCATAAGTTTCTGGTACTGTTCATATTCATTCCGGTTTGATTCGCCCTGGTACCATATACATCCACGGAAGGCAAACCCTACAATGGGATTTATCATGGCGTTGAAGAGTCCGGTGGGTGTCATCATATTTGCCTTGGCACCCTGCGATTTATCAGGCAATTTGACCCATTCAAATTTCTTTAGTCCCGATTCACTTATCCATGGCTCAATCCTTGTACCTCCCCAGCTTGTATTGATAAGGCCTATCGGAACATTAAGCGATTTGTACAGCTGAAGCCCGAATAAATATGCGGTAGCACTGAATTCGCTCACATTAGCGGGTTCACATGTTTTCCAGCTGCCTGCGAAATCATCAAGAGGAGTGACGCTTGCCGCTCTTGTCACTGTGAACAACCTGATATTGTTATTATCTGATGATACAATATAATCATTTGAGCCGATCACCGGCTGGTTCCTGTAGCCTTTCATGGGCATCTCCATATTTGACTGGCCTGAGCATATCCATACTTCTCCAATCATCACATTTCTCAGGTTTATAGTTTTTCCTTCAGTTATTGTCACTGTATAAGGGCCTCCTGCACCGGGAGTAATGACTTTTGTTTTCCAGCTGCCATTTTTATCAGCGGCTGCAGAATATGATTTTTTATTCCATGACGTCGTTATCCGTACTGTTGCCCCGGGCCTGGCTTTACCCCAGAGAGCTGCGTCAGTCTGTTGCTGGAAAACCATATTATCCCCGAAAATTGAAGGAAGGGTGACATCCGCTTCAGATCTCAAACTGAATATTGAAAGCAGGAACAACGTTGTCAATGACCAGACTAAAGATCTTTTCATAATTATTAATTTAAAAGTTGTTTGGTAATAAATTAGATAGAAATATCAGGATATTATTTTATCTCGTTACGATAAGGTGCTGAAGCCTGGGCTCCAAGCCGCGTTACAGATATCGCTGCAGCCTTATTTGCAAATATGACGGCATCCCTGAGATCTTTCCCTTCAGCTATAGCTACAGCAAGAGCACCGTTGAATACATCTCCTGCAGCAGTTGTATCGACAGCCTCCACCCTGACACCGGGGACCATACCTGAGAATGATGTTGATCTTAAATAAGCTCCTGCAGCTCCCATAGTTATTATAACATTTTTCACACCTTTGCTCATGAAATACTTGGCTGCTGTTTCAGCCGTCGATTCATTCCTGACTTTGATGCCTGTAATTATTTCAGTTTCAGTTACATCAGGAGTGATAAGGTATATATGGCGAAGCAGATAATCTCTCAGGTGCTGCGCCGGGGCAGGATTGAAGATGACCTTTATCCCGTTCTCAGCAGCCGTTAAAGCCGCATATTCGACTGTCATCATCGGTATTTCAAGCTGAAGCAGCAAAATGGCAAATTTACCCGGGCTGAGAAGGTCCGAAGGTATGTCTCCTGCAAACAAATTTGAATTTGAACCCGGAGCAACAACAATGCTGTTCTCTCCCCGGGAATCAACAGTTATAAGTGCAATACCAGATGGCAGTTCTTCGTCCTGTATTATATATTTTGTATTTATCCCTTCTTTTTTAAGAGAGGCTATTATCTGGTTGCCGAACAGGTCCTTACCGCTTTTGGTAATAAATGTTACCTTGCCTCCCAGCCTGGCTGCAGCAACTGCCTGATTTGCACCTTTTCCTCCGGGATTCATAAGAAATGTTCCACCAAGAATAGTTTCACCTGCTTCAGGCAGCTTTCCGGTCTTGATCACCATATCAGTGTTGGAACTTCCGATAACTAAGATCTTGCTCATAATATTTATTTATGATAGTTTCTGACAATTCTCCCTTGAAAACAGTCATAATGACCGGTCAGTTTTAAGTGATAACAATTAATAAAGTTACAAAATTTCCCTGATATCAGGTATCTTTTGTGAACTTAAATTCTGGAAGCTTATCAGAAGTATTGGATGTCTTTCTCAGATTTCTTCAGTTCTTTTCATTAATTATCAGGTGATACCATCAGCCGGATTGAGAAAAAACAGATATTTAAAGAGTATGCCTGATGGGCGGTTCTGACTCTCTGATATAAGTGGTATAAAGACATCACGCCGTAACGCCGTAACGCCTTATTGCCCTATATCAATCACAGCCTTCATGACTCCGTCGCGGTAGTCAGCCACAAAGTCGAAAGCTTCTCCGGTCTTTTCAAGTGGGAAACGGTGGGTTACCATGTTTATCGTATTGATCCTGCCTGATTTCATCATCTCAACCACCGGCTCAACAGAATCAACCTGTCTCCTGATGAACAGGATAGTATTCTCATATCTTCTTGTCCTGTCGACCTTTATGAGCCAGTTCTCCAGATCAGGGATACCGACAACAATAATTTTACCTCCGGGTTTCATTATCTCGACAGCCTGATCGACTGCTTCCTGCTGACCGCAGCATTCGAAAACTACATCAAGTCCCAGGGGTTCTCTTTTGTTTATTTCACTCACAACATCATCTTTGAGTGGATTGCCTGTCCACGTGGCACCTTCCCTGGCAGCTACAGCCAGACGATCGGGTAATTTATCAGTTACATAGACCGCTTTGGCACCTTCAGCCCTGGCTGTTAGAAATACACTCATGCCTATCGGGCCAAATCCCAGTATTCCAATATTCTTCCCCTTTATATCACCTGATTTTCTTACCGAATAAAGCCCTATGGAAAGCGGTTCGGATAATGCTCCCTGGTCAAGAGTAAGATTGTCCGGCAGTTTAATACAGCTTGTTTCAGGTATTACTATGTATTCGGACAATAATCCTTCAGCCTGTTCAGGGCAGCCGAGGAACTTCAGTTTCCTGCAGGTATGCGACCGGCCGGAAAGACACTGATCACATTCGAAACAAGGCATGGCAGGGTCTATTGCTACTTTATCACCTGGCTTTAAATGCTTTACCGCGGGACCGGTCTCAACTATAACACCGGAACCTTCATGCCCGACAGTAAAAGGATATTTAACGACCTGAGAACCGATGTTACCCCAGGTGTAATAGTGAATGTCTGATCCGCAAATGCCTGCTACAGACATTTTTATCTTAACGTCTACCGGATTTTTTATTACAGGGTCGGGAACATTCCTCAGTTCCATTTTCTTTATCCCTGTCAGAACCACTGCTTTCATAGGTTTAATTTAAAATTCAAACAAATATAATATCATATTGCAAATCCTTTATGTTACTTTGCAGGATAGTTTTATTATTCTTCGTTATTTTTTGTGTATTTTAATATCTGAAACAGATCAAACCACAAATTTAAGGCGATGAGAAAGATTTACGGTATAGGAGAGACTGTACTGGATATTATCTTTAAAAATGATACTCCGCAGGCCGCTAAACCAGGCGGATCTGTCCTGAACAGTCTGGTTTCAATGGGCCGCATTGGCATGCCTGTATCATTTATAAGTGATTACAGTCAGGATGATGTGGGTGAACTTGTCGAAAGGTTCCTTAAAAACAACGGAGTAAACACTCGTCTGGTTCACCGGTTTAAGAAAGGGAACACTTCACTTGCAATGGCTTTCCTTGATGAGAATAATGATGCTCATTATACTTTTTATAAAAATAAACCTGCAGAACGGATTGATATTAAATTACCTGAGATCAAAAAGGGAGATATTATCCAGTACGGGTCTTTTTATGCGATCTGGACAGAAATAAGAAGAAGATTCAGGAATTTTATCCGTGATGCAAAAGACAACGGAGCAATCGTGTTGTACGATCCGAATTTTCGTAAAACACATATTCCGGAACTGGTTAAACTAAAGCCTCTTATCATCGATAACATTGAGATCTCAACTCTGATAAGAGGATCGGATCAGGATTTCAGGAATATTTTCGGGACAGGATCTGCCGATGATACCTGGAATATAATAAGCAATCATTGTAAGTGTATGATTTACACTGCAAATGAGGAAGGCGTGTTTGTGAGGACACCTTCATTCTCCGGGAAATTCCCTGTTAAAAAAATTACTCCTCTCAGTACAATTGGAGCCGGTGACAGTTTCAATGCCGGGGTAATTACCTCGCTCTTTGAAAAAAGGATCCGTGCGGAGCAGCTCACAGAGCTGACTGAAACGGAATGGAGCGAGATAATCTCCGTTGCTGTCGATTTTGCTACAGATGTCTGCTGCAGCTATAATAACTATGTCTCAGAATCCTTTGCCAACGAGTTTATTTCAGCAAGAGCAAGGACCAAAAAGTGAATTGCCCCTTTTTATGTTTCCTGACTTTTCAGTTCAGACAGGATTTGCATTGGCCAGCAGGTATTTCTCTGCTTTCTCCGACCATATATAACCATTCTCAGACACAATCGCGGACAAGCCTGCATAAAAAGGATCATCCGGTTTGTATCTCTCAAGATCATCAAGGGCAATAAGAGGCATTGAAATATTCGTATAGATAAGTTTCTTTCCCCCAGGTATTTTTGGAAGGTTGAGTGTCGTTTCAATAACGGAATCAAGTCCCCCTACATGTGTGATCATGACAGCCGGGTTAATCTTTCCCTTGCTAATCAGGTCGAGCGACTCGCGCATATCATCAGTATTGCCTCCTGAAGTGCCCACAATATGAGTAGAAGCATAATGCACATTATAGAAATTGAATTCAGCTTTGAAATCCGGATCGGTAGGCCCGGCAAAAAAATTAAGGCAACCGTCGAATCCAAGTATCGCATCACCCTGTTCTATGACAGATCTTACAGGTGCGAAGACAAACACATCGTCATATCCTGTATTTCCTGAAAGTTCCCTGAGGTGACTTACAGGATCAGGCATCTTACCTGTGTTTATATAAGAAAGCTTTATTCCCAGGGTCTTTGCATGTTCAACAGGAAAGAGACGTTCTGCCCTGGATAACCTTTGTTCGTCAATATCGGTAACGACAAGCAGCTCAGGTTTTCGTTCATGGTGAAGCACATAATCGATTGCACCCAGACCCATTGGACCAACACCGGCCAGCAGAGCCATTTTGCCTCCTTTTTTGATTCCCATCCTGTGTTCATAAGTTCCGGGAGAAATATGGTAATTAGCCTGAAAGGCGCCTATGATACAAGACATTGGTTCGGAGAGTGATGCCGGGAAAAATGCTTCCCCGTCGTAGCTGAGCAGACAATCAGATTCCATCACAATATCCGGGATTATTATATGCGTGGCATCACCTCCTATAAAACGGAATGAATATCCGGGAGCATCAAGGGAACCCGTTTGCGCCATTGCCGGCTGGATCGAGAATTTCTGGCCGCTGCTGAACTTATGCTGCCATTTTTTCCCGACTTCAAGAATTATTCCTGAGAACTCGTGCCCTATTATTGTAGGGTGGATGTCAATATCGTCAGGTACCCGTTTATGGTCAGCGCCCTGCTGGGCAGCCTTGTAAGATGACATGCACAGGCTGTCAGAAATTACCTGGGCCAGTATTTCATCATCCTGCATTGGCGGAAGCTCAAATTCCTCAAGCCGGAGATCCCTTTTGCCGTAAATCCTGACTGCCCTGGTTCTCATTTTTATTTTCAGTTTATCATTACCTGTCCCCCGGTAACCGGGATAGCCTGACCGGTCTCATATTCCTGATCGATCACATACAATAATGCTTTTATCACATCTTCAAGCCTGCAGCCTCTTTTCATAGGGACCTGCTCTTCGTAATATCTTCTGACATCTTCAATACTTTTAGCTCCGGGTACTTTGCCTGTCCTTAAATACTGGACGAAAAGACCATTCTGAGGATCGGACCACAGGGGCCCTTCATAGAAGTTACCCGGACAGATTGAATTGACCTTTATACGGTAGGGCGCCAGTTCCAGGGCAAAAGATTGTGTCAGTCCTATCCCTCCGAACTTGCCGCCTGAATATGCAAAATTCTTTTTGCTGCCTCTCAGTCCTGATTTTGAATTGATCTGCACAATATCGGCGAAATAATCTGGTTTCTCCAGGTTCTGGATCTTCATGATTTCCGAAGCATATTTGGCACAGTAGAAATAAGCGTTATAATTGACATTGGTGCTTTTCACGAAAGCATCAGGATCCATTTCATCAAGGCCTCCGGCTTTAAGGATACCGGCATTGCTTATCATAAGATCCAATCCGCCAAACTCACTGACAGTTTTGTCTATGAGTTCTTTAACCGAGGCGGGATCGGATACATCGGTTTTAACAAACACTGCTTTTGACTTCAGAGTTCCGGATTTATTAAGGTTGTTCACGAAATCATTTCCTGCTTCTTCATTTACGTCGCCAATAACAATGTTCACACTGAGATTGAAAAGAGCTTCTGCTATGCCGGCCCCGAATCCCTGCGCCCCTCCTGTCACAACTGCTATTTTGTTCTCCATCCTGTTGCTGCCTGCCTGTGACAGGCCTGCTTTCCTCCTGTAATTCTCGACCTCCCATTTATCAATGAAATCAGTCTGCTCGGGTGTCAGGAATTTAATTCCACCGCATTGGAGCGCATAATGACTTATCAATATCAGATCTTCATAGACATCGAGAGCGGTCTCTGCAGCTTTATAATTATCTTCAACAGCAAATATCCCAAGATCTTTAATTACTATTATCCCTGGCAGATAGCCGTATTCATTTTTAAACCTTGGCAGTTGAGTCTTCAGCGATTCGATTATCCTTTCGGCTGTAGTTGATTGTTCAACATAAAGGTATCTTGTTTTGCAGTAGACAATAATATCAGGAATAAGAGGAAGGGAGATTTTGTGAAACTCCTGCTGATTGACATAATATTTTGCAATAAGGGAATTATGACGGGATCTTATGACCTTTGTCTTTTCATCGGTGAGGAGCATTCTCATTGCCGGCAGTACTTTGAGGACCAAGGGATTGAGAGGTAAATCCCGGATTTCACTTACCGGGTTGACCCTGGCAGAAATACCCGATATTATGGTCTGGTAAATAATTCTTATTTCATCACAGGAATCTGAACCAGCAAATACTCCATGGTTTTCGAGAAAGATCATCTTCGGGTCACAGTGAAATCTGCCACGGTATTTTTCGATTTCACTTTCAAGTTTCTTGAAAAGGGTGTACCCCGGATCTGTATATGGAACAAACAGTGCTTCTTCACCGAAGAGATCAGAGATCATATGTTTTGCGTTTCTGCTGCATAGCACACCGTTGACAATTGACGGATGCAGATGAACGATGAATTTATACCTTATCAACTCATGAAGCGATGTCTCAACCGACGGCCTCTTATTCTTCGACGGGTCAATAATGGAACTGGTAAGGTCATTTTTAACCTGCTCTTCCCTTATCACCGGATCCTCGGAATAGTCTTTAGCTGCGATCTCACGAAGCTTTGACCTTTTAAGGGCTACCAGGCTTTCTTCGGTAAGTTCAGCAAGCGGTTCTCCGCTTGCCTTGATCCATAAGGTTTCATCATCCTTGTATGATGAATTTCCTCCTCCGGCGATCACGAAATCCTTCCCGGCTCCATAAAACCTCGAAATATCTATCAGTTCCCTGATCTCTTTCTTCATTTTTTTCTGTTATTTAGAAAGTATTCGATAATGATATTTCCCAGCTCCGAGAGTTCCTCCTTCTGAGTCCGGCTCACCTTTCCGTCATTAAGAACATATCCCTGGCGTCCATGAGCCCTGAGGTACTGGTGAGCTGCAATAACACAGGCTCCTTTCCATGCAATTCTTTTAAGCGATTCATCCAGGGGCCGGGAGTTCCTGTCACAGATTGTAAGAGGCACCATACCAGGAGTGTTGTGTTCCGTTCCGAATGTTACCAGATAGCCCTGTTTGTCGAAGTATTTTACAAACTCCTTAAGTGCAGAAGGATCATTCCTTCCTGGGATAAGTTCAATGCTGCCTATACCCAGATCCGAAAGAGAAAAATGGAGTTTTTCCGGATCATTTTCAAATTCAGTGCATTTTCCGGAGGGATCATCAAGGAGGACCGGATAGCACGGAATACCGCCGGCATTTGTGATGATCCTGATAATCTTTCTCAGATCGGGGAAGGATTCATCATCTTCTTTAACAAAAGCGGCTCCTCCTGCTTTAAGCAGATTGGACCTTATTTCATTCTCAAGTGCGGAAGGATCGGATATACCTGTTCCTGACTTTTTACCGCCATATAATTTTTCAAGAAATACAAGCTGATCATTCTCTCCTGCATAATTTTCTGCTGCAAGATATCTGATCGCTTTGGCCAGGTGTCTTTCACGGACGAGATTCCGGGCATATCTTTTCTTTATATCCTCATAAGTGAGCTTCAATGAACTGTTTGCAGAACTTAGCAGCCGGTTCAGGTTATCAATCATTGCCCTCATCTGGTCCTGGCTTTTCTTCCTCATCCTTTTAAGTTCCAGCCTTTGTATCCATCCCTGGGTATAAGGAAAATCAAGTCCCTTGCCACAGAAATAAATCCTGCCGGGATTATTCGGATCATTAATCCGGATCCCTTTCTTCTGCTCTTCCCTCATCAATCCGATGAACTCAATATTGAAAAGCGGAAAGATATTGTATCTGAGGCATCCGTCATGGAATGACTCATAACCATCAGTAACAAAGAAATCATTTATTCCCAGGACCGATATTTTTTCCTCTTCAGCCATTGAGAATATCGTTTGCATACCATCGAATGCACTGAAAGAATATGGAGTGTGAATATGGCAGTTAGCTTCCCTGAACACTGGTAACTGTTTCCCGTTCATCTGCTTTTTCAGCTCAGCATATCCGGGGAAATCACTCAGAAAATTGTTTTTCACTTACTCAGATATTAGTGTCTATTTTGATCTCTGAAATATATTTGTTTATTGAACTCATTTCATCTTCATTCAGTCTGAATCGTGTTGCTCCGATATTCTCAAGAGTCTGTTGCGGGTTTCTTGCACCGGCAAGTGCACATGTAATACCGGGCTGATTGATTGTCCAGTTAAGGACCAGCTGAGACAGGGTAGCTTTATGGCCTTCTGCGATTGGTCTTATTTTTTCAAGGAAAAGAAGGATATTTGAAATATTCGGCTCCTTATAATATGGAGTGTCGGGACGATTGTCTCCTTCGTTGAATTTGTGACCGGGTTTTATCTTACCGGCAAGTAATCCTCTCTGCATAGGGGAATATGCAAGGATGCCAATATTATTTTCTATACAATAGGGTACAATATCCTTTTCAATGTCTCTTTTTACCATACTGTAAGGAACCTGTTCCGAAGCCAGTGAGAATGTCTTTCCGGCTTCGATAAGGAGATCCAGGGGATAGTTGCAAACTCCGCCGGCTCTTATTTTTCCCTGGCTTATAAGCATCTCAAGAGCTTCCATTGTTTCAGATACAGGAGTTGAGGCGTCGGGCCAGTGAATCTGAAAAAGATCGATGTAATCAGTTCCGAGCCTCTTCAGGCTGTCTTCGCAATCCTGAAGCACTTTCTTTTTTGATGCATATTTGTAAATATCTATTGTTTTACCGTCATTGTCTTTGGTAGTAAAGTGAAAGGTCCCTTTATTTCCGCTCCACGCCATCCCGAATTTTGTAAGGATCTGGGTTCCGGCTCTTTTCCCTTTGACAGCTTCTCTGACCAGTTCCTCGCTCAGGCCGAATCCGTAGATTGATGCAGTATCTATGGTTGTCATCCCGTTATCAATGGCTGTTTCAAGGGCTCTAACAGCTTCATTCCTGTCAGTGCCGCCCCACAGCCATCCTCCTATAGCCCATGCTCCGAAAGCGATTTCTGTTATCTCAAGGTCTGAATTGCCTAATTTCCTTTTATTCATCTTTATAATTATTTATTAATTATTTGGTTTCGCATCCGTAACAATTTCAGACATTATCTGAAGAGTCTTTCCAGTTCGCGTATCCTCATCAGGCTCAGTCCCTTCTTTTTCCCCATCATTTCCACTATCAGAGTCATTCTGGCAGCATTTTCAAGGACCTCGAGCTTATCGAAAGCCTGCAGGAGGCTGGTTCCCGTGGCAAGAACCCCGTGGTTTTCCAGGAGCAACACATCTGATCTGGTCGAGCAGTCAGCAACAGCTTCAGCCAGTTCGGGTGAACCCATCACGGCATACGGGACCAGCAGAGGCTCACCACAGATAACCCTTGCTTCAGCAGTGAGGGATGTGTTTATAACAGCATTCATAGCTGTAAATGAAGATGCAAAAACCGGGTGAGCATGTACTATTGAAAGGATCTCGTTATTCCTTTTAAAAATATTAAGGTGCATTTCCGATTCGATAGACAGCTTGAGATCCGGTGTGAGATTCTCGCCAATTATCGACAGAATACCAACTTCTTTCCATTTCATCCTTCCTTTATCGGTCGCGGAAGGCGTGATAAGTATGGTATCGTCAGAGACCCGCAGACTTATATTACCTCCGGAAGTTGTTGTGAGCCCGCGGTTGTAAAGGCGACGCATAAAACGTGCTATCTCTTTCCGTTCCTTCTTATATTTCTGCATCTGTACTGGAATTTCTGTTTAAACAAGATCAATCAGGCCGTTAAGGACAAAATGCGGACGATAGGGGAACTTGTCAATATCATTCAGCCCCGTTATCCCGCTCAGTACGAGAAGAGTATCTATTTCGGATTCAAGTCCGCACCTGACATCAGTATCCATTCGGTCGCCTATTACAATTGCTTCCTCTCTTTTTACGCCGAGCCTTTTCAAAGCTATTCGCATCATCAGGGGATTCGGTTTACCAACAAAATAAGCTTTCCTGCCGGTGGCTATTTCTATCGGTGCAATAAGCGCCTTTGTTGAAGGGGTTATTCCGTTTTCAACCGGACCGCTGATATCGGAGTTGGTTCCTATCAGGCGGGCTCCATTCAATACCAGGTTGACTGCAATTTCGATCTTTTCGAAATTGTACCCGTGGGTTTCTCCTACAACAACATAATCGGGATTGACGCTGTTCGTTGAGTAGCCCACGCTGTATAATGCATTTATAAGTCCGGCATCACCTATTACAAAAGCGCTTCCGTTAGGCTTCTGGCTGGACAGAAATGCTGCAGTGGCAAGCGCACTTGTATAAAAATGATCATCACTAACATTTATCCCAAGCCTCTTCAGCTTTTCATGGAGTTCTTTCGGGGTCCTTTCACTTGAATTTGTAAGAAAGAGAAATCGTTTTCCTTCTCTTTCCATCCAGTGAAGGAAATCGGTTACACCCCTTAATAGTTTATTGCCATGATAGATGACTCCGTCCATATCTATTATGAAACCGGATTTCGATTTGATGCTGCTGATTATCTGTTCCACTTTGATGTATTTTAATGCAGTAAAAATATAGATTTTATAAGTTAAATTATGTTGATTATACTCCTTCCCTGTTTAATAAAATTATTTTCTCCGTTGAAAAGGCGTTTTTAACTATATGTCCCTTAAGGGGTATGATTTTCTCGTTGATGGCATCAAGTATCCATTCGGGCTGCGGGAAAAAGAACTGCTCCATCTCATACGCCGGAGTGATCCAGTTACGTGAGCCGACAGTTACAGGTGGAGCATCAAGATAATCGAATGCCAGTTCTGTAATTGTTTGCGCCATCTCTTTGAGGAAGGAACCTCTTGATGAAGCATCGCTTGCAAGAACAATTTTACCTGTTTTTTTTACAGATTCCAGTACAGGTGTGTAATTGAAAGGAACCAGCGTTCTTGCATCAATTATCTCTGCACTGATGCCATATTTCTGCTGAAGGGTATCGGCCACTTTTATCACCTGATATAGCGTAGCACCTATTGACAGGATAGTAATATCTCCGCCTTTTTTCTTTATATCAGGTTCACCAATCGGGATCTCATAATATTCCTCCGGCACTCCGCCTTCATGGAACATTTCACCAACATCATAGATCCTCTGGCTTTCAAAGAAGATTACAGGATCCGTTCCCTGCAGCGCTGAATTCATAAGTCCTTTTGCATCGTACGGAGTGGCAGGAAAAACTACCTTGAGTCCGGGTATATGCGCAGTCAGCGACGACCAGTCCTGTGAATGCTGCGCTCCGTATTTCGAGCCGACAGAGACTCTGATCACAACCGGCATCCTGATTATATTTCCGCTCATCGCCTGCCATTTCGGGAGTTGGTTGAACACTTCATCTCCTGATCTCCCAAGAAAATCGCAATACATTATTTCAGCAATGACCCTTCCGCCGCACATTCCGTAACCAATAGCTGTCCCCACAATAGCTCCTTCCGAGATGGGTGAGTTGAAAAGTCTGTGATAGGGAAGAGCTTCAGTCAGTCCTCTGTAAACAGCGAATGCCCCTCCCCAGTCGCGGTTTTCTTCACCCCACGCAGCAAGGGTGGGATCCTTGTAGAACCTGTCGATGATGGCTTCAAAAATGCCATCCCGAAGCTGATACAGTTTTGCCTTTGAGACAGGTTTGCCATCATTATCCCTGTAATACCTTGCTTTGGTTTTAAGGGACCGGACGCGTGGATTTTCTTCCAGTGGCATTAGCACCTCAGGCTTACCTTCTTCCATTCTGTCTATAGAACAATTGGAGAACATCATTTCACCTATTGCATCAGGGTTCTTTATCAGATCCAGTCTGGGAGAGATATTGTCATCAACGGTAAGCTTAAGTATATGCATCATAAGTTCAGCAGTTCCGGTTTTAATGTCATCGAGATGATCCTGTTTTGCTATTCCTGAGCTCACAAGCGAATTACCGTAGGCTACGATAGAATCCTCTTTCTGCCATTCATTGATCTCCTCTTTTGACCGGTAGGAGGAGGCATCGGAAGGGGAGTGGCCGCTTATTCTGTATGTAAGGGTATCGAGAAGAACCGGCCCTTTTTTCTCCTGGAGCAGTTTTATTTTTCTGTTGAATGCATCGATGACTGCCAGCGGGTTGTACCCGTCAACACGTTCGGCATGCATCATATCGGGATTTACTCCTGCACCCAGCCTGGCAAGTATTCCGTATCCCATTGTCTCGCCCATTGTCTGTCCGCCCATGCCATATAAGTTATTCATTATGTTGAATATAAGCGGTAATCCCCCTTTGTATTCACCATCCCATAGAGTCCTGTACTGGTCCATTGTGGCAAAGCAAATACCTTCCCATACCGGTCCGCAACCTGTGGAAGCATCACCTATGTTACAGACTACAATACCAGGTTTCCTGTTTATCTTTTTGAAAAGGGCAGCCCCTACAGAAATGTCGCCTGAGCCTCCGACGATGGCATTATTGGGATAGATGCCGAATGGTGTAAAAAATGCGTGCATTGATCCGCCCAGCCCTTTGTTGAAGCCGTTTTCACGTGCAAAGATCTCAGCCAGGGCACCATACAGGAGAAAATGAATAGCCAGTTCTGTAATATTCCCCTGGAAACCTTTTTCGACAACTTTCAATGTACCTCCGCCGAACCAGGTCCTCATTATGGAATACAGGATATCCTCATCGAGCTTATTTATGGCTGATAAACCCTTTGCAAGTATCTCACCGTGGCTCCTGTGCGAACCGAAGATATAATCGTCAACTCCAAGATTATATGCCATTCCGACTGCAGAAGCTTCCTGCCCGATTGACAGGTGCGCAGGTCCGGGATGGTTGTAGGCAATGCCGTTATATTCGTTTGTGGTTTTTATCTGGTTGAGCATGGTCTCAAATTCCCGTATGATAACCATATCCCTGTATATCCTGAGAAGATCATCGTTGCTGAAGTTCTTCTTTTCTTCTTCAATAGTTTTGTTATATTGGTTCACCGGTATTTTCCCGAATTCTATGAACTGTGGTTTCCTGACTATTTTTGGGTTTATGTTCTGGCTCTTTGGCATGGTAAGCGGGATTAAGGCGTTAAGGTGTTAAGGCGTTAAGGTGTTACGGCGTTACGGCGTTAGGGTGTTACGGCATTAAGGCGTAAGAAGGCAGGTGATATATTCATTTATAATTAAAGTTCTCTATTTGCTTTTTGATCTCCCTGAGAAATAATGTGGCAGGCCCGCCGTCTATAGCACGGTGATCATAGGTAAGTGAGAGGCCTATGTAAGGGACAAATCCGAAAGTGCTGTTCCCCAGATCTACAGGCCTGTTTATTATTGCACAAACTCCGAGTATTGCTACCTGTGGCAGGTTGATGACCGGAGTGAACATTTCAACGCCGTAGTTACCAAGGTTTGAAATTGTAAATGAAGCCGATGTGCTTTGTATGAGTTCAGGATCAATATTGCCTTTCCTGCAGGCATCGGCAGCCGACCTGAGCCCGGCTGAGAGCTGGCTGAGGGTCATCCTGTCAGCATTTTTTATTGCCGGGACCATCAGTCCACGTTGAGTATCGACAGCTATTCCAAGATGCACCCTGTTGAATATCCTCAATGAGTCAGCCAGAAGATGACTGTTCATTTCCGGGAAATTTGCTATTGCCCTTATAACGCAGAGGCATACCATATCATTAAGGGTTATGTCCTGCTCTGCAGATCCTGCTGCAATGTTTTCTTTTATTTTTCGTCTGGCTTCAAGCAGTTTTCTGACGTCCGCGCTCATATGATGTGTCAGCTGAGCAGAGGATTGAAGAGATGAGTGCATGGTTTTTGAAATGATCCTTCTGATATTTCCCAGGGGTTTATCATAGAAGTCATCTTCTGAGGGGGCTTTATGATGATCATAAGATTCCCTGTGGGAGAGTGCCTGTTCGATGTCGCTGACAATTATTCTGCCTCCCGGCCCGGATCCTTTTATTTCGGAAAAGTCCACTTTTTTATCTTCGGCAAGACGTTTTGCCCTAGGGGATATCTTTATCGCGAAACCGGCAGCCGGGATATTTCCGGAAGGCTTATTCCCGTAAATGGTATCATCAGGTATTTTTTCACTGCTCTGCATCTGAGCATATCTGTCACCGGCCTCCGATTTTAAGCCCCCGGGTCGCAAATGCCCGGTTTGTTCACCATTATCACCGATGGCAGCGACGTTCTCCAGTACAGGCACTTCATCTCCTTCGCCGAAGAATATATCAAGCAGAATCCCGTCGCCAGGTGATTCAAGATCGAAAGCCGCTTTATCGGTCTCATACGAAAAAAGAATATCACCTTTTGATACTCTGTCGCCGGAATTTTTAAACCACCGGGTAATTATGCAAGTCTCAACAGACTGCCCCTGTTTTGGCATTATTACTGGGATGACCATTTAGGTTTTTAGTTATAGGTTACTTGTTTCTCGTTCCTTATTCCATGTTCCATGTTCAATGTTGCTTCAACATGTTATAATAAGTTTAACAAAGGTATTAAAAGAATGAAATTAAAATATTATAAATCAATAGATACAAAAATAATTAAAATAACTTGTATTTACAAGTAAAAATAGATATATTTACAAAAAAATCGGTTCAATGGTTTCGCCGAAAAGTATACCGCAACATAAGAAGTTATATGAGATACTCCGCAGGCATATAACTGAAGGTATCTATAAGGAAGGGGATCTTCTGCCTTCCGAAAATGAACTTTGTCAGTTATACGGGATGACCCGTCCCACGGTGAGGCAGTCGCTGAGCACTCTTGCAAATGATGGATACATAAGGAAGCATCAGGGTAAAGGAAGTATAGTACACAGTCTTCCGAAGGACATTGGTATTCTTTCGGTGGCAGGCACCACTTCGGCAGTAGGGAACCGCAACCTTAAGACAAGGATTATTGTCAGGCCTGTGCTAATCCCGTGGCAGGAAGATTTCATGTTTCCCCTGACGGATATTGAGAGAGAATCAGGATGTATATATATGGAGAGACTGAGGCTTCTTGATGATGTGCCTATTTTCTATGATATCAGTTATATAGCCAACATCAATCTGCCCAGGATAACTTCGCGGCAGTTTGAAAACAGATCGTTGTTCCAGATACTGAGGGCCAGCTATCACATCGAGGTAATGGGAGGGGAACAAAGGATAAAAGCAATTCCGGCTACCGGAAAGATAAGCAGTTATCTTAAGCTTAATGAAGGGCAGCCTGTGCTTCATCTGGAACGAAAGCTGGAAACCAATAATCCTGCCCTGTTCCTGTATTCGTCAATTTTTTGCAATACCGCTAAATATTCAATCTTCGGCAGATTCTGATGACCGGGATTTAGGGGTAGATATTAAAAAAGAGGGAGACTTTTGAAGACTCCCTCTCAGATATACCTTTAGGTAAGATTATTCGATCTTTTTTACCTTTATGGCAACAGGTCCTTTTTCTCTCTGTTCAATTTCAAATTCAACAGCCTGGCCTGCCTCAAGGTTGGTGTGGGATACCTCTAAACCTGAACGGTGAACAAAAATATCTTTGTTATCTTCTGTCTGCAGGAATCCGTATCCCTTGACCCTGTCATACCATTTAACAGTCCCTTTCATAGTTTTAGAATTTGTGTTACCTACCTGTCATTGTCCCTTCTCGAACCTCCTCCGCGCCGGTCATTATCACCGCCTCTGAAATTACCTCTCCTCTCAGATCTTTCAATCGATTGATTTACAATGATATTTCTTCCTTGTACCTCACTTCCGTTAAGTTCTTCAATAGCTTTCTTAGCCTCAGCATCATTCGGCATCTCAACGAAGCCAAATCCTTTACTTTTACTAGAGTACTTATCAAAAATGATCTTTGCAGATGTCACTTCTCCATACTCTTCAAATAATTCTCTTAATTCTTCTTCTTTCATTTTAAAATTAAGACTTCCGACATAAATGTTCATAATTCAAAAATTAGTGTATAAAGTTTATGGTTTCAAAGGTCAGTTTTTTTTTTCTAAACAAAAAATATTAAGGTATAATAAGTTAGATTTTATGACCTTTTTGATATCATGCTGGTAATTTTTTGTCAGTTTACTGAAAAAAACTGTTATTTCCGGTTCCGGATGTATATATGTTTGATATTGTTCTGCCCGGAATCCCTCTCGTCGATCTCAAAATCGAACGATCTGATAAGAGGTGTCAGCTTGGCATAACCAAAGTTTCTGGGATCAAAATCAGGTTGTTTCTTCAGTATCAGGTTTCCTACATCTCCAAGGTAAGCCCATCCATTCTCATCAGCGAGATCAGAAATGGAAGATGCAATAAGCCTTTTTGCTTTCCTTATCTGGACCTGCTGTTCTGTCTCCTCGTTCTTTTTTCTTGAAAGGTCCGGTTTTTTAGACTTTTTCTTTATCATTACCGGTTCCTGTATTGAGGCCGGAGCATTGATGATTTCAATGTAAATGAATTTATCGCATGCCACAATAAATGGTGACGGCGTTTTACGCTCTCCGATTCCAATCACCTTCATTCCCGCTTCTCTGAGGCGGGTTGCAAGCCTTGTGAAATCGCTGTCACTTGATACAATGCAGAAACCATCGACTTTTCCGGAGTAAAGGATATCCATAGCATCAATTATCATTGCTGAGTCAGTGGCATTTTTCCCCTGGGTGTAACTGTACTGCTGAACAGGAGTAATTGCATTTTCAAGAAGAACAGGCTTCCACCCTGAAACGGTCGGCTTTGTCCAGTCACCGTAGATCCTCTTAAATGTCGGGGTCCCGTATTTGGCTATCTCTTCAAGTAATCCCCTAATATTTGAATATGGCACATTGTCAGCATCTATAAGAACTGCAAGCCTCAGATCATTTAATGTTTGCATAAAACTGAAAAAATAATAATACTCTGCAATTTACTCTTTTTTGGGTGACGAGCTATAAAATGGCTTCATTAATTCGTATTTTTAGAAGATGGTTTTTATCATCCCGGATACTCAAACAGGAATGTTGACTGACCTTACGGGCAAAAAAGAACTAATGCCAGTAATTTCAGCTTCCACTGTTTGTATAGTTTTCTTTTTATACTATTTTCTTACATTACGGAAACTTCCTTTGAAATTACTTGAAAAGATGCAACTGCGCCGTATCTCTCCGGAAAGTCTGGAATTCATTTGCATGAAGGTAACCGGACTGATCCTTTTCGGACTGATCCCGTATATCATTTTTATTTGTATTATCAGACTGTCGCCTCAGAACCTGGGTCTGATATCCTGGAAATTCCAAGGGTCCGGTTATTTGCTTGTTATTTTAATGAGTGCTGCCATAATCCTGCCCTTGTTATTATCAAAAAGCAGGAACAATAACTTATTCGGTCCGGAATTAAAAACCAGAATATGGAAGCCTCGTCATTATGTACTGGCTGCCTCAGGATGGATGGTCTATCTTCTTGGCTATGAGTTTATTTTCAGGGGTGTTCTGTGGTCCGTCTTTTTTAATGCATACGGTTTCGGGATTGCATTGGGAATAAATATCCTCTTATACTCAGCTGTTCATATCCCTAAGGGGAAGCAGGTGACACTGGGAGCCATCCCGGTCGGAGCATTGTTCTGCTTTCTGGCATATAAGACCGGATCTTTCTTACCTGCTTTTTTTATTCATTCTGCGATGGCAATTTCCGGAGAACTTTCATCAGCATATTCAGGACAATCAATAAATCAAAATCAGCTAATTTAAGAAGATGAAGGTTTTTATTACAGGAGGAACCGGATTTGCAGGAAGCAGGCTGGCCGAAAAGCTTCTCTCACTTGGGCATGAAATTGTTATTCTGATAAGAGATCCGGCTAAGGCTCTTTACAGGGGTAATGAAAAAGTCACTTATGCAGTGGGTGATCTATTTGATAAGAAAACTCTGGAACAGGGTACAAAAGGCTGCGATTTGATTTTTCATATGGCAGCCTATACAAAGCCATGGTCGGAAGATCCCGAGCTCCCAAGGCTGATCAATGTCGGAGGAACTGTGAGTATAGTTGAAGCTGCGATTAAAAACAATGTAAAACGCGTCATTATTACCTCAACTGCCGGAACGATGGGATATTCAATTCATGGTCAGATAGTTGATGAAACGACAGGTTCACAGCAAAACCTCAGAACAATTTATGAAAGGAGCAAAGCTGAAGCAGAAATGGCAGCATTGAAATATGCTAATACGAAAACAGAAATAATTATTACAAATCCTTCAAGGATATACGGGCCCGGTAAACTTTCAAAAAGCAACTCGCTGACAAAAATTATCAAATGGTACGTATCAGGTTTTTGGAGGATATTGCCGGATAACGGGAATTCTATCGGGAATTATGTTTATATTGACGATGTGGTGAACGGGCATATTCTTGCAGCTCTTCACGGTAAAAATGGCGAAAGATATATTCTGGGTGGTGAAAATCTCTCTTTCCGTGATTTCTTTGACAAGATAGGTGAAGTGTCAGGAAGAAAAAGAAAACTCTTCAGTATATCTTTTAATACTATTGGGTTTTTTCTTAAACCGGCGATGCTCTTTTCCAAACTGACAGGTACTGCTCCGGTAATTACACAGGACTGGATTGACAAATACCGGAACGATGCCATTCTCTCAAGCGATAAGGCAATCACAGAACTGGGATACAGTATAACTCCGTTTAAAGAGGGAATCAGCGAAACAATAAAATGGCTTGGAATCAAATAAACATACCTTTCAGACTTAAAGACATTTTATAATATGTTGTTTCCAAACAGATTTTTATTGATCATGAATGAAGAATATTATTAACTTTGCCACCGCCCTTTATAGGGTTTTTTTAATAATCAAAACCAATTATTATGGGAAAAGGTGATAAAAAATCAAGAAGAGGCAAGATATTTCTTGGATCATATGGCGTAAGACGCCGGAGAAAGAAGGCAAATAAGCCGACTTTACAGCTAAAACCAGCTGTCAAGGAAAAAGAAATAAAGGATAAGAGACTTCTCAGGGAGAAAAAAGTAGTTAAAGAGCCAGCAGAAATTCAGGAAGTTAAAAAGGCTGTCGAGGAGAAGCCGGTTGTTGAAGTAAAGGAACATAAGATCCCTGCTGAGGTCAAAGAGGTCAAGGCAAAGGAAACAAAGGAAAAGAAGCCGGCAAAAGAGGTAAAACAGGAGACAGAACCTAAAGCAGCTAAGCCGGTAAAGGAAGCAAAAAAAGCAGCCCCGGTAAAGAAAGAGGCTAAACCTGCTAAAGCTGAAAAGGCAGCAGGGTCTGAAGAACAGAAAAAAGCTGCTGCACCTAAAGAATCCAAAACAACGAAATCAGGTAAAACTGCCGGGAAAGAAAGTGCCGGATCTAAAGAAAAAAAGGAAAGTAAACCTGCAACTGAAAAGAAGGCTTCAAAACCAGCCAAACCGAAAAAATAAACAGTACCGATCTGTTCCTTTTTGATGATGCACGATAAACTTGCACTCATTATTAATGTGATGCTTATGCTCTCACAGGGTATCCTGTTCTCACAGGTTACCATGGAGGATTATAAAAGGGCCGATGGTCTTCCGGAGCTTGCTTCAAACAAGGTATTTCACAACGATATTAAACCAGTCTGGATAGGATCCAGGTATTTCCTTTATGAGAACAACACTCCGGAAGGATTGAAATATGTAATTGTCGATGCTGTAAAAGGAACAAGGATACCTGCTTTTAACCAGGAAAGGTTTGCAGCAGAATTAGGATCTGCTGCAGGGGTGAAAATTGACCCCGGCAAACTTCCGATATCAAACATAACATTTTCAGACAGGCTGCGTAGTTTTGCTTTTGTTTACCAGGATTACAACTGGATATGCAACTTAAAGGACTATACACTTGTAAGGAGAGAGAGGATACTGACAAGGGAAAACACTGGACTGCTTGACTGGGCATACAGAGATGAGCTGAGCAACGGTCCCGTAGTTTCTCCTGATAAGAAATGGACTGCTTTCATAAGGAACTTCAACGTGTGGATACGCTCATCTGTTGATAATACTGAGTACCAGCTTAGTTTTGACGGAGGGATGGGAGAATACTATTCCTCATTCATCAAATGGTCGCCTGATTCAAAAAAGCTGGTTACCTGTCTGGTCAGGCCGGCTGAAAGGCATATTATTCATTTTATTGAATCGTCACCTTCTGACCAGCTGCAGCCGAAGTATTACTCGTTTGAGTATCCCAAACCGGGCGATGCTTTACCGCAGTTTTACCCGCAGTTATTCGATACAGAATCAAAACGTCATCTGGAAGTAGAGAAATCGGGATTGATCAATCAGTACGCTGTCAACAATATAAACTGGAGCCCAGACAGCCGCTATTTCACATTTGAATATAACAAACGGGGGCATCAGCTCTATCAGGTCCTGAAGGTTGATGCCGGAACTGGCAGCTTATCGGTTATTATCAATGAGACATCACAGACTTTTATTGATTACAGTTCGAAGAAGTACAGGTATGATATTGAAGAGACGAATGAAATAATCTGGGCATCAGAACGCGACGGATGGAACCATCTCTACCTTTATGATTCTGATAAAGGTGTTGTAAAAAATCAGATAACCCGTGGTGAGTGGGTCGTAAGGGGAGTCACTTTCATCGATGAAAAGAAAAGGGAAATAATTTTTGAAGCAGGTGGCAGGGAACCCGGTGACCCCTATTATATTCATTATTACAGGATTAATTTCGATGGTTCAGGACTTGTAAGGCTCACCGACGGTAATGGTACCCACACAGCTTATTTCAGCCCGGATAAGAAATTCTTCATTGACATCTGGTCAAGGGTCGATATGCCTCCGGTTTCAGTGCTTCGCAGTTCTGATGATGGCAGGCAGTTGATCGTCATTGAAAAAGCCGACGCGTCAAAACTTAAAGAGACAGGCATTAAATTCCCTGAGACATTTGTTGCCAAAGGCCGGGACGGGATAACGGATATTTATGGCATAATCATAAGACCTGTGAATTTTGATCCGTCGAAGAAATACCCGGTTATCGAAAGTATTTATGCAGGACCTCACGACAATTTTGTTCCGAAAAGCTTCAGGCCTTTTTACGGGGAGATGCACCAGCTTGCAGAGCTGGGATTTATTGTGGTTCAGATCGACGGCATGGGGACCAACAACAGGTCTAAAGCATTCCATGATGTTTGCTGGAAAAACCTGAAAGATGCCGGGTTCCCCGACCGGATTCTATGGATCAAAGCAGCTGCCGAAAAATATCCTTTTATGGATATCAGCAGAGTAGGTATATATGGCGGATCTGCAGGAGGCCAGAATGCAGCGGGTGCTTTACTCTTTCACCCGGATTTCTATAAAGTGGCAGTCGCAGCCTGTGGATGTCACGACAACAGGATGGATAAGATATGGTGGAATGAACAATGGATGGGCTGGCCTGTGGGAGAAGAATATATTGCCTCCTCAAATGTAGAGAATGCATGGAGGCTCAAGGGAAGGCTTCTGCTTATCAACGGAGAACTTGACGACAATGTTGATCCTGCTTCAACTGAACAGTTTGTAAATGCTCTTATTAAGGCAGGCAAGGAATTTGAATATGTTTATGTGCCCGGGGCCAGGCATATAAGCAATGGCGGTTCATATGGATCAAGAAAGCGTCGTGATTTTTTTGTAAAATATCTTCTCGGAGCAGAACCACCTGACTGGAATATGCCCCCGAATTAAAAAAATTCACATATTTGCCGCAAAAATTTTCCGGTGGGAAAAAATGACAATACCATCTTCTGGGCGATAATAGCATGCCTTCTCTGGTCAACCGCTTATTCAACAATAAAAATTGGTTTACAGTATGATTCTCCCCTTCATTTTGCCGGAATGAGGTTTCTTATATCCGGTATCCTGATTTTGCCTTTTACAGTAAAACCCTCAATTTATTTCTCTCAACTGAGAGAACACTGGAGAATAGTCTTCTGGGTCACATTCCTCCAGGCACTTCTGAATTATATTCTTTTTTACCTCGGACTCGATATCGTTCCCGGGGCTCTGGGTGCGATCATTGTCGGTTCGCAGCCCCTCGTTACAGCTGTTGTGGCTTCAATGATGGACAATAGCGAGAAGCTGACAAGAAGGAAGATAGTGACAATAATATGCGGTATCACGGGAGTGATATTGATAAGCGCCGGACGACAGGCTTTAAAGCTGGGAAGCTCAATTGAAATCCTTGGTGTCTTAATGATCTTTTGTGCTAATATAGCGGTAGCCATAAGCAATGTAATGGTTTCACTTCGTTCGAAGGGTATCAATCCTTTTGTCCTGAGCTCATCAACTCTTTTTATTGGTGGTGCCATTATTTATCTGCTCTCATTGGTTTTTGAAGATATTCCGAAAGGTCCAAAGCCAACAGAATACTGGGTCACCCTCTTATGGTTAGGCTTTATGGCAGCAGCCGCTTTTTCGATCTGGTTCAGGCTGCTTCAGAGACCACATGTGAAAGTATCGGAACTGAACCTGTGGAAATTTCTGATCCCGGTTGTGGGAGCTATACTGAGCTGGCTGCTTGTCCCCGGCGAAAACCCCGAATGGCTTACAATTGCAGGGATGATAATTATTTCTCTATCTTTGATAATGTTCTATAAGAACGGAATAAAACACCGTACTGTATAACATGAAGAAAAGAGTCCTGGCAATATTTTTTTATTCTCTGTTCTGGCTTGTACTATTCTTTACGGCAAGGCTGATCTTTCTTTTGTCCCAGTTTAAGGAAGCTTCAGAACACTCATTTCCGGATCTTGCAGGATCATTCTGGCATGGCCTTAAACTGGATATCTCAGCTACCGGATATATCCTGGTTATTCCTTTACTGATACTTATAGCAGGTATTTTTCTGAAGGGTGCGTGGACCAGGTTATTCATCAGATGGTACTCCTACTTTATTATACTGATCTGTTCAGTTATAACTGTCACTGATACACTTCTTTACAGGTATTGGGGTTTCAGGATGGATCATACGGTTCTTTTCTATCTAAGGACACCTAAAGAAGCGATAGCCTCAGTTACCACGATCCAGATTATTTCTGTTGTAGTTGTAATAGCTCTCATTTCTCTGATCTTCATCCTGCTGTATAATAAGTTCATCGACAAATTATTCAGGGATACCGAACCAGTAAGGTTTAAGATCCCCGTCACGATATTCTTTTTATTCCTTTTTGCTTCCCTGATCATACCTATCCGGGGAGGTGTTGGCATAGCACCGATAAATGCCGGTACTGTTTACTTCAGCAAGGAAATATTCATCAACCATGCAGCTGTTAATGTGATATGGAATGTAGGTAACTCAGCTTTCAATAATAAACCTACAAGAAATCCTTATTCTTTCGGGGATCTGGAGGAAGCAAAGGCAGTAAGGGATTCTCTGACATCACCGGGACCTCCTCCGGCTAAAGTTCTCAATACTCAGAGTCCGGATATTATATTAATTGTTCTTGAAAGCTTTGGGAATTCACTGATAGGTCCCCTGGGAGGAGATTCTCTTACAACACCCAATCTGAACAGGTATTGCAGGGAAGGTATCCTCTTTTCAAGTTTTTACGCTTCCGGCAACAGGACAGACAAAGCAATGCCTGCCATTCTTAATGGCTATCCTGCCCAGCCGACAGTGTCGATAATGAAAGAACCCGAAAAAACACAATCCCTGCCGGGTCTTGTGAGAGTACTCAACCAATCAGGTTATAAGAGCTCATTCTGGTATGGAGGTGAGATCAATTTTGCCAATTTTAATTCCTTCATTTTTAATAATGGATTCGATCAGGTCATCACTATGGATAATTTTGATTCTAAATACTATAACTCAAAGTGGGGTGTTCATGATCATATCCTTTTCAAAGCACTGACCGATTCAATGAAAAGTGTCAGAGAACCTTTTTTCAAGGTAGTACTGACCTTGTCCAGCCACGAACCATTTGATGTCCCTATGGAACCGGTTTTCCCGGGCAATGATGACTTTACAAAGTTCAGGAATTCGGTTTTTTACACCGACAAGGCTCTCGGTACATTCATTGACTGGGCAAAAACGACTGAATGGTGGAAAAATACCCTGGTTATAATTATTGCTGATCACTGCCGGAGAAATACAGAAGAAATCCAGGTTTATTCACAGGATATTTTCCGGATCCCAATGCTTTGGATAGGGGGAGCCGTTAATCCAACCGGACTTGAGATAAGGAAAACCGGGAGTCAGACAGATATTCCTCTGACACTCCTTCATCAGCTGGGACTGGGAGGCGATTTTCCTTTCGGAAAGGATCTTCTTTCAGATGGATCGGGTTCCTTCGCGTTTTATACTTTTAATGACGGATTTGCTTTTATTACAGATAGTTCGAAATATATTTATGATCACCAGCTGGGAAATCCCGTCGATACTGCCGGTGTGGATCCCGAAAGAGCCGGACGACTGGGGAAAGCGTTCCTTCAGGTTTTATATGACGATTTTCTGAACAGATAGCTGTCTTTATTTGTTTTGTGAAAATAATTAGATTATTGTGAGGAAATCGATCCCTCATATCGTAATAATGCTTGGAATTGTCAGCCTTCTGACCGATGCTGCGACAGAAATGATCTATCCTCTAATTCCTGTTTTTGTAGGAGCACTTGGTTCGGGAGCTGTGGCTCTTGGAATTATAGAGGGTGTGGCGGAGTCAACCTCTTCTCTTTTGAAGCTGCTTGGAGGTATTATTTCCGACAGGATGGGCCGGAGGAAAGTGCTTGTTTTCATCGGATATTCAATTTCATCGTTAATCAGGCCGCTGACAGGGATTGTTTCATCAGCCTGGCAGATAGTTGTTGTCAGAATGGTCGACAGGGTTGGGAAAGGATTGCGTACAGCTCCGCGCGATGCACTTCTCGCGTCAGGTGTTCATGAAAGTATAAGAGGTAAATCATTCGGATTTCACAGGGCAATGGACCATACAGGGGCAATGATCGGCCCCATACTTGCGATCGTTACCCTGCTTATTCTTTTTACCGGCTTTGGGATCACAGATACTACGCGGGCACTGCGATGGACTTTCATCCTGGCCATAATCCCCGGATTATTGGCTGTCCTGACCCTGATTATTCTTGTAAAGGAACCTGAAACGGCAGGCCCGAACGGGAATAATTTCAGGTTTTCGCTTAAGGGGTTCAGCGCGAACTTTAAGACCTATCTTTTAATACTTATTCTTTTTACGCTTGGAAACTCATCAGATGCTTTCCTTCTTTTCAGGATCGAAGAATCAATAAGTAAGAGCGGGGCAGTCGTCAGTATCGTGAATTCCATCGGACCACTAAGGGAAATGGTAGCAGGTTTCGGAACTGCAAAGGATCAGGAGACGATCATAAATATCCTCTTCCTGCCGCTTGTATGGTCTTTCTTTCATGTGATTAAGGTCATCTTCTCAACACCCCTCGGAGCACTTTCCGACAGGATAGGCAGGAAAAGAGCTATAAATGCCGGATGGGCTGTCTATGCTTTTGTTTATGTCTCATTTGCACTGCTTGTTTTTCTTCCCTCTGACGTTCAGGTACTGGCGACATTTATCCTGTTTGCCATCTATGCTCTTTACTATGCTTTTACCGAGGGAGCTGAGAAGGCACTGGTCGCTGATATGGTGAATGAAGATCAAAGAGGTTCAGCATATGGGATGTATAATTTTGCCATCGGCCTGGGAGCGCTGCCTGCAAGCGTGATATTTGGACTGATCTACAGCCTTGCCGACAGAAAATTACCGGGTTTTGGCGGAACGTTTGCATTCGGTTTTGGTGGATTGCTTGCAATAATTTCGATGATACTGCTCTCCCTTAAGGTCAGAGAGCCCCGACAGGTTGAATGACGGTCTCCCCGGTCGTTTTATGTGTTTCGCCTGCTTAAGCCTTCAGTGAACCATTTTATTGCTGGAAATAACCGGAGTTTTTACTAAATTTGTTAAATGGGCTCTGATATTATTAAAATATTCTCAGAAAATGATTCTCCGAGGTTGAGATATATTGCCGGGATCATCCTTGGGAATATCCTTGGTTTGCAGTGGGAGGCTGTTACCGACAGGCGTAAACTGGGGAAACACCCTGTGATTAATTACTCAGTATTGAACATCAATGGATCGGTGAAGATCTCTCCCGACAAATTATTGTTTGAATCAGGTGTTGCAAAAAGAGAGATCACAGTTGGTGAATGGAAAGGATATCCGGTTTTTTTTCAGACAGACCAGGGTTCAGATATCCCTTTTGATATATTTGCTGCCTCATTTTATCTTGTAAGCCGGTACGAAGAATACCTTGAGTATGATCCTGACGAACACAGAAGATATCCGGCTTCCGCTTCTCTTGCTTGCAGGAATGGATTTCTGGAGAAGCCGGTCGTTGATCTGTGGACAAAAGAGTTTGCCAGGATCATATTAAAAAAATACCCTACGATTGCTTTCAAGAGGAGTGAATACAATGCTCTTCTTACTATTGATTCGGATCAGCCGTTTGCTTTCCTGGGAAAGGGAATGATCAGGAGTATGGGTGCATTGTTACGGGATCTGACGGTACGTAATGGTCATGCTTCAGACCGCTTCAGGGTATTGACAAGAGATGAAGAAGACCCTTTCCAGGTGTATGATTATATCATCAGCAACATTGAAAAGAGCGGCAGTGCTGCCCGGTTCTTTTTCCCAACCGGTGATATCACTAAATTTGATAAGAATCCTTCCTGGAAGAATGAAGAATACAGGACTCTGATAAGAAAGATCTCCGGGAAATATGAGGCGGGATTGCACCCTTCCTATTATTCTGCAGATAAGCCGGCTGTATTACGATCGCAGATGGAAAGGTTTGAAGCAATTCTGGGGAAGAAAGCCATTTCCGCCCGCTTTCATTATATAAGGCTGAAAATGCCTGTTTCTTACCGGATACTTGACGATGCAGGGATAACAGAGGATTACTCAATGGGATACCCGGAGGAAGCGGGTTTCAGGGCAGGCATCGCCCGACCGTTCCTGTTTTATGACCTGCTGGAAGACAGGCAGACCGGACTGACTATTGTTCCGTTCCAGGTAATGGATGCTACATTGTACCAGTATAAAAAGCTCAACCCTGAAAGTGCAGGTGAGGTAATAAGAAATCTAATAAGCGAAACACGGCATGCGGGGGGTTTGTTTGTAAGCCTCTGGCACAATACGTCGCTGCTTGAGAGTTCAGAATGGAAAGGATGGAGGGACCTTTTTGAAATGATGCTGCAGATACAGAAACCATGATAATTTACCTGAAAAATAATGAGATAGACCACGAACAGTGGGATGCATGCGTGAAACAGTCACCCCGGGTTAAACCGTACGGGTTTTCATGGTTTCTCGATATTATGTCGCCGGGATGGGAAGGACTAATTGATGATGATTATGATTCTGTATTCCCAATAACAGGAGCCAGAAAGTTTGGTATTCAATATATCGCAACTCCCATTTTTCTGCAGCAGCTGGGTGCTTACTCGCCGGATAAGCAATTGCAGAAAGCGCTGAACGAATTTATTGAGTATATCCCTGACTTCTACAGGTTCATCGATCTTTGCGTCGGGCAGCGGATAGATTCCGACAAGTTCCATGTTACAATGAGAGCCAATTATGAACTGAATCTCTCGGCGCCTTATGAAAAGCTCTATGACAAATTCTCGAAGCACTGCCGGAGGAACATCGAGAAGTCAATGAAAAAGAAACCTGAGATAATCGATGATGTTCACCCTGAGGAGCTAGTTGAACTTTTCATCAATAACAGGGGAGCTGAGATAAAGGGGATCAAATCACGTGATTACCAGCGTCTGATCAATCTGATGAATTATTGCAGGAGGAACAGGAAAGGAAGGCTGCTTGGGGTCAGGACTTCGAAGAAAAAACTTATTTACGGTATCTTTCTTGTTGAGATCAAAGGCAACACAACAATGCTGTTGGTAGTCAATACTAACGAGAGCCGGGAAAAAAGGACAGGTTACTTTATTGTCAATGAATTGATAAAAGAGCTGGCGGGAACAAAAACAATACTGGATTTTGCCGGTTCATCTATCCCATCGATTGCATCTTTCATGGAATCTTTCGGGAGCATTAATGTTCCCTTTTACAGGATTTACCGGAACAGGCTTATCTGGCCGGTGAGGATGTTCAAATAAAACCAGGGGCTACGGTTCAGAGTATTTCCAGATCGATCTCTTCGTCATCTTTCACCTCAACAAGTTTCCCGTTTTCACATTTGATCGTCCGGGCCGGAAAGCGTTTTATTATCGTATAATTATGGGTAGCAACAATTACTGCTCTTCCTGTTGTACTTATATCCTTCAGCAGTCTTATAATCCCTTCAGAGGTCTCAGGATCCAGGTTGCCTGTGGGCTCATCGGCAAGGATTATGTCCGGGTCGTTCAGAAGGGCCCGGCCTATAACAACTCTCTGCTGTTCTCCGCCTGAAAGCTGATGCGGCATTTTATATCCCTTCAGTCCCATCCCGACCTTCTCAAGAACTTCCCCGATCCGTGCATCTATTTCATTCCTGTTTTTCCAGCCTGTGGCTTTCAGAACGAATATCAGATTATCATTCACTGTTCTGTCTGTCAGCAGCTGAAAATCCTGGAATACTATTCCCAGCTTTCTTCTCAGGAAAGGTATATCCCGCACTTTAAGCTTTGAAAGATTGTACCCGGCAACTATTCCTGTACCCGTCCTGAGAGGGATATGGGCATTAAGTGTTTTTATTACACTTGTTTTTCCGCTTCCAACCTTCCCTACAAGATACATGAATTCGCCCTTTCTTACGCTAAGATTTACGTCAGACAGGACAAGATGGTCCTGTTGCCATATCATGCAATCTTTCAGTTCAATTATCGTATCCAAAGGAAGGTTTTCCTGCATCCCAAGATGGTTATGAATGCAAAATAACGAAAGAAATGATAATTTAACTTTTGATGTTGATAAAAACAATAATAAAGCCCGGCTGCCGGCGTTTAATAATTGTAATTTTACATCTGATTTTTAAAAAGGCGATAGAGTGTATATAGCTTACCATAAGACTTTTACATTCATATCGGATCGGAATCACATCTTAACAGTTAATGCGGTTAAGTGTAAAAAAAAATAAGTTATGAACAGAAAAAGATTCTTTTTGATCTTCAGTATCGTTCTTCTGTTAGTTCCGGCAGTGAGATCCCAGTCACCGTTTACGGTTAAAGATTTGGGTTCTGAATATCTGAGGGCTATGGAGTTATATAACAAGGAAAAGTACCCCGCTGCAATAAAACTTTTTGACTCATATATTAAGAACGAACCCAATAAAGACCTGATATCAGTTTCTGAAGCTGAGTATTACAGGGCTGCCTCTTCACTTAACCTTTTTAATCCCGACGGTGAATACAGAATGGTTACTTTTATCCGCCGTCATCCTGAGAGTCCGCGTATCAACGATTCTTACATGGCTCTGGGAAATTATTTTTATCAGAATAAGAATTACAGGAAAGCAGTCTCGTATTATGAAAAGGTCAACCGGCAGGAGCTTGATCCTGAAAAACTTGCGGAATACTTCTTCAGGAATGGTTACTCTTTGTACATGCGCGGCAACAAGCCGAAAGCGCTCCTGATGTTCTCTGAGATAAAGGACATTGACACTGAATACACACCTCCGGCTATTTATTACTTTTCCCAGATAGCCTATGAAGACAAGAACTACCTCACAGCGATGGATGGCTTCAATCGTCTGAAGGATGATGAGACATTCGGCAGTATTGTGCCCTTTTATATAGTTCAGATACTCTATCTTCAGAAAGACTACGACGGTATATTACAGATTGCCCCCGAACTTCTTAACTCGGCAGGGAAGGAGCGTTCTGTTGAGCTGTACAGGTTCATAGGTGATGCATATTTTAACAAGGGAAATTATAAGGAAGCCCTGCCATACCTGGAGAAATTCTCTGCCGGAACCAAGATAAGCGGGAGAGAAGATAAATACCAGCTTGGGTTCTGCTATTACAAAACCGGAGATACAGATAAAGCCATTTCGACTCTCTTATCAATCGGCTCAAAATCGGACGAGCTCAGCCAGAATATTTGGTATGTCCTGGGTGACTGTTATCTGAAAAAAGGAGACAAAAAACGCGCTCAGCTTGGGTTCTCTGAAGCTTCCAGGTTGTCATTTGACGGCAAGATCAGGGAAGATGCCCTGTTTAACTATGCAAAGCTGACCTATGAGCTTTCATATTCTCCTTTTGGAGAAGCTATCCTGGCATTTAACCAGTATATAGAACTCTATCCAGGTTCAGAAAGGGTCGAAGAAGTATATAATTACCTTGTTTCCACCTATCTGCAGGCAAAGAACTACAGAGCTGCCCTTATGTCTCTCGATAAGGTGCGGAATAAAAGCAGCAAGCTTGAGGAAGCATACCAGCGCGTGGCCTTCTTCAGGGGACTTGAGTTGTTTAATAATATGGAACTGGAAGCTGCATCTGATATGCTGGACCGGTCCCTGGTCTATGGAAAGTATAACAGTCAGCTGAGAGCCAGGGCCCTCTACTGGAAAGGGGAAGCATCTTACAGACTCGGACGCTATGATGAAGCCAGGAAACTTTATACGGAGTTCATTGGAATACCGGGATCATCGAAACTAAGTGAGAATTCAATGGTGAGGTATAATCTCGGTTATTCCTTGTTCAACCTGAAAGACTATCCGAATGCCCTTACTCATCTGAAAGCTTTCGAGTCGGAGGTCGCAAATGTAAAGACCGATATAATGGCAGACGCGCGTAACAGGATTGCCGACTGCTACTATATAACAACAAATTATCCTCAGGCAATAACATATTACGACAAGGTTATTGATTACGGCAGAGTGGAAGCCGACTATGCCATGTACCAGAAGGGTTTCTGCCTTGGACTGATGAACAATCAGAGGGGTAAAGCTGATGTGCTGACACTGCTGACACAGAGATATCCTTCATCAAGCTATGTGCCGGGAGCAATTTTCGAAAGAGGAAGAGCATACCTTGTAATGGAGGATTTCAGAAGGGGAGAGGCTGACTTCAATACCATAATTACTTCTTACCGTGAAACACAGCTGGTGCCTCGTGCAATAGTGCAGCTCGGATTACTCTATAATAATCTGGGAGATAACAACAAAGCTGTTGAACAGTATAAAAAGGTCATTGAGAATTACCGGTCCACTCCTGAAGCAAGATATGCCCTTACCGGTCTGAAGAATGTCTATATCGAGATGAATGATGTTGAATCATACTTCAGTTATGTAAAGAGCCAGCAGGGATCATCCGATATAAATCTGTCGGAAAAGGATTCCCTGCTTTATACTTCAGGGGAGAACCTTTATATGACAGCGAAATATGACAGAGCTGCTGATATTTTCAATAATTATCTCAAGGAGTTCCCGTCAGGTATTTTCGCCAGTAACGCCCAGTTCTACCTTGCAGAATGCTACAGGACAACTGGTAAAAAGGATCAGGCTTTGAAGCTCTATACAACCGTTGCAGAAAGACCGAATAATGAGTTCACGGAACAAGCTCTGTCCCTGGCTGCAGATATTTATTATGAAAGAGAGGATTACAGCTTTTCTCTTGATTATTATGAACGTCTTGAAAAAGTTGCAGGAAGCTCTGAAAGAAAGATCGCGTCACTGAGGGGTCAGCTAAGATCAGCCTACCAGATGGGTGATGCACAGAAGACACTCACTGTAGTTGAAAAGATAAGCAAATCGTCGAATGTTCCTGAAGAACTTACACGTGAGGCCCAGTTTATGAGAGCAAAGGCAAACTACAGCCTCAATAATTTTGCAGAAGCTCTGACTGATTTCCGGAAGCTGGCGAGAGAGGTCGTAAGTGCTGAAGGAGCTGAATCGAAATTTCGTGTGGCCGAGCTTCTTTACAGGGAGAACCAGACGGAGGAGGCAGAGAAGATAGTCCTTGAATTTATTGATCAGAAATCCCCTCACGAATACTGGATGGCCCGTATGTTCATTCTGCTGTCAGATATAAGCGTAAGAAAAGGTGATATACTCCAGGCTAAGGTCACACTCGAAAGCCTGAGAGACTATTATACGATAAAGGATGACGGTATACTGGATGAGGTTAAAAGTAAACTTGATTCACTGACACAGAGTAATTGATGTGTGTGTAATATGATGATTATCAAATATATATTTATTATTTCACTGGCGATTAAATCTGAAAACAGTTAGAAATGAAAAGAACCGTAATACTGATACTCCTTATCTTCATTGCGCTTATATCGCTGCCGGCACAGAGCAGGCAGGATGATATGAAAAGGGAGGTGACACTTTATAATCCTTACAAGCCCTCGCTTCCCGAAGTGAGAAAAAGAAGCTCCCTGCCGGATATAAACGATACAGTGAAAATGGTTAATGATTTCAAATATGAAATATCAGCCAAACCTTTCTCTCCGGTATATAATATAAGTCCGATAAAAGCTGCATCGTTGCTTCCGGATCCCCTTCCCAAACTCTACAAAAGTTTTGTGAAGTTCGGTATCGGGAATTATATGACGCCTCTGGCAGAAATAAGCATTACAAACGAAAGATCGAAAAGGGCATCATACGGGGCCACAGCAAGGCATTTCTCGACAAACGGACGTGTTAAGCTTGATAATGATAAGCGGGTTTTTGCCGGTTATATGGACAATGATGTTTCTCTTTTCGGAAAGAAGTTCTTCAGAAGCAACCTGCTCGAAGGATCAGTTGATTTCAGCCAGAAAACACGTTATGCATACGGATACGATACAAGCATTGTAGATTATGTGGCAAAGAATAAAGATATAAGGCTGAATTACAATAATTTAGGATTAAATACCTCATTTGCATCACTTAACCTTGACTCAACTGATTTCTCCTATGATTTTGATGTTAATTATGATATTTTCTTTGCCGGTAATGACAGGAACCAGCATAACCTGGGAATTGCAGGCTTAATGTTTAAAAGCTACAAGGGATTTTACATGGGAGGAGGACTGGAATTTGATCATTATAATCCCTCATCTTCAGTTTTTAATAAATCAAAATATATTTTTGCAGTTAACCCGTTTGTAAACAAGAATACACCTTTGTGGAACTTCAGGCTTGGACTCCAGCTTCTCCTGGATAAGAACCTGAAACCGGGAGCTGATTTCCATCTTTATCCTGATGTAAGCTTCGGTTTCAATATTGTTCCATCATATGTTTCATTCTTTGCAGGGCTTAATGGCAGGCTGGAAAAGAACGATCCGGCCAGCGTAATAGGGATAAATCCATATCTTGCAGGAGACACTACGCTCTTCAGACTTCAGAATACAAATCATCCCCTGATAATATCAGCCGGAATCAAGGGTAACAATGGATTAGGAGGCAATTACATCCTCTCTGCTTCATATTCAATAGTGAATAATATGCTGTTCTTCTCAAATCGGATCTACCCTGTAATTCCGGGTCCTGCCGAATTGGGTAATTTCTTTTTACCATTGAATGATGATGCCGAGGTATTGAATGTCCATGGAGAGGTAACAGGTCAGATCGGCGACAAGATCTCATTCAGGGGAATTGCCAACTGGTATAAATATACTCTCACAAAGTCTGACCATGCATGGAACAGGCCTGACTGGGACATGAAGATCAGCGTCAAGTACAATCTCAGGGATAAGATCATTGCAAGTGCTGATCTTACTTCACTTGGAAAATACAGCCTTGTCGCCTACAAATATGATCTTCTTCTTCCGCCGGCTCAGATCACCTTTAACAAACCGGCTCATTTTAACCTGAATATCGGAGCCGAATACAGATATACGAAGATCCTTTCAGTCTGGGCAAAGATCAATAATATTTCATTCAACCGTTATTATGAATGGGCTTATTATCCTACCCAGCGTTTCCTCCTGATGGCAGGATTTACATATAGTTTGTAATACCTCCTGGCTGATCCTGCGATGGGTTTATTTCAGAACCCATCCCGGAGGGCATTTCATGCCTTTTATCTTGTTAATTACGCAGGTGAAATTGTGCATAAATTCTGTAATAAATCCATAAAAAAACCGTTCTAAAATGGTATATTTGCCATGACAATTAAAATTCATGTTATCAACAGTTTATATCTGGAGAGGAGGGGCTTGATCTGAAAGGTGGCGGATATAAAAATTATAATCCGGTTCTGTTCCCCGAAAAGTTTTTATTATCAGTTAATGATGACAAAAACAAAGTTCCTGACTGAGTTTTGCTTGGACGATTTTATTAGGATTTATTGTTAGAAAAGTGATAGGAAAATGAGTGATAAGAAGAAAAAATTGCAGGACGAGAGCGGATATTCTGCCGATAGTATCCAGGTACTTGAAGGCCTCGAAGCGGTACGGAAAAGACCTGCAATGTATATCGGTGATATCGGTATCAAGGGATTGCATCATCTTGTTTATGAGGTTATTGATAATTCGATAGATGAGGCGCTTGCTGGTTTCTGCAACAGGATTGATGTCATCATTCACGAGGATAATTCAATTACTGTTACTGATAACGGAAGAGGAATTCCCACCGGGATTATGGAAAAGGAAAAGAAATCGGCACTTGAAGTGGTAATGACAGTTTTACATGCCGGCGGGAAATTTGACAAGGATTCTTATAAAGTATCCGGCGGACTTCACGGTGTAGGAGTATCCTGCGTTAATGCACTTTCGTCACATCTGTCAGCTGTCGTGATGAGAGAAGGAAATACATTCCGGCAGGATTATGAAAAAGGAAAACCGGTGACTGAAGTTAAAGTAATCGGAAAAGCTGACCAGTCTGGTACTGTTATTACTTTCAAACCCGATTCTTCTATCTTCCAGACACTTGAGTTCAATTTCGAAATACTTTCCGCCCGGCTGAGGGAGCTTGCATTCCTTAACAAGGGTATACTTCTTACTCTTAAGGATATGCGCGAACTTTTAGAGAATGGTAATGGCGGGAAACCCAGGTACGAGGAGTTCCATTCAGAACATGGACTCCGCGAGTTTGTAGAGTATCTCGACGCAAACAGGGAGCGCATAATTGAAAAAGCTATCCATATCGTTTATGACAAAACAGAAATACCTGTTGAGATCTCCCTCCAGTATAACAATTCATTCTCGGAGAATGTCCATTCTTACGTGAACAATATCAATACAATTGAAGGGGGAACACATCTTGCAGGTTTCCGGAGAGGACTTACCCGGACGCTCAAGAAATATGCTGAAGATTCCGGCGCAACGGCAAAACTGAAATTTGATATAAATGGTGATGATTTTCGTGAAGGGCTGACTGCTATAATCTCAGTTAAGGTTGCAGAACCCCAGTTTGAAGGTCAGACTAAAACAAAACTTGGCAACTCAGAGGTAATGGGTGCTGTCGACCAGGCAGTCAGCACTATGCTCACAAATTATCTTGAGGAAAATCCTAAGGATGCCAGAGTCATTGTTCAGAAAGTTATTCTGGCAGCGACAGCCCGCCATGCTGCAAGGAAGGCAAGAGAGCTTGTTCAGCGGAAAAACGAATTCTCAGGTTCAGGTCTTCCTGGAAAACTGGCTGACTGCGCTGACCGCGACCCGGAAAAATGTGAGATATACCTCGTTGAGGGCGACTCGGCAGGCGGAACGGCCAAACAGGGACGTGACAGGAAATTCCAGGCTATTTTGCCTCTCCGTGGTAAAATACTCAATGTTGAGAAAGCTATGCTTCACCGGATATATGAAAGCGAGGAAATCAAGAATATTTTCACGGCTCTGGGTGTGAACATTGGAACTGATGAGGACAGCAAAGCTCTTGACCTCTCAGGATTACGGTACTATAAGATCATAATAATGACTGATGCCGACGTTGACGGCTCTCATATTACAACTCTTATCATGACTTTCTTCTTCAGGTATATGCAGGATCTTATCAGACGTGGGTGCCTTTTTATTGCGACACCTCCGCTTTACCTTGTGAAGAAAGGAAAAACAGAGCGCTACTGCTGGTCAGAGGAAGAGCGTGAAGCTGCAGTAAAGGAAATGGGTCAGGGTAAGGATGCTTCAGTTTCCGTTCAGAGGTATAAAGGTCTTGGTGAAATGAACGCCGAACAGCTGTGGGAGACAACTATGAACCCTGAAACGAGGACCTTGCGACAGGTAACAATAGAAAGCGCTGCTGAAGCCGATCATATTTTCTCAATGCTGATGGGTGATGAGGTGCCTCCCAGGAGGGAATTCATCGAGACGCATGCAAGATATGCTAGAATAGACGCCTGACAGCCGAATAGGATTTGCGAAGGAAACTGTATCCGAAGAAATCCCTTCTTACCTGTATTGCATTGCTCTGACAGACTTCGCTGCAGCAAAAACATCTGATGCATTTTTTATCTGTCAGTACTACCCAGTTCTTTTTGACCGGGTGCATAGCTAATGCATTCTGTGAGCATATCTTAATGCATTCCTTGCATCCGATACATTTATCGTGAATAAAAACAGGCTTTACCTGCAGTGATCTCACTGACTTTAACTTGCGCATGATGAAGCGGCTGACTACATTGCCGGTCTGGGCATAGGCTACCCTCTTGAAATCCTTTTTGACAAGCGATTCAAGGATGGGCCCGTCATAATCAATATCTTTTACATCCTTAAGCCATAGACCCCGGCCGACAGCAATTGAATTTGTCGGGATTATCATTGGGTCGTAACCGGCAATGGTACAAGCTATTATATCAACTGCAAGGGGATTTGCTGAGCCAATAAGCACACCGGTATTAACAGGAATGCCCTGCCCCGGGCCATCCCCCTCCATACCCATTATACCATCCATCAGGTAGAAGTGAGGGGCAACAGCTTCGGTAAGGTCAACAAGGAAAGCAGAAAAGCTTTCCCTGTCGGGGTGGAGAGCATGTTGTTTTGTCTTTGCAAATCCGGGCACAAGACCAAGAGTATTTTTAATTGCACCAGTGAAAAAGGTAAGCTGATGAGTCTTTAATTTTGGAAGTGAAATGATCAGATCGGCCTCTTTTGCCACAGAAGCAATTTTTATCTTCCGGGAGCCAAGAGGCATTTCTGACTGATCCTTCATGAAATCGATCCATTTTGCTCCTGTTTTCTGGCAAACCTGATAAATCCCGGATTTCTCGCTTTTGAACCCCCGGAAATGGATTCCCGGGGAATCCCCTACCAAAACAGTCGCATTCCTCTCCTGCAAGAAGCGTATCATGGCTTCTACAACCACCGGATGTGTTGTAACACACCTTAGAGGATCGACATCATTCAGGATATTCGGCTTAAGAAGGACTTTCTTATTGTTTACATCAGGACCGTTACATCTGTCATAGATATCGGATATATGTGTGTAAACTTCATCAGGATTATATTCCCTGCAGTTTCTGACAGCTACTTTAGAATTCATGTTTTTATAAAAACTGCAAATATAATCTTAAGTTCCGTATCTGCAGCCGGTAATTATCTGTTTACTATCACTTCTTTCAGAATCTCCTCAATATGAGCAACAACAGCCCGCGAAGGTCCATCGAAATTGTTAACAATGATGCAGAAGACAAGATTTTTACCTGACATGGTTGTCAGATAGCCTGCATACGCCCTGACTCTTGTCATTGAACCGCTTTTTGCTTTCAATGCAGATGCAAAAATCGGATCCCTGAAGTAGTTGCGTAATGTCCCCTCCTTACCGGGATCGGGGAATGATGAAATATAATCGTCGAAATACCGGCTTTCTCTCTTAATATACCTCAGTACTTCTACGATCTGTTCTGATGTGACTGTGTTAAGAGGAGACAACCCGCTCCCGTCCTCCATGAAGAGTCCGCCCCTGTATAACCCTTTTTCTTTAAGAAAACCCATTATTACTGATAGCCCGTCTTCAGTCGTTCCCCTGTTCCGGGAAGTCCTGCCAAGCTCTTTCACCAGGTGTTCGGCATAAAGATTAATACTTTCGTGGTTCAGTACCCTGATAATATCTTTCAGGGGAGGAGAGACGGTTTCATAAACCCTGACAAAATTTTCAGTGGGAATCAGTGCCATCCTTGTTGTGGTTGGCTGTCCGGTGATCATTATTCCCGAATCCCTCAGCTTGCGGTCAATTATTTTTGCCATTACCAATGGAGGATCAGGGATTGAGGCTTTTAATATAAAATCCTCTGATCCTGAAGGTATTGTGCCTTCCATTGAAGCGGTTTCAGTATATGGTGCTGCAAAGACAAACCCTTTATCCTGAGTCCCTGCAGCGGTGAGCCTGTTTGTAAGAACATAGCGGCATTCTTCAGGATAGATACCTGTAATAAGGGGAGCATGGACTGTATCTGTTGTATTGAAATGGATCGCGTAAGTATTGTCAAAAACGGACAGCCCGTAAGCGCCAGCTCCGTAATAATTTCCGGCATCTTCCCAAAGCCATTTAGATGGGACGGGTCTGTAATCAAAATATGAATCATCGGTGATCACCCGGCCGTTTATTCTTTTTATACCTGTTTTTGTAATTTCTGAAACCCAATTGTCGGCAAAACCATCATAATGCTCAATGAAATTCTCTGATCCAAGCGTAGGGTCACCGCCACCCTTTATTATGATGTTCCCATCAAGTTTTCCCGATCGTGGTGTAGTTTTCCCGGAATATCCGAACACTGTTTTAAAGGTATGATCAGGGCCCAGTATTTCAAGGGCCACGGCCGATGTAATGATTTTTAATACAGATCCCGGGATCAGGCTTGATCCTGAGTTGCTTTCAAAAACAGTCGACCCGGTCTCAGCATCTTTCAGGCAAAAGGATATTACCGAATGATCCATTGAGCTGTCGGCAGTAAACCTGGCAAAAGATTTTTCCTGGGGATATGCCAATACAGGCAGATATATAAGTATTGACAGGAACCACTTTTTCATCTCACTCAGCCTGTTTGTTCATTGCTCTTGTCGACAGAAGGCCGCATGCTGCTCCGATATCCTCGCCGCGTGATCTTCTGACAGTTGCCAGTATACCTTTTTTGTTAAGGATATCCCTGAATCCCTCAGCTTCCTGCAGTGAAGGGCTGGTGAATTCCGATCCTGGTATTGTATGAAAGCGGATTATGTTTATACGGCATTTAATTCCGTTCAGTAAGCGGGCAAGTTCCTGTACGTGCTGCGGTGTATCATTTATTCCCTTAAATAGTATATACTCGAAAGAGATCCTCCTCTGGCTGTTCAGATCAGCCGTCCGGATTATTTCAAGTATTTCTCTGATATTGTTTGTTTTCTGAATGGGCATCAACCTGCTTCTTTCCTCATCAAAAGGGGAGTGAAGGCTCACTGCAAGGTGGCACCGGCTTCTTTCAAGGAATTCCCTGACCTGGTTCTTCAACCCGATAGTGCTTACAGTAATTCTTGTGGGACTCCATCCATATCCCCATAAGCCAGTTAGTATTTCAAGGCTCTTTATTACTTCATCAAGGTTGTCAAGGGGTTCCCCCATACCCATATAGACAATATTAGTGAGCTTCCTGAATTCAGGAATGCTCCTGAACTGATTAAGTATTTCGTTTGATGAGAGATTACCCTGAAATCCCTGTTTCCCGGTAAGGCAGAATATACATCCCATTTTACAACCTGCCTGGCATGAAAGGCAAATTGTTGCACGGTCATCCTCCGGGATGAATGCTGTTTCTATATATTTATCGTTCAGTACTTTAAAGAGATATTTTTTGGTGCCGTCACTGCTTACGGCTTCACTTACAGGAGGACAGAGGCCTATTTCATAAGCCTCAGAGAGCGCTTCCCTTGTCTTTTTAGAAAGGTTGCTCATCTCCTCAATTTCAGTTATTTCCTTCTTATACAACCAGTCGGCTATTTGTCTGGCAGCATATCCCGGCAGTATGATCTGCCTTGTCACAGCGATCAGCTCATCTAATGTCTTCCCGTAAAGTTTTTCCTTCCGCATATCAGCTTATGCCGATTTTTACATCCCCCTGACCCCCCTCAAGGGGGGAATCAGATTTTGGTCCCCTCATTTCCCCGCTCCTTGCTCCCCGCCCTCTGCTCATCACTCACCACTCACCGCTGCCCTCTCACCACTCGCCTTCAAACACAAAAGCCGCTGGTCCGGTAAGCCAGATACCTGATATTTTTTTGCCGTCGATTTTAAATTCCACCTTCAGATCTCCTCCCCTGGCTTTAACATCGATTGAATTAGTGTCAAAATGTCCTTTCAGAACTGCAGCAATGGCAGAAGCTGTTATTCCTGTTCCACAGGCAAGGGTCTCGTCTTCAACTCCGCGTTCGAAAGTTCTTACCGACAAGCCGTTTTTGTGGACTTTCACAAAGTTCACATTAGTGCCTCCGGGGGCAAAATCCTGTGACCAGCGGATCTTCCAGCCTTCCTCGAAGACGTTGAGGTTCTCTATCTCATCCATAAAAAGTACATAATGAGGGGAGCCGGTATTTAAGAAATAATTGCCATTTATAAGTTTATACTCATTTATATCTCCCATCTGAAGCCTGACGGTACCTTTGTTAACGAATGCTTCATGTAATCCGTCATAGGCAATGAATTTCTGGTTTGGACCTGCAATGCCATGTTTAAAGGCAAAGTGGGCGACGCATCTTCCTCCGTTACCGCACATTGAGCCAAGTTTCCCGTCTGAATTAAAATATTTCATCTCATAATCAACATCCTTATGATCTGACACAAGGATAAGTCCGTCAGCCCCTATGCCAAAACGGCGGTCGCACATCCTGTTAATAAGTTCTGAGTTTTCAGGATTAAATGCCCCGTTACGATTGTCTATGATAATGAAATCATTACCAGCACCCTGGTATTTGTTAAAATGGATATGCATCATAGTTAAAGTGTTGTTAAATCAGTGTATTATATTGAGGGTCATAATAAAAATGCATGATCTTTGTAAAACAAAACTGGTTAAAAACGGTTGTAAAGATATGAATCTTTTTCATGGCACATATTTGACATCCGTTGATACAAAAAGGATAAAAAATTAAAAAATTATAATTATGAAAGGCAAGTATGTATTAGGAGGATTGTTAATGGCTATAGCAGGAGCGGCCATAACATTATTGATCTACACAAATTTTGCAGATAAGCCTGCGACGGTCGTTGAGAGGGACAGCTCAGGGGCACAGCTCGCTGATGCCAGGGGTTTCCTGACGTCTTTTCAGTTAGGTGAGGGGCAGATTGATTTCACGTATGCAGCTGAACAGACTGTTCATGCAGTTGTACATGTAAGGACTAAGGCAATGGTGAAAGAACCTGACAATCCCTTTATGCAATGGTGGTATGGTGACCGTTACAACAATCAACCAAGGGAGCAAAGGGGATACGGGTCAGGAGTCATTATTTCCGAGGATGGTTATATTGTAACCAATAACCACGTAATAGAGGATGCTGAGAACATTGAAGTGAAGTTGAATGATAACAGGGTTTTACCGGCTGAAGTTATCGGACGAGATCCCACTACCGACATAGCTCTTCTGAAGATCAAGGCTAATAACCTTCAGTATCTGAGATGGGGCAATTCTGAGACCCTGAAAGTAGGGGAATGGGTGCTTGCAGTCGGAAATCCTTTTACGCTTGGTACGACTGTAACGGCAGGCATTGTAAGTGCAAAGGGAAGGAACCTTGATATTCTCGAAGGCGAATACCGTATCGAATCCTTTATTCAGACCGATGCAGCTCTGAATGTAGGGAACAGTGGTGGAGCTCTTGTGGATACGAAGGGATTGCTTGTCGGTATAACATCGGCTATTTATACTCCCAATGGAGCCTATGCAGGAAATTCGTTTGCAATTCCTGTAAGTATTGTCAAGAAAGTTATTGATGACCTGAGGCAGTACGGAGAGGTTCAGAGGGCAATTATCGGAGTAAGCATAACCGATATGACACCTGAAGAAGCTGATAAACAGAGCATGAAGGAAGTAAAGGGAGCTCTGGTTGCTAAGGTTTATGAAGGAAGCGCAGCTGCCGAGGCAAGCATCAAGGAAAAAGATGTGATACTTAAAATCGCCGGAGTGCCTGTAAATAATTCGGCAGAACTCCAGGAGCAGGTTGCAAAATACCGTCCGGGAGACAAGATATCAGTGACTTATGTCAGAGGAGGGAAAGAATATACTGTTCCGGTCATTTTAAAGAACATAGCAGGTAATACAAATGTTGTTACAAGGGGAATGACAGGAGTGGAAGTATTTGGCGCAAGGCTGGAGGGACTTTCTGCAAATGACAGGAGATCATTTAAACTTGAAAACGGAGTCAGGATTGTAGAACTGAATGACGGACTATTCAAAGACATCGGCTTGAGAAGAGGCACCATCATTACCACCATCAATGGAAAAAAAGTGAATAATTCATCTGATGTAAAGAGTGCAACGGGCGGGAATGAAAGCTCACTTAAGACGATCGAAGGATATTTTCCTGACGGAAGGTTCTTCAGTTATAGGTTCGGTAACTGATATGACAGTAAATAAATTATTGTAAATCAGAGGGTTATTTATCAGTCCTCTTTTTTTCCAATAAACGCTGTTTTGTTTTGTGAATATTAATTATTGTATTAACTTTGCGCAAATTTTTTAAGGAGCATGAGACAACTAAAGATTACCAAATCCATAACAAACAGAGAGAGTGCTTCATTGGACAAATATCTGCAGGAGATTGGTAAAGAAGAGTTGATTTCGGTAGAAGAAGAGGTTGAACTGGCTCAACGTATTAAAAAGGGCGACAGGAACGCGCTTGAAAAACTCACCAAAGCTAACTTGCGTTTTGTTGTTTCCGTGGCTAAACAGTATCAGAATCAGGGGCTTAGTCTGCCTGACCTGATAAATGAAGGTAATCTTGGCCTCATAAAAGCTGCTGAGAAATTTGATGAAACCAGGGGATTCAAGTTCATCTCCTACGCTGTATGGTGGATCAGACAATCGATACTTCAGGCACTGGCTGAGCAGTCAAGGATAGTAAGACTGCCTCTCAACCAGGTAGGCTCACTGAATAAGATCAATAAAGCTTTTTCGAAATTCGAACAGGAAAATGAACGTACTCCTTCTCCCGAAGAGCTTGCTGATGTGCTTGAACTCCCGAAGGAAAAGGTTACCGATACCCTGAAAGTCTCAGGCCGTCATGTCTCTGTCGATGCTCCGTTCATTGAAGGAGAGGACAACAGTCTCCTCGACGTACTTACAAATTCTGACTCACCGGTAGCTGATAAGCTCCTTATGGATGAGTCTCTGTCAAGAGAGATATACCGAGCCCTTGCTACACTTACAGAAAGAGAAAGAGACATAATAAGGTTTTTCTTCGGAATAGGCTGCCAGGAAATGACCCTGGAAGAAATAGGGGAGAAGTTCGGCCTTACCCGCGAAAGGGTCCGCCAGATCAAGGAAAAAGCAATAAGACGCTTAAGACATACTTCAAGAAGCAGGTTATTAAAGGGTTATTTAGGTTGAAAATTAAATTTTATGGTTGGAGAGAGGTGTCTCATAAGGACACCTTTTTTCTTTTGAACTCCAGTTAAATTTTCTCCTTCTACTTTAATACCTTTGTCAGTTAATTTCTAAATTCCCGTTTTAATGGATTTCAAACTGGTATCAGATTTTGTCCCCACGGGTGATCAGCCCGAAGCTATTGAACAGTTGGTTGACGGACTGAGAAAAGGTATCAGGTACCAGACTCTCCTCGGCGTTACCGGCTCTGGTAAAACCTTTACAATAGCCAACGTTGTCGAAAAAATAAACAAACCTGTTCTCGTCCTCAGTCATAATAAAACCCTCGCTGCACAGCTCTATGGTGAGTTCAGGCAGTTCTTCCCTGAAAACTGCGTTGAATATTTTGTATCATATTACGATTATTACCAGCCTGAAGCATACCTGCCCGTCACAGATACTTACATAGAAAAAGACCTCTCAATCAATGAAGATCTTGAGAAGCTTCGCCTGAGCGCCACTTCATCCCTGCTCTCTGGCAGAAAGGATGTCATTGTAGTTTCTTCAGTATCATGTCTTTACGGTATAGGTAATCCCGACGATTTCCATTCAAACACGGTTCATGTTATCAGGGGACGCAATTTTGGAAGGAACCAGTTCCTCAGGAAGCTCGTCGACAGCCTCTATTCGAGGAATGAGCTGGAATTCAGGCATGGTACATTCAGGGTTCGCGGAGATACGGTTGATATCTACCCGGCATATGCTGATATCGGTATACGTGTTATTTTTTTCGGCGACACTGTCGAAGAGATAAGCACCTTCGATCCGATTGGAGGTAACCGGCTCAGCGATCTGGATGAGTATATAATCTATCCAGCAAATATCTTCGTTACAACCCGCGACAGGATCAATCAGGCGATAATAGATATCCAGAATGATCTTTTAAGGCAGGTGACATATTTTAACGATATCGGCAAGAAAGAGGAAGCAAAAAGACTTGAACAGAGGGTTTTGTATGACATTGAGATGATAAAGGAACTGGGATATTGCAGCGGTATTGAGAATTACTCGCGTTATTTTGACGGACGGCAGCCAGGAACAAGACCCTTCTGCCTGCTTGATTATTTTCCCGACGATTTCATAACTGTGATTGACGAGAGCCACGTCAGCATACCACAGATAAGAGGTATGTTCGGGGGTGATCATTCCAGGAAGCAGACGCTTGTTGAATATGGGTTCCGTCTGCCTGCAGCTCTCGACAACAGGCCGATGAGGATAGAGGAATTCGAATCCCTTACAAATCAGGTTATTTTTGTCAGTGCGACCCCCGCCGACTACGAACTTGAGAAAAGCGAGGGAGTCTTCGTTGATCAGGTCATCCGCCCTACCGGTCTGCTTGATCCTCCAATAGAAGTCAGGCCGAGTCTTAACCAGATCGATGACCTAATGAAGGAAATTAGGGACAGAGCTCAATCAGGAGAGAGGACCCTTGTAACGACTATTACAAAAAGGATGGCTGAAGAACTTTCGTCATACCTTCTTCGTTTTGATATAAGATGCCGTTACATTCATTCGGATATTGATACTCTTGAACGGATCGAAATAATGGAAGGGTTGAGAACAGGAGCTTTTGACGTGCTTGTAGGAGTGAACCTTCTGAGAGAGGGACTGGATCTTCCTGAAGTATCGCTTGTAGCAATACTTGATGCTGATAAGGAAGGGTTCCTCCGGTCAGCGAGGTCACTGACACAGACAGCGGGAAGAGCTGCAAGGAATATCAACGGCAAGGTCATAATGTACGCTGATACGATAACGGGAAGCATGCAGTTAACGATAAATGAGACCAACAGGAGGAGGGATAAGCAGCTGAAATACAACGATAAGATGGGCATAACTCCTGCTCAGATAGTACGTAAGACAGGAGCCATACTTGCCGGCCTCAGTAAGAAAGGCATTGCAGTGAAAGCTTATGTTGAACCCGAGCATACTGATATTGCTGCTGATCCGGTAATAAAATACATGAATGCCGAAGCTTTGCAAAAAGCTATGGATCAGGCCCGTAAAAAAATGGAAAAAGCAGCCTCAGAACTTGATTTCATTGAAGCTGCAAGGTATCGTGACGAAATGGCAGCGCTTCAGAAACTTATCAACAGTAAAGTGCGCTAACTCTGTTTGCTATTTCTTAACAGCTACCCAATCCCATTTACTGGATGTGTTGGCTGCTGTTCCCCGCATATTATTCCCGTCAACCCTGGCCATATATTTGGTGTTTCCGACAGTAAATACGATCTCACTGCCGTTAAGCCTGCCGTCTGAGATAGCAGTCGTTTTGCCGTTTGAAGTGAATGTCCCGCGTACGAACTGAAATTCCTGTGTCAGGTTAAGTTCGTCATTTCCGACTTTCCACGATCCTTCAACTTTGGCAGGGATGATCCACAAGAGTGCTGTATTCCAGCTGTTCCAGTTATCAGGAGTGTTCACTTCGAGATCGGGTTCCCATTCACCCATTGTAAAAGTATTTGATACAATCCTTGTACCAGGCTTCAGATCGAGAAGCTTGGGTCTTAGTTTAAGATTGATCTCCGGCAGAAGGAACATTGTAATTACTGTTGCCTTTGACAGATCGGCCTGGAAAAGATCACCTTCAACGAACTGAGCTCTCGCCGTTACTCCGGCCTGTTCGGCATTCCTTCTTGAAAGAGCCACCATATCCGGATTGAATTCAACTCCCATCGCCTGCGCACCTCTTTTGGCTGCTGTTATAACAGTACGGCCATCACCCGAACCAAGGTCGATGACAAAATCCTTCGGTGTGACTCTGGCAATGGAAAGCATTGTGTCAACAAGTACCTGAGGAGTCGGTACCCAGACAACGTCTTTTCCCCTTTGTCCGACTTCCGGCACATATGTGTCATTTGTTTTATTCTGAGAGTAGAGGTTTAACAGCGAAGCAGTGAGAAAAGCAACAGCTAATAATCTCCTGGAATTGATAAGTGATTTCATTTTATCTTTATTTAGTGTTTTACGAAAAAAGAATTACCGAATTTAGAATATAATTTTCAAATTCGGATAAGATTTGCCACATAATTTGCTATGGAGATGCAGGACGTCAAACCGGGTGATTCGATCCCAATAAGATTAATGAATCCCTTTAAGCCCCTGTCGCTTTCTTCCCTGATGTAAAAATCCTTTACAGGTTCACCGGGACCCTGCAATTTGGGCCTTATTCCGGCCATTTCCGGTACAAGATCATCATATTCGAGGGATGGAAGGTATTTCCTGGCCGATTTCCAGAATAACTCCTGTTTCGAAGGGGTCATTTTATAATTATACGTTCCGGAATCGATATAAGTTACATCCGGACCAAGCTTTAACCCGCCTCCTGTCTCAATTGTAGCATGTATGCCTACACCTTCAAGATTATTACAGGGAACCGGGTAGACGAGCCTTGTTATCAGTTTGTTTTTCGGAGGGCGGACCCTGAAGTATTCTCCTTTGCAAAAACGAAGCGAAAGATCATCGTCTTTTATCCCTGCTATGGCTGATATCCTGTCGGAAGCAAGACCTCCTGAATTAATAAGGATCCTCGTTGTAAAACTATATGATGTATTGTCAGCTTCAAGAACGGTAACCTCATAACCTCCGTTAATCTTAATAATTCCGGTAACTTCAGAGCCGTAAACGATATGACCCCCGTTATTCAGGATATTGGTTTCAAACCTTTTCATAAGCGAATGAGTGTCTATGATCCCTGTGGTATGAGAGTATAACGCTTTCAGGCCATAAACAGCGGGTTCCATCTGAGCAATGCGGGACGCATCTATCATTTCAAGATCAACGCCATTTTTTTGCGCACTAAGTCTTAATGATTCTATCCGGGGGATTTCCTCAGGAGTTGTGGCGACGATGAGCTTGCCGCATTTATTGTGAGGAATATCATACCGGGAGCAATAATCATAAAGAAGAGATTTTCCTTCAACACACAGTCTTGCCTTGAGGGTGCCTTCAGGATAATAGATCCCTGCATGAATAACTTCACTGTTTCTGCTGCTCGTCTCCTGACCGAAAGTGGGATGTCTCTCGATAATGAAAACCTCCGCCGATAATTCCGTTAGCTTTTCACCTGTCGCCAGACCTACAACTCCGGCCCCTATTACAGTAATTTCAGTATCCAAATTTTACAGGGAGTTACTTTTTACAATCACCGGTAAATATAGAGGAAAAGTGCAATAGTCAAAAGAAAAAACGAGTTTGTTGAAAATCTAATAAATAAATCACTTAAAAACATGTCCGCAGCGCCTATCAAAATAATTGGAACCGCATAATGTCATCCGTTAACCAGGAACTGCAATCGGTAAAATGGGAACATGTTTTAATAAACTGTTATCGTATATTTAAACGGATAAAAAGCTGTATTTTTAAAATAAGGCATAATGGTACCCTGATCGGCCCTTATTTCTTAATTTTGCAGTACGGCTTATAACTGATAATGAACATGAAAGCAATTATTGTGTTATTTATTTCAGTTTTCCTGCCGTTTGGTGCTGTTAATGCAACCGTTGTTAAGACCGGTACACCAGCAGGAATTATAAGGTCAACAATTGCTCCTGATGATGAAGAGAAGCTGGATCATTTTATCGGAATGGCCCGGGAACTTCTGGAAAAATCGAAAGGCAAGCTGCAGGAGGTTGATGCCTATCTGGACTCAGCCACTCTCCTGTGCGAAAAAAGAAAGATAGATTGTCCTTCCAGTCTGCATCTTCTTAAAGCCGAGTACTTTTTTCAGTCGGGCGATTACAGCAGTGCAGAAGAACAGGGCAATCTGGCCCTGGAGAAATCGGAGGGCTCGAAAGAGTATGAAGTACAGGCAAGGACTTTAAACTTTCTTGGACGGTATTATCAGCGGACCGGATTCTTCAAGGAAAGCATAGAAAGCTTCAATGCGGGTATAGATCTCGCACAGAAACATAAGCTGAAGGGAATAATCCCGATGAGTTACAGAGGGCAGGCAAATGTTTATAATGCGGCTGAGGACCTTAACAATTACAGGAAAAATCTCCGTCTGATGGCAGATGCGGGGTACGCTGAAGGCGATACAATGGCGGTAATGGATGCATTATTGCTGCTTGGTACGTCACTTACTGATAAACAACGTGATTTCAGGAAAGCCGATTCTATACTAAGGAGATGCGTAGAACTTGCCCTGATCAAGGACAATAACTTCTATGCTGCATTTGCATCTGCAAATATAGGCTGGAATTATTACCGTGAGAATATGTTTGATTCCTCAATTGTTTCATATGAACGTTCTCTTAAATACAGTAAATTAGGAAATCAAATAAGTATTTCTGCAAACTCCTATGGTAACCTGGGTACAATTAACCGCGATCTTGGGAACCATGTAAAGGCGATCAAATACTATCAGCAATCAATTGAACAGGCAAATAAGGTATCAGACTGGTACACACTGTCATGGGTTTATAATGACATGCATCAGCTTTATCTTGCAGAACGTGATACAATTAATGCCTTTAAGAGTTTTGTCCTTTTTAAACAATTCAATGATTCAGTTATCATAAGAAGAAGTTCCCAGGGCTTAACGGAGGCCAGAGTGAGATATGAAGCAGACATGCATAATAAGGAGGTCGCACTTCTTTCCCTGAGATTAAAGAATAACAGGCTTCTTAATGCCGGGATCCTGGGGTTTTTTATTCTTGCAGTTATTATTGGGTTACTGCTTTTCAGGGAATCCAAGCTTAAGGACAGACGAAGAATGAGTGAAATGAACCGAAAAATTTCCGAACTTACACAGGCTAATCTGCGTCAGCAGATGAACCCTCATTTCATTTTCAACACGCTCAATTCCATACAGTATTATATGTACCAGCATGATAAGCTGGCTACTAATACTTATCTTACAAAGTTTTCGAGCCTTATGCGGAAAGTCCTTGAGAACTCAAATCATACTTCAATTCCGCTTCGGGACGAACTGGACGCTTTACATCTTTATCTGGAACTTGAATCTTTAAGATTCAAAGACAGGTTTGATTATAATATTATTGTCGATGAGGAGATCGACACACTTCTATTCAAGATCCCCACAATGCTCATTCAGCCTTACGTTGAGAATTCAATCTGCCATGGTCTGATGCCAAAAGCTGACAAGGGATTCGTTAAAATCGATCTTAGACTTAATAGTGATCATATTATCTGTACAATAGAGGATAACGGAATTGGCAGAGAGGCAGCAAGTGAGAGGACAAAACAGAAGAACGGCAACCATAATTCAATGGGGACCAGGATTGTTTCTTCAAGGCTTGATCTTGTAAATGAGCTTTATGGAACCAGCCTGAAGACAGTTTACACAGATCTTAAAAATGATAAGGGCGAACCTGAAGGAACACGTGTACAGATCAACATACCGATAATGACATGAGCAGGAAACTGAAGGCAGTAGTAGTGGACGATGAAGCAAACGCGGTGGATTTTATAACTTCCATCATTGCAGAATATTGCCCTGATCTTGAAGTGGTAGGCAAAGCTTATAATGTTTCACAGGGTGTGGCAACTATTCAGGAAACCAGGCCTGATCTGATCTTTCTGGATGTTGAGATGCCGGCCGGTTCCGGATTCGATCTTCTTGAGGAATTCCCGGATAAGAAATTTGATGTAATTTTTATCACGGCATTTAACCACTATGCTATCAAGGCTATCAAATTCAGCGCTGTGGATTACATCTTAAAACCTATCAATATAACCGAATTCCTTGAAGCTGTCAGTAAGGTGATCCAGAAACGATCTGACTCAAAATATGAGACTGGTGAAAGCATTAAGGTGCTGCTGGAGAACCTTAAGTCAGGAACGCCCTCCCGCCTGGCTATCCCGACTTCGGATGGCATGGAATATCTGAATCCCAAAGAGATAATAAGGATTGAAGCTGACAGGAGCTATTCCTGGCTCTATCTTGCCGGCAACCGTAAGATACTTGTATCAAAGCACCTTAAGGAATTCCAGGAACTGCTGAGTGACCGTTACTTCTTCCGTTCACATAATTCACATCTGATAAACCTTAAGTTTGTCAGGAAATTCATAAGGAAGGAGGGAGGTTATATTGAAATGCAGGACGGGGAACAGATACCTATATCAAGGAACAGGAAGGATCTTTTTCTTATACACATGTCAAGGTTCAAGGGTTAGCTCCAGCCTTTAAATCCCCTAAACATTTATCCATACAAAAAGGGACCTGAACAGGTCCCTCTTCGCCGATTAATTAAAAACCTAAAACGTGGCCGGACGGCCTTTTGAATACATACCTACCTTGCAGCAGAATTATCGTCTGTATTGTTGAGCAGGAATGGGAAATAAGCAGCAACAAGCTGAGTGGCTTCAAGGTCGCCTTTCTGTCCGGGACCTAACACTTTCTGATGGAAGTATTCAAGCTTGTTGAGTTCAGCATCGTTGGTTGCATAACCTTCCTCTTCGAATGATTTATCGAGTCTTTCAACACCGAAATAGTCCTGGTTGCATACATACTGTACTGAGAGTTTGTCGGAGAGGACAACAAATCTTTTGCATTTACGGTCCTTGCATACAACAACTGTTACTTCCAGGGGAGAATTGGCATAGCTGACAAGATAAGCCTTGCAATCCTGTCCTTTCATAAGAATAGGATTGTCGGTTGTTTCAATCTTATAGTCGCCCATTGCAGAAAATGTCTTACCTTCTGCAACAACATTCCGTGCAAATGTAGCGGAACAAAAACCGAGCAGTAAAACTGCAAATAAAATCTTTTTCATGGCTTGAAGAATTAATTAGTTAATTTCAAAAAACGTCTTTTACTGTCTATATTTTCTTTTCTTTCTGAAGTCATTCAAATCAAACTTCATATCGAAAGTATGTTATTATATAAAGCCGGAAAAGAGCCGGTCAACGAATGGTTGTTCCGGGTTGACGGATGACATAGTTTTGCGCAGGATTTAATTATACAGTAAAAAAAATTACATTTGTCAGCAGGGGTTTAACAAAAAACCACTTAACAAATTGAATTCTCCAATGTTTATTTCATTGAGGTATATAATGTTTAAACAAATCATCATGAAAAAACTTTTATATAAGACACTCGTAATCCTTATCATTCTTTCATCGGGATGTTCCTGGCAGGACATAAATAAATCAGCTGTTCGCCGGCCGAAAGTCCGTAATATTATCTTATTCATTGGTGACGGCATGGGTACAGCTCAGGTTTATGCAGGGATGAGCATGAGCGGATCACCCCTGACTCTCGAATCATTTCCGTATTCAGGATTCAGCAAGACTAATTCATCAGATAATTATGTAACCGATTCAGGAGCAGGAGGGACGGCTATAGCCTGCGGAGTAAAAACAAAGAATGGTATGATCGGTATGGGCCCCGATTCAACTGTTGTTGCTTCAATAACTGAGATAGCACATAGAAACGGTCTGGCAACAGGTGTACTTAGTACATCTGCCATCACTCATGCAACGCCGGCATCCTTTGTTGCACACAACTCAGGTCGTGGAAATTATGAGGATCTGGCAAAGGATTTTCTTAATGGGACAGTTGATGTTTTCATAGGAGGTGGTGAAGATCATTTCCGGAACAGAAAAGACGGCGCTGATCTGACTGTTGATCTGAAGAAAATGGGATATGATGTAGTCTATAATATTGATGATCTTAAAAGATCCGGATCACAGAAGATTGCAGGGCTCCTGGCAAAGGAGCATATGCCAAAGGCAATGGAAGGGCGTGAAGGCATGCTTGCCCAGATGACTTCGAAAGCTATTGAGACTTTAAGTCTCGATAAGGATGGATTTTTCCTGATGGTTGAAGGATCCATGATCGACTGGGGAGCCCATGCAAAAGATTTTCCTTATACTGTCACTGAGGTTATCGATCTTGATATGGCAATAAGTGTCGCAAAGGATTTCGCCGAAAAAAACGGGAATACCCTTATTATTGTCACAGCCGACCATGAGACAGGTGGACTTACATTACCCGGTGGTGACATGAAAAGCCATAAAGTGATCTCAAATTTTATCGAGAGTGGCAGCCATACAGGTGTGATGGTGCCGATATTTTCTTTTGGCCCGGGGGCCGGGAGATTCTCCGGGATACACGATAACACCTTCTTCCTTAATGAATTCCTTGGCTTACTCAGGATAAACAAATAAGTAAGGATCAGAAAACCTGTAAAGGATTACCCAGGGTAGTCTGTTTGAACTGGTTCTCGCCTGCAATATTCATAACAGCATCAATTCCAAGCCGGTCTTTAAGCTGGCTCAGATAGAGGCTTCTTGGTGCAACATGGACATCCATATATTCAATATGACCTCTTTCCTTTGAGTAATAAATATTATATGAGTATCAGGAATCATACACAATATTTTATTGATTTTCTTCGTCTATCCCGGCCCCAAGGGGAGCGAAGAAAATCAATTTACTCCCCTTGGGGTAGGGGTAGATAAATTGATTTTCAAGCGATTTTGTAAATAGTATTAATGATTCCTGATACTCATAAAATATAATTATCATAAAAATCAAAAAAGACAATTGGTGAAGATTTTTTAGCATTAAAGTTACTGCGGGGAGAGAAATATTGAAAAATATACTCTTGTTTTTGTTGCATTCGTCAAAACAATCCATATATAAATTATTCCAGAAAATATATAATATTACTCTGATAATCAGTAATATAAATCACCTCATTATATATGTTTCATGAATCCCGGCTTTTGTTAGTCAATAATGATCTGTTTTTGACTAACTGAACATATAAGAGTATGAGATCATGATAAAAATTAATAACATCACTGATTATTTTGACGAAGCATGGGCATTGTCGTCGTAAATGTCCATTAAATGGGAACTTGCTATTTGTTTTTATTTCTCCTTCAGTTTATTTTTACAATAGAACTTTAAATCAGATATCATGAAAGCAATTTATGAGATAAGTTCGGAGATAACCGGGAAGGTTTTGATAAAGCGCAGGAAGGTAGCCAAGGCATTACGGAGGTGGCTGCGCGAGAATGGATTCGCTTTTACAAGTTACTATTATCTTGAGTATTTACAATAATCATAATTCACAATAGAATTTCCTTCAACCATAAAAAATATAGCTATGAAAAAAGTAAGACATTTTAAGGCTGATAATCAGTCTGGCTTTGTAAGAATAAATGCCTATACCTGGGTTGCAAAGAAAGTTGGTGAATCAGATGAGGGTGCTCGTCAGAGGTTTCTTACGAAGTTATCGCAAAGTGTGGAAAATCCTTTCCATAAGTTAAGTGAAAAGATATGGGCAGCATCGGTGGTATAATATTCTGCCGGTTAATATACTGATTTAACCTTATTTAGACAACGAAAAAAGGATTTTTTTAAGGGTTGGCATACTCTTTTGCTAAATTGGAATTGTTGATTAATTTTGCGAAGGTTTAAAATTCAGGCTGAGACTAAAGTAAATAGAATACTATTATGTTAATGGAGCGGCCTGATTAATAAGTGTGGCGCAGTTGGCTAGCGCATTCCGCCTAAAGCGGAAGGGTCGTCCCAGAGAGGCGATAAATAGTCAAAAGAATATATCGGGGTGTGGCGCAGTTGGCTAGCGCACTTGCATGGGGTGCAAGGGGTCGTCCGTTCAAGTCGGATCACCCCGACAAAGAAAAGATGAGGGTTTGCGATAATGCAAGCCCTTTTGATTTATATCTTGCCGCACTTTCTCATTCCTGTTTGTTCATAAACTAACCTTTTAATGCAAAGTTAACGCATTGTGAGAACTCGATTTAAATGCCCTTCTGGCAATTTTATCTCAAATGCTTTTGTTACGAGGGAGGTAACAACTTGACGTATTTTTTATTCAATGTCGCAAAAAAGAATGCTTATTTGAGGGCGGGGGCTATCGACAAATTTTTATCTCACTTAAAATTCATGCCCCGTGTTAACGATATTGACTCCCCTGATGGTTGCTTGTTTGTCGAATACCTTGAAATAGTTCAATTAAACCCCTGATCTATCAGGTTAATATCTCCGTTTGCAAGTTCTAAGATAATTTCATATATCAACTGACAGCTTTTCTGTAAAAACTCGTAATCAATCTTCTCAGGATCATCAGCAGGAGTATGATAATCATCATGTTCAAGTGATGTAAACATGACGGAAGGGATTCTCTTTAAATGGAAAGTATATTGGTCCCCTCTCATAAAATCGTTATTATGGTTAACTGTGTCTAAAATAAAGTCAGAGGTTTTCTTATTTACTGCATTAATAATCTCCTTCAGTTTAGGATTGATTCTGTCAGCCCCGACACTGCTGAATTCGTTCGGAACTGTATCAGGACGACCAATCATATCAATATTAACGTCAGCAATGATATTTTTTAATGTAACTGGCGGATTTTCTGTAAAGTAGTATGAACCGAGCAAACCAAATTCCTCTCCTGTAAATAATATGCATATTACAGACCTTCTAAGTTTGGATTTTGCCAGTGCCTCTGAAATTTCAAATACTGAAGCACATCCGCTTGCATCATCATCAGCACCGTTAAAGATTTCATTTCCATCAATTCCCAAATGATCTATGTGTGCAGTTAATGCAATATATTCATTTTTAAGGTTTGGATCAGAGCCTTCAATCAATGCCACAACATTTGCCGTTTTGATGGGTAAGATTTCATATTCTTTCTTTAACCTGAATTCAGCATTCTCAAATAAAAAAGATTTATACGAACCTTTGTTTCTCACCGGATTGTATTTTTCCTGATTGAACAAATAATCAGTCATAGCAGAGTCCAACTTTACCAAAGGGCATTTTTCACCAAAATCCAGATTGCTTAACCCGGGGATATTGTAGTGAACACGGTTTGAAAGGGCAATTCTTTTCCAACGATCAGTAGTGTAAGAACTGGTTGATACTTCAATTAATCCAATTGCACCGGCATCAAAAGCATTCTGCAATTTATTCAGCAGCCTTGCCAGGCTGCTTTTTTGATATTTCTGCAACAATCCCTGGGGAATTTTTTTTCTTATGTATTCCGGAAGCTCTTCAGTATAGGGCAGGGTGACAACCCACTTCCCCTTTACATCAATATTCTTGTATTCATCAATCCCATAAGCTGGTTCTCTGATCCCATAACCGATAAAAGCCAATCCTCCGGCTATTTCTCTTATTTCAAAATTGTTGTCATATCCTATAATGTAATTATCCTCAAAAGTAAAAGTACGTTCACCAGTATTTCTGATTATTTTAATTTGGTTATCCGGATGCGGTAAATACTTGTTAACTGTCAAATCCTGATAATAAGATAACCTGGAATCACTGGATAGGTGGAACGGGATTAATCCTGCCTGCCGGAATTGTGTGACAGCATATTCCATAGCCTTTTCAATACCAGGAGTCCCAGGAAGGCGTCCTTCCAGTTCATCTGATGCTAAATAATATATGTGATCGCGAAGTTCTTCAATAGTTATAGTCTGCACGGTTTCTGATTTTCGATTCTCCTGACCCGTTAAGGACGTGAATATCAATCCTGATATTAATACAAGAAGATACTTTTTCATGATTATAGTTGTATATAGTAAAGTTATACCACCAAAAAGCCAAAGTCAAATTTATTTTGAAATCTTCCAATGTAAACTGTATATAGGGTGTAAATAAGGGCATAAACCTCCAAGTGGCACTTTACTATCACTTTGACCTAATATGACCTTATAGTACCTATATATCAGGGACACGTCAGGTAAAAAATCGACAGGATATCCTCTACGAAAGAGAAAGCCCCCGGAGATGGATTCCGAGGGCAGATTTATTTATCTAAAAGCAGTATCTTTAGATAAATGTAAGTCAGATAAAAAACTATTTATGAGGATCTTACTTATACGGCATTTTAAGGTTGATTTCCGCTGGGAGAAAGACTATAATCACATGGAATACATCGAAGCTCTAAAGAATTACAACAACAGTCCGGTTATAAACGTCAGAGAACTGGATTTTCCGATTGAAAAAGTATATACAAGTTCTTTATCCAGAACCCGGGAAACTGCAAAGTATTTTAAAGGTAATAAGACTATAATAAGTACCAGTTTGATTGATGAGATTGATCTGCAGGGATCGAGTTTCATTTATTTTCGCTTACCTGTAAGAATGTGCCACAGATTTGCTTTACTGAAGAGCATACTCAATCTGAGAACCCAGAATGAGACCCGGAAAGAAACAAACGAAAGGGCTAATAAGTTCCTTGATATGATTGAGGATAAAAACGAGGACTGTATTGTTGTCAGTCATGTGATGTTCCTGAAAGTGCTCATGAAAATTATGGAGAAGAGAGGGTATAAGGCCTTACAAGAAATAAAGCCATTAAATAATGGTGAGGTGGCAGAGTATATAAAGTGAGTATTTTTTCAACTTAAGTAGCTAATTCTCAAATTTAGGACTTCTTAACAATAAAACCTTGCCCTAATTAGTGGAAATTGTCTCCTAACAGTTCTCTTGCCAATATATTCTCTACTAATATTTTTGTGTATTTCTTGGTGAGTAAATTGCCGCTCTCCAATTTTCAGCATATTGTTCAGGTTATTTGATAAGCTTCCTGACTTTTGATAGCATCTTTTTTGATGGAATTGATTCGGATTTGGCAGGTACCAGATACCATCTAACGGTATATGAAAGGGATTCACCGGGTTTCAATTCATTGTAGACACCCTGGTTTTCCAATTCGATATAGGTCTTACCACTGTTTACATAAACCTGTATTTCAGCCTCATTAGGAGCAGGTTGAGAAGCAGTCAAATCATCAAACTTTTTAACAAGAAGCAGGTTGTTTGCGCAATACGCAAGCCAGCCCTTACCGTCAGCATTTATTTTACGGTTTGCCTTCCCCTCATCTGTCTTATACCATGATACACCATATTCCTGTGTAAATGGGATGCGATTTGCCGGTGTTATTGCTTCTGAAGGTGCATCAAAAAAGATTATGCCTTCATTGTTAACACGGGTAACTTCCCAAGGAGCTACTTTTCTTGTTTCTTCAGATTCATTAATTATGGAGTATGTGATGACTATGGCATTGTCTTTTTCATCGGCCTTGAATTCCTTACGGATACGATATTTGAATCTTTGAGATACCTGACCGGTCATAATTAACGAAGAAGAAGTTTGTTCGACAGTATATGGATCTTTATCATATTCCTGAACCGGAGGCCAGTTCCACTCTCTCTGAGGACTTGTCCAGAAGGTGCTTCCGAATGCTTCTCTCATTGGGGATTGAGATATTATTTCCGAATCATTGTACTTATAGGAAAGAATCTTTGCTCCTGCGGCAGCATCAATTGTCATTGATACATTTCCCACCTGAACGCAGTATTTGGACTCACCCATGTTTTTGATTATTGGCCCTGCTGCATAAGTGGTAATAGAACCTAAAAATGCAACCAGCAAAAACGACATAATTTGCTTTCTCATAAGATCATTTATTTGTTAAAAAGATAATAAACTTTCGAAGTTGTTTGGAAAATATCGTTCAATGAAAATCCCAGATAAATCACAAACGGCTTTTACTATCGCAAAGTTATCAAATATTTTCTTTTATCCGGCCGAATGTGGTCAATATGTCCTGCTTTTGTAGTCAAGAATGATTCTGGTTTAGAACTGGTTCTGGTTTTTGTGTATTTCCGGATATAGCTATTCAGGCTGGGAAAGCCAGCACCCTAAATCACTTCATGCCAAAGTAAAATAACCACATCTGGCCTTTGGTAAGTTGCTGTAATCATGTGTCTTATCTTTTTGATTAAATAACTGACCAAATATGGTTTAAGCTTCCGGCTTTTGCAGGCTGATAGAGGAAAATAATCTTGAGCGGATTTTGGACTAAAGTCCGTGCCCCCCTTGGTGTTCCTGCCGGGCGGCTGAAGCCGCCGGTAAATAGTATTTCTGAACACCAGCCTCCAGCCAAAATTTGAAAAGATCTCTAAATTATTCCCTTGCCATTGGCTTCAGCCAACGGCAACCAGTGGTATGATATCTATTTAACAACTTGAACACATAACAACCTGCTTTGGTCCCTTATAAGCAGTCTGCCTTCTGCAAGAGCCAATGGAGCCCAGTTCTGAGTTGCAAACCTGGCTGCTTCATTTTCATCTCCAGGATTTGCTACCAGTAACTCAGCTGACGCTACAGGTTTAAAAGCTGAAGGATCGGGTTCAACAAGATAGAGTTTAGTACTTCCGTCAGTGCATATCAGCAACCCGTCGGTAGCAATGATCCCCCCTTTATCAAATGCAGGCGACCTCCTCGTTCTCCATTTGACCTGGCCGTCGATGCTCATGCAAACAAGCCCCTCCTTTTTGTTATTTGTCGAGAACTGCGTATAAAAATAGCCATTGTAAAGAACCGGCGGCTGTGTATGAGCACCAAAATCAGGGTTCTTATATAGTTCAGTCACAGTATATTTGCCATCTTCTGTCTTTTCAATTAACAGCATTACCGAACCTTCCTGGTAACCGCCTGTTATCAAAGCCCTTCCTTCGCCTGCATCAACTGCACCAGGTACAGGAATTGAACACTGCCATCCGGTATATTCCCAGAGTATTGAACCGTTAACAGGATCAATACCGACTACCCGGCTTGAACTGGTACTTTCTCCGAAAGCTCCGCGCGAAGCAGCAGTGATCATTACCACATGATCCTCATCTCCGGCTTTTATAATAGCCGGACTTACATAACCTATATTGCCAAGAGGAGGCGTATTCCAGACCACATTGCCTGTAAGTTTATTATAGGCCACTACTCCGGCTTCCGGAGCCTGAGAAGCAACGATCAGCAGATCGTTGTAAACCAGCGGGCACTGTACAATTGCCCAGGTTGGCAATTCAGTTCCTCCGAAATCCTTCCAGACATTTTTATTCCAGACAGGTTTATGAGTATTAATGTCAATACAATACAGATCGCCATTGTGTCCACAGGAGTAAATATAATTACCATCAAGTGCCGGCATTCCGCGGGAACCATGGAACCTTACCCTGCCCGGGGCGCTGTAACCGTAGTTCCAGAGTTCCTTGCCGTTTGCCAGATCATAACATCTTATATAATCCCCGACTTCATCATCCCTGTCAAGCACATATACTTTACCGTCTCTTATAACAGCTCCGCCGAATCCTGTTCCCAACCCGGCCGTCCAGAGGACTTTCGGTCCCTTTTCCGGCCACGAGCGGAGAAGGCCTTTCTGATCAGAGATGCTATTTCTGTGAGGACCGAGGTACTGAGGCCAATCGGTTGTATCCTGAGGATCTTTTGAGCAACGACTTGCCAGAACTGATGAAATGATTATAAACAGAATGGATATTCTTTTAAATCTGATTTTCATTGATCTTGATTTTAAAATCACATTAGCAGGCAAGCTAAAAAAAAATCGCTGAAAGATAATACAGATAGTGAAACATTCCGTATTCTTTATTGAATAAGTCTTTGATCTGTTTTATCTTTATAGAACATCTTAGTGGTTAAGACATAAGTAAAATTATCCGGTCAAATAATAACTAACCTTAAAGGAAATTGATCATGGAAAAAAGAGCAGTGTTAAGATTAATCATTTGCGCCGTACTGGCAATAATTCCTGCATGTATTGCGCATTCTCAGCCCGGGCAGCAGCCTGCCGGCGCTCCTTTACCCGGAGGGATCTCTCTTACAGCTGTAAGCACCGGAACCATTGACTGGAAGCGAACGGCTCAGGAGATAGACGGCTTCGGGGCTTCGGGAGCCTTTCACATGGCGGGTAACCTCATGAATTTCCCCGAACCCCAACGCTCCGAAATACTTGATATTTTGTTCTCACAAACAAAAGGAGCAGGATTATCAATTGTCCGCAATTTTGTCGGCGACGGCGGTTCGTGGGGATCAGCAACCAACGGGCCTTCACCTTCGATCGAACCGCAGGAGGGTGTATGGAACTGGACAGGCGATGAAGATGAGATATGGCTAATGCGCGAAGCCGGTAAGCGAGGCTGCATCCGTTACACGAGTACCGTTTGGAGCCCGCCGGCCTGGATGAAAACCAATAACAATGTTGTGGGAGGACGCTTGCGACCTGACAAGTACCTGGCTTACGCCGAATACCTTTCAATGTATATCCGGGGTTACAAGGAACATCACGGAATTGAAATCCACTCTGTTTCCCTGGCCAATGAACCGGATGTCACAGTGAAGTATTCTTCGTGCTACTGGAACGGAAAGGAATTCAATGAGTTCCTTAAGTTCCTTATCCCGGTATTTGAGCGCGACAAGATCACAGCAAAAGTAATAGTGGGGGAGCATAGTGCCTGGACAGAAAATCCTGTACTTGAGTCACTGGAGGACACAGTAACTGCAAAACGCGTTGATATCGTCGGTGTGCACGCCTATGGTACAGCCGACAGAGGACCCTTCCCACCAATATCGCAACGCTCCGGACCGCTGGTCGAATCACTGAAGCTTAAGAAAAAAATATGGCAGACCGAAGCAGCCAACCTGGGGAGGAACTATCCTGATATACGCGACGGACTGTACTGGGCAAAGGTGCTGCATACACATGTTGCCGAGAATAACACAAGCGGATGGTTCTACTGGTGGGCTATAAGCCAGTATCCTGCAGGAGGGAGCATGATCCATATGGATACTAAAACCAACACTTACACCGTAGACAAACGGTTGTATACGATAGGTAATTTCAGCCGTTTCGTAAGGCCGGGATACTTCCGCATACCTGTTGATTCAGAAGTAGCTCCCGGCGTTCTGGTGTCGGCATACAAGAATGAACAGCAAAATAAGCTTGTTATAGTAGCTATCAATGAGAATGTAAGCACCAGGAAACTGGAACTTCGTCTTAATAATATAACTGCAACATCGGCAACGCCATGCAGAACATCTGCCACAGAGAACCTTGTAAACCTTCCGGAACTTAAAATTGTTGACAATATTTTAAAAGCAACACTGGCACCAGGCTGTGTAACAACTTTCGTTACAACAGTTACACAAATACAGTAATCAATGTAAGGCAGAAGTAAAGCATTTTTAATTACGTTTATTGATGGTTCAACATAGTTAAAAAAACTTAATTAGTTTGTTTTACAATGGTTTATGAGTCCATGGAATCCATAAGTGTATTAAATTTGTAATAAGGTCTTAAATGGAGAAATTACCGGGGTTTTAAATCATAACTTATTCTTTTAAAATATAATAAACGATTTTATGAAAAAGAATGAAGATCAATTTACGACAAGCAGACGGGACATGCTTAAGTACATAGGGCTCGGTTCTGCTGCAATGCTGATGGGAAATTTCGGATTCATTCCTTCAGTTGATAAATTCGAAGGCCTGGCTCAACCAGTAAAAAGACAGCCTCTGAACACTTCGGGTCGCAGCAGCATAGCCTTTACAACAGGCACCGACCGCCGGGCAATGATGGCTGAAGTGATGAAACCATTCGAGGCTAAGATAAAAGCCGGGATCAAAGGTAAACAGGTTTTAATAAAAGTGAATATGGTATCAACAAATGCTCCGCTTTGTGCAACCCATGTAGATGCTATCCGCGGAGTGATGGAATTCCTGCAACCCTTCTATAAAAATCAGTTCATCGTTGCTGAAGCATCAGCCGGCGACGGTAACTCCGCTGTCGGGTTTAAGAATTACGGATATCTGGATCTCCAGAAAGATTTTGATATCAAATTCGTTGACCTGAATAAAGCAGCCGGCAGCCCGGTTTTCATTCTTGATCAGAATCTCTATCCCGATAAAATACAGATAGCTGATGTATTCGTAAATCCCGACTATTATATAATATCATTGTCAAGGCTCAAGACACATAACACTGTCATAATGACTGCAGCAGTAAAGAACATCATGATGGGAGCTCCTATGATAATGCCGGGAGTAGACGGAGCTCAGCCTACCCATTACAAGAGAAGAATGCACGCTGCCGGTGCACGGTGGCTGCATTACAATATCTATCAGATGGCAAAACAGATAAGGCCGGATCTTGCTATTATCGATGGTGTTGAAGGGATGCAGGGCAACGGTCCAAGCCGGGGATATGTTGCTGATCACAGAATAGCTATGGCAGGCGAAGATTCTTTTGCAATTGACAGCCTCTGTGCCAGGCTGATGGGTATCCCTCTCGAAAATGTCGGATATCTTAACTTTGGCGCAGCTGACGGATTAGGAATAGTGGATCGCGATAAAATAGATATTATCGGTGGCCAGGATATTGATAAACATATTATCCAGTACAAACTCAGCGATAATATCGACACCCAGCTTCAGTGGATGCAGCCTCTGAAGACTTCATGAGGATATTATCTAAACCATTTAGATAACTTTATACTCTATTAAGCACCGAATATCCTTTGATAGTCTTTGCTTTAGGTAGCCTTTATGCCTTTACGCCTTTGCGCCTTTGCACCTTTGCACCTTTGCACCTTTTTACTACTTTTACGCCGATACATTTAAGTACCGGATATGGAACTATTCAAGCCCCTTGATGTAACGCCAGGTTCAGAAAAACCTGATTCTGAAAATATTGAAAAGGTAAGATGTCTTATTATCGGATCCGGCCCGGCTGGGTACACTGCAGCAATCTATGCTGCCAGGGCTAACCTGAAACCGGTTCTTTACACCGGCCTGCAGATGGGCGGACAACTTACAACAACTACCGAAGTTGAGAATTTCCCCGGTTATCCTGACGGTATTACAGGCACTCAATTGATGGAAGATCTAAGGAAACAGGCTGAGCGATTCGGAACGGACATCCGGATGGGAATTGCTGTTGATGCTGATTTTTCAGGTGTCAGGCACCGTATCATATTCGATGATAATAAGATAGTGGAGGCAGATGCCGTAATAATCGCAACCGGAGCAACTGCAAAATATCTTGGACTGGAGGCTGAAAAGAAATATGCAGGAATGGGAGTTTCGGCCTGTGCTACATGCGATGGTTTCTTCTACAGGAAAAAAGATGTGGCAGTTGTTGGCGGTGGTGACACAGCAGCTGAAGAGGCTACTTACCTCGCGGGTATCTGCAATAAAGTATACCTTATCGTAAGAAGAAATGTTCTGCGGGCATCAAAAGCCATGCAGGAAAGGGTAATGAATACTCCGAATATTGAAGTACTTTGGGAACATCAGGTTCTCGATCTTTTCGGTGATAACGGAGTCGAAGGTGCTGTGCTTGTAAAAAAGAAAGGAACTCCTAAGGAAGAACAGGTAAAAATTAAAATTGACGGACTCTTCCTGGCAATTGGACACACACCTAATTCTGAAATATTCAGGAAATACATTGAAACAGACGAAACAGGATATATTAAAACGATTCCTGGAACAACACGGACAAACATCGAAGGTGTCTTTGCAGCCGGTGATGTCCAGGATCCTCACTACCGACAGGCTGTCACTGCGGCAGGAACAGGATGCATGGCTGCTATTGATGCCGAACGATACTTATCAGAGATGAGAAAATAACCGATTTCCAATGAAGACTTTCAAAAAGACTTTCATTATCAATGCCGAACCATCAGACGTTTATGCAGCACTTACCAATCCTTTTACAATTGAGCTCTGGTCAGGCTATCCTGCGGTAATGTCTGCTGAACCCGGATCAGAATTTTCTCTCTGGGAAGGTGATATAACCGGGAAAAATCTTGAATTTGTTCCGGACAATAAAGTGGTACAGGAGTGGTATTTTGGTGAACAACCTGAAAAATCAATAGTGACAATTTCAATTCAGCCATTCAGGCAAGATTCACAGGTCACTGTCGAGCATACTAATATTCCTGATGATGACTTTGAGGAGATTGCTGAAGGATGGCGGGAATATTATATCGGAGCAATAATCAGATTCTTTAATCCGAATTTCTGATCAGGCTTCTGAAAGGATATCACTGATATCCTCCACGCTTGCATAGATAAGATCGGCAATACCTTTATAACAGAAAGTACGGGAGTTTTCAGTTACAGCTTTATTCCATGCCGGGATCCATGAGAGTATGTGAGAATTTATGAACCGCAGAATTTCTTTTCTCATCTCGGCCCTGCAGGGTTGGTCATCAAGCTGAAGATACTTCTCTATTAGACGTGTAAGGAAAAGCAGTTCAATACCAAGATGATCATCTTTAATTTTCCCGCGCAGATTGTAATCCCAACCATATGAATTGTAGAATCCACCGACGTAGTCATCCTGTTCACTGCTTTCGGAATGATTTTTAAAGATTGACTCAAGAGCCGGAGCCAGTGGCAGGCCATCTGTCTCAAACAACCTGAAATAGTCGTCGGACAGCTTTTTACTGCAGATCTCCTTGTCGGAGCAGGAATTCCGCAGAAGGGAAGAGGCTTTCAGGAACCTCGGATTAGAACTTGATACCGGCAGCTGTTTCAGCCTGTTTGAATTCCAGAAATCGATAACACATTCATCAGTGGGTTCACTTAATATCATGCTGCCTGAAAAATAAAGCAGCATATTGTATCCCTTAAGCAAATTCTTAAGCTCTTCGTTTGACAGCATTATGAAGATATTTAGCAATCTGACCGTGAATCATTTCACAGGTTACAGTAATTTTACCTGTATAACGATCAGGGAAAAGAATTGTTCAGAATCAGCAGGCTGATATCTTATCTTTTAGTTTTAAAGATTTAAAAAGCAGGAAATCCAAATAGCCTTAAAATGGTTTTTACTTATTTGGAAAAATCCGCCATTTCATTTGGATACTCGTTATTATCAACTTTCTTCTTGATGTTTCTGAAGGCGTTCACAGTATACTCGACATCCTCAAGTGAATGTACAGCTGTAGGGATAAGACGAAGCATTACAACATCCCTTGGAACGACAGGATAGATCACAACTGAGCAGAAAATGCCATAATTTTCCCTGAGGTCATAAATGAGCTGGGTAACCTGTTCGAGCGGGCATTTGAAGAAGACAGGTGTCACCGGCGATTCCGTATTACCCAGGTTAAGTCCGGCATCCCTGAGACCTTTCTGGAGTGATTTGACGATTGTCCAGAGTTTCTCCCTGTATTCAGGATGAGCCTGAATAAGCTCAAGCCTTTTGATAGCTCCGAGTGTCATTGCCATCGGAAGGGACTTGGCATATATCTGGGACCTGAGATTAAACCGCAGATAGGTGACGACTTCCTTAGTGCTAGCGACAAAACCTCCGATCCCTGCCATTGACTTGGCAAAAGTCGCAAAGTATATGTCTATTTTATCCTGAACTCCAAAATGTTCTCCGGTACCTGCACCAGTGGCTCCCATTGTACCAAAGCCATGGGCATCATCGACAAGAAAGCGGAAATTATATTTTTCCTTAAGAGCGGCAATTTTGTCAAGCTTACCAAGATCTCCTGCCATTCCGAAGACTCCTTCGGTGATAACAAGTATGCCGCCGCCCGATTCCTCCACAAGTTTTGTCGCACGCTGCAGCTGCTTCTCGCAGCTGTCAATATCGTTGTGCGGGAAAACGAATCTTTTCCCGAAATGGAGCCTGAGGCCGTCCATGATACAGGCATGCGATTCGGAGTCATAAACGATAACGTCGTGCCTGTCGACAAGAGAATCAATTATCGACACCATTCCCTGATAGCCATAGTTGAGAAGATATGCTGATTCCTTCCTTACAAATTCAGCTGCCATTTGTTCAAACTTCTCATGCATCGTGGTTTGCCCCGACATCATTCTTGCCCCCATAGGGTAAGCAAGACCATATTTGGCAGCATATTCTGCATCAGCTTTTCTTACTTCCGGATTATTGGCCAGTCCAAGGTAATTGTTCAGACTCCACGTAAGCACCTCCTTCCCCCTGAATTTCATTTTTGGTGCTATCTCACCTTCAAGTTTCGGGAACATAAAATAACCGTCTGCAAAATCAGAATACTGACCCAGAGCTCCTTTTGTCGATTTGATCTTGTCGAAAATATCCATTATAAATTCTATTAATCTTTGATTTTTTGCAAAAGTACCGATTAGCGGATACTACTTTATACCTATTTATACCTAATTTGGTTAAGCCTGCCAGTGATAGAATAAACAGGTAAAAATTACGTTTTTATATCTGATTTGAAAAATATATTGTAATTTTGCGCAACATTTTCAAATGAGGACGAGGTTAATCATACTGTTTTCTGTTTTAGTTCTTCTGTGTTCCTGCGGCGAATATAACAAGCTGCTTAAGAGCTCGGATTATGAACTTAAAAAAACCAAAACCAAGGAGTACTTTGAAGCCGGGAAATATGTAAAGGCTACAGAATTGCTGGCTCAGATAATACCACGGTTCAGGGCTACAGAAGATGCTGAGGATCTCAACTGGATGAATGCACAGGCTTTCTATGGGATGAAAGATTATATGAGTGCCGGGGCATATTTTAAATCTTATGCTGATCAGTACGGCTACGGCAAGTATATTGAGGAAGCACATTTCCTTTCTGCCATGTGTGATTACCAAATGTCACCAAGAGCTGAACTTGACCAGGAATATACCAGGACAGCTATCGAAGGATTTAATTTTTACCTGACCAGGTATCCGTCAAGTCCGCGTGCAGATGAATGCAGGGCCCTCATAAAAGAATTGCGGGAGAAGCTCGTTGAAAAATCTTACCTGAGTGCCAGGCTCTATCATGATATGACTGAATACAAGTCAGCTATTGTGGCGCTAACAAACAGCCTGAAAGAATATTCCGATTCAAAGTACCGCGAAGAAATGATGTACCTTAAGCTGAATTCACTTTTCCTGTATGCGGAAAACAGCCTGGCAAACAAACAGACAGAAAGGTACCAGGCAGCTTTGGATGACTATTATTCCTTTGCGGAGGAATTTCCCAAAAGTCGTTACACCAGGGATGTAAGGAGAATTTATCTCGCAACGGCCAGGGCTCTCAAGCTTGAGCCGCAGAAATCCGTGGCAGATACTGAAACTACTGAAGCTAATAATAAAAAATAAATATGGACTACAGAAAATCACTTGCCCCCGTTACAACGGTGACCAGAAATCTTGACCTTATGACACAAGGAACCGGGAATATTTACGAGACAGTAATTATTGTGTCACGAAGGGCAAACCAGATAGCTGTCGAGATGAAACAGGAACTGAATAAGAAGCTGGAGGAGTTTGCATCGTACAGCGATAATCTGGAAGAAGTATTTGAAAACAGGGAGCAGATAGAGATATCCAAATTCTATGAACGTCTGCCAAAACCCACCCTCATAGCTTTACAGGAACTCGAAGAAAAAAAGATATTCCACAGGAACCCTGAAAGTGCTGTAAGACAGAGCAAAACTTCAGCTTAAGCATGCTGAAAGGCAAACATATATTAGTTGGTGTAACCGGAGGCATTGCAGCCTATAAAACCGCAGTTGTCATCAGACTTCTTGTAAAGGAAGGGGCTGAGGTTAAGGTTATTATGACTGATAATGCAAAAGAATTCATTACTCCTCTTACCCTGTCGACCTTATCAAAAAACCCGGTCCTTACTGAGTTTTATAATAAGGAGAATGGTGAGTGGAACAATCATGTTGAACTCTCCCTCTGGGCTGATCTGTTCCTTATTGCTCCGGCAACTGCCAATTCAATTGCCAAGATGGCAAACGGCATAGCAGATAATCTTCTTCTTACAGCATATCTTTCTGCCAGATGCCCGGTCTTTATTGCTCCTTCAATGGATTCAGATATGCTTAAACACCCTGCTACAGTCATCAATATCGAGACTCTTAAAGCATTCGGGAATAATATCCTCGATCCCTCATCAGGTGAGCTGGCCAGCGGACTTGAGGGTAAAGGGAGGATGGCTGAACCTGAAGAAATAGTAAGGGAGATAAAAAACTTCTTTGCGAAAAAAAAAAAGAAGTGAACCGCTGAAAGGGAAAAGGATCCTTATCAATGCCGGTCCCACAAGAGAACCTATTGATCCCGTAAGATTTATAAGCAACTATTCTTCAGGTAAGATGGGAATAGCCCTTGCTGATGCAGCTGCAGACTTGGGAGCAGAGGTCGTACTTGTGACAGGTCCTGTGAACATAAATCCACGAAACAACAGTATAAAAATCGTAAAAATTCAGAATGCTGAGGAAATGGCCTCGGAATGTATCTCTAATTTTCCTTTGTGCGATATAGCTATCCTTTCAGCAGCAGTCGCCGATTTTACTCCTGTCAGAACAGAAAAAGAAAAGCTGAAAAGAGGTGAAGAGACAATAACAATAACCCTTAAACCTACTGTCGATATAGCCGGATCACTCGGTAAGATCAAGAACAAATCCCAGATACTGGCTGGTTTTGCCCTTGAAACAAGCAACGAACTGAAAAATGCAACTGCTAAACTTCACAGAAAGAACCTGGACCTTATAGTATTGAATTCACTAAGAGATGAAGGTGCGGGATTTGAATATGATACAAACAGAATAACCATCATTGACAAGTACAATAATATTGATAAATTTGAGTTGAAATCTAAAGAGGATGCAGCCAGGGATATACTTGGCAAAATTGTTTCGATGATCAAATAATTTGCAGAATGGAACTCATTCGTATTCTCAGATATTCGTTGCTTGCCATTATCGCGGTTGTACTTCATGGACCTGTCAGTTCCCAGGAGCTCAACTGCAATGTACAGGTCTCTGCCCAGCAGATACAGGGATCAAACCGGCAGGTCTTCGAGAATATGCAGAGAGATATCTATGAATTCATGAACAGCACTGTGTGGACAAACCACGTGTTCAGTTATGCTGAAAGAATCGATTGCAATATTCTTATTAACCTGACTGACCAGATCTCAGCTGATGAATTCTCAGGAACCATCCAGATCCAGGCAAGGAGACCTGTTTATAACACAACCTACAGTGCTACAATGCTCAACTTCATCGATAACAGTTTCAGATTCAGGTACGTTGAATTTCAACCACTTGAATTTGATGCTACAACTCACAGATCAAACCTGGTATCTGTCCTTGCTTATTATACTTATATTATCCTTGGATTTGATTATGACTCTTTTTCTCCACTTGGAGGAACAGAATTTTTCAGGATGGCAGAGAAGATAGTAACTAATGCACAGAATGCTCCGGAAACCGGCTGGAAACCGTACGACGGTTCAAGGAACAGGAACAGGTACTGGCTTGTGAAGAACATACTTGATAAAGAGTATGAGGAGGTGCGTCAGTTCATTTATCAGTATTATATCAACGGACTTGACAAAATGGAATCGAGAGTCTCAGAAGCCAGGGCAAGTATCGTGGAGAGCTTACGACTTGTCCAGGTAGTTTACAGAAGAAAGCCTGATCCTTTTATGTACCTGGTTCAGATCGTTCTTGATGCCCGGACAGATGAGTTCGTGAATATTTTTTCTGAATCGTTTCCCGAGGAGAAGGGCCGTGCAGTGGAGATACTTACCGAGATTGACCCCTCCAATAAAACGAAATATGAAAGGATCACCTCTGCCGGGTGACAATAATGTCTGAATATGCTTGTAAAACTGTTCGTTCAAAACTATGCCCTTATCAGGGACCTGGACGTTGAGCTTGAAAATGGTCTTACTATAATTACCGGTGAGACTGGTGCAGGCAAATCGATACTTCTGGGAGCCCTTTCACTTATACTTGGAAGCAGGGCCGATACTTCGGTCCTCCTTGAGAAGAACGAAAAATGCATTGTCGAAGGAACATTCAGGATCGAAAACTATGATCTGGCGGATTTCTTTACATTGAACGAACTGGATTATGAACCTGTTACAATAATCAGAAGAGAGATCAATCCTGCAGGAAAATCACGGGGATTTATAAATGATACCCCGGTCACTGTCAATCTGTTGAAAGAGCTTGGCGAAAGGCTCATAGATATTCACTCCCAGCATCAGACGCTGATGCTCAGGGATAACTCATTCCAGCTAAGCGTAATTGATTCTTTTGCCGGAACGACGGCATTGCTGGAGAAATACAGGCAGGTATGGCATAATTTCCGCACCCTGAAAAAGGAACTTGATGATGCAATTGAAACAGCCGGAAGAAATAAAGCTGATCTGGAATATTTTCAATTCCAGCTTGAACAGCTTGATGCAGCAAAACTTGTTGCAGGAGAGCAGGAAGAACTTGAAAAAGAACAGGAATTGCTTACCCATGCAGAAGAGATCAAACTGGGATTGAGCAATGCCTCAAATCTCTTCTCTTCAGAGAGCAGTTCAATACTGACAATGATAAGCGAAGCTAAACTGAACCTGTCAAAAATAAAGGACTTCCTCCCCGGCGGAGGGGAATTGCTTCAGCGGACCGAAGCATCTTATATTGAAATAAACGATCTTGCACGTGAAATTGAGAGACTCGCGATATCTATCGAAGCCGATCCCCATCGTCTTGCTGAGGTCAATGACAGACTCGATGCAATTTACTCCCTTCTTCAAAAGCACAGGCTTAAAGACCTCAATGAACTTATTAAAAGGAGAGAAGAGATAAGATTAAAAGTGAAATCGCTTGTTAACAGCGATGAACGAATGACAGAGCTTGAGACGATGGTTGCCAATGAGACCAGGTTGCTCAGGACATATTGTGAAGAGATCTCGGAGAAAAGAAAAAGTGTACTCCATGAGGTTGAAAAGAAAATAACAGATATCCTGAAACAGCTTGGAATGCCAAATGCCAGGTTCAGCATATCATTGACAAGACTAAAGGATTTTACATCTTCAGGTACTGATTACGCTGATTTCCTTTTCTCGGCCAATAAACAGATACGGCCCGAAAATCTTGAAAAAATTGCTTCTGGAGGCGAACTCTCCAGAGTGATGCTTAGCCTGAAATCACTTCTTACTAAAAACAATAATCTTCCGACTATAATTTTTGATGAGATCGATTCCGGAGTATCCGGTGAGACAGCTGATAAAGTTGGACAGATCCTTGCAGGTATGGGAAAATATATGCAGGTGGTAAATATCACACATCTGCCACAGGTGGCATCAAGAGGAACAAGGCATTACCACGTTTTCAAGGATGACAGCGGTGACTCAACTGTTACAAAGATAAGGTTGTTGACCTATGAGGAACGTATTATTGAAGTCGCAAGGTTACTGAGCGGCAGCGAGATAACTACGACCGCTATCAGAAACGCAAAAGAGCTCCTGAAGGCAGCAGTACAATAAGTTTTCTAAGGTAACCTGCTTTAAGCATAAATACCTATTTTTCCGCTGGTCAGCTTAACGGTTGGCAGCTTTGTTTATATTTGGTCATACCAAATTATCCGGCCATGATTAACCTGATCATTCTCAGCTTGTTTTACATTATTTTTCCTATGTTTCTTATCTGGCTCACGATCAAATATCCCGTTTTTAAGAAGATCGGAGCAATAGTGCTTGCTTACGCTACGGGTATTATTATCGCCAATGTTGGCATTTTACCACGAGGTAGTGAAGGATTCCGTGATGAGACTGTGGGTAAGGACAGGGCATTTATTCCCAAGACTGAAATATCAAAGCTTGTTTCTGAGGGTACAATCACTCAAAGAGATATCAGGGCAAATAACGTTGCAGCTATCCAGGATAATGTACAGTCTGCGTTGATCCCTCTTGCACTGCCGCTTATTTTGTTTTCACTGAACGTTAGGAGATGGCTCAGGTTTTCCGGCAAGGGATTTCTTTCTATGTTACTTGCCCTGGTATCTGTAATGATAATTGTTGCAACCGGTTACCTGATCTTCAGGAATAAAATACCAGAAGCTGATAAAGTAGGGGGTATGCTCATCGGATGCTATACAGGAGGTACCGTTAATATGGCAGCACTGGCTGTGGCACTTAATGTTGAGCCTAACATGTTTGTCATGACAAATACCTATGATATGATAATTGGCGGATTGACAATTTTATTCTTCATAACAGCCGGTCCGGCCGTATTCAGGTTCATTCTGCCTCCTTTCAAAGCCCATGCGGGTCTGAAGAATGAAAATCCCGATATTGAATCAGCAGGAAAAGAGCTGGCTGAAGATTTTGAAGATTTTACAGGGATGTTTAAAAAATCTGTTGTTCTTCCACTCATCGGCGCTTTGGGACTGTCGTTGCTTATTTTTGCAGCAGCTTTCGGCGTTAGCATAATGCTTCCAAAGGTGCCTCTTCTTGTTTCAGTCATTCTTACAATTACTACTCTCGGTGTTGCAGCCTCATTTATTCCGAAGATCAGGCAGATAAAAAAGACTTTCCAGCTTGGAATGTACTTCATAACGGCATTTTCACTTGTAATAGCCTCACGATGCGATCTTAGCGTATTCTTTCATGTGAAGTATTTAAATTTATTGTACTTCGTCACCTACGCGTACTTTGGATCACTTATACTGCATCTTTTGCTATCCTGGATATTCAGAGTTAATGCCGACGATTACCTTATAACAACAACAGGATTTGTCTATTCTCCTCCGTTTGTTCCTATGGTCGCTGCCGCCCTGAAAAACAAGGATGTGATACTAACAGGACTCGCAACCGGCATAATCGGCTGGATAGTAGGCAATTATATAGGTGTTGCCTTTGGTATGTGGCTCGACAAGATCTAGAATAAATAATTCAGACCAAAAGAGAATCCGATATTCCCGTCCTGCTTGTTAAAGGATTTACCCAGATCGATAGCTATAACGAAGTTCTGGTTCATTACCGGCATGATGCTGATCCCGGCGCACTGATGCAGTGATTCGCTTCCGGGATTGAAGAAATCGTCGAAATCATAATTTTTAAGATTATTGTCAAACCTGGTTTCAAGATTACCAGGCAGTTCTATCTTGTCAGTAATGATCCCGAAATCATAGAATGCGTTTATCCCCAGGTAACAATCCTGTTTGAGGAATCTGAAGTAAACCGGTTTCCAGCGAAGCTCGAAATTTCCGAGGAGGAAACCATCCCCCACAACCCTGTTCCTGAGCACACCCCTGAGAGTGCTTGAACCTCCCAATCCTTCATTGGTTGCTCCTGTGAGCCTTGACGTTATGACCTGTGACTGATAGAAGAACGGTACAGTCCCTGATAATGTCGTCTGGTAACCAAGCCTGTAAACGAATGAGAGGTCATTTTCCTTAATTGTGAAGTATTGGCGGTGTGTTATGTAGAATTTCGAGAATCCCCAATCGTTACCCATAAAGGACGGAGCAATCTCCACTCCAAGTTCCGACCAGATACCTTTCATCGGGTTCGGGCGGTTATCGCGGCTGTCCCATACAATAGCTGCCTTCAGTGTATTGATCCATCCTCCGTCAGCTTCATTGGCTGATATGATACCGAGAGAGTCCCGGTAAATTTCATAAAGACCTGGTTCATCAGTTACTTGCGGAAGCTGATCATCCGGATCTTTGCCTTTGTTAAGACGGTCAATGTCTACCGAGCCGACAGAAAAATTCTGAAATGCAAATCCTGCACCCCATTTGAGATGTTCCCCCGATATCTTTCCCTGCAGATCGGCTTTTATCCTGAACTGGTTCCTCTCAAGCCTGTAAAACATTCTGCTCCTGTAAGAACCGTCATCTAGATCCTTCATCCAGTTATTATTGAATACAGATTCATACCCGTTAAATCCGTAAAAATCATATGCCTTATCCGGCAGGTAACTTAAGTCGACACACAAATATGCCTTTCCGATAAGGTGGTTTGATTCATACATCATCCTGTAAATACCGCTGCCTTTTGTAAACCTTGATACCTCAGTGTATGTATGATCAAGGAAATCAGGATAGACACTTGGATTGCCGTAATTGAAAAACTCCACAAGAGCTCCATACTGAAATCCAAGGTTGGAATCATATGTCGTGACGGGTAGGGCTCCGCCGAATTTCCATCCTACCTTTTCTTTCTTTTCCTGGCCGACAAGGGAGAGACAGGTTCCCATTATCAGGATAACAACAAAGGTTTTTTTCATAGATCATAGTTTTATTAGCCAGCATTAAAGATAAAGAAAAATGAAAATCACAAACTCTTTTTTCAATAATTGCTACCTTAGGCTCTGTAATTTACGACTAAATACTTATGATGATATTGATCAGGAATATCAGGGGCCTTGTCCAGGCAGAAGATATTCCGAAGGACAGGGTCTGTGGAAAGGATATGTCTGTTTTGAATTTAATAACCGATGCATACCTGTTGATCGATTCTGGGTTTATAAAGGATTTCGGGGCAATGAAGGATCTGCCATCGAAGATGGGACTTATATCCGAAAAGGAGATCAGGGAAATTGATGCAAGAGGAAAATACGTATTCCCTTCATTCTGCGATCCTCACACTCATATTGTTTACGCAGGCAGCCGTGAATCGGAGTTTACTGACAAGATCAGGGGATTGTCATATGAAGAGATTGCCCGCAGGGGAGGAGGGATACTTAACTCAGCAAAATTGCTTCATGAAACATCTGATAATGAGCTGTTTATCCAATCGATGAAAAGAATTCACGAGATCATCTTCATGGGTACCGGAGCTGTTGAGATCAAGAGCGGATACGGACTTAATTCTGAAGATGAGATAAAAATGCTCAGAGTCATAAAACGCATAAGGGAGAGCTCTCCGATAGAGGTGAGGTCAACATTCCTCGGGGCTCATGCTGTACCTGATGAATATAAGGGCAGGAGGAATGAATATATAGATGTTATAATAAATGAAATGATCCCTGTTGTGGCTAGTGAACAGCTTGCCGACTTCATAGATGTCTTCTGCGATACCGGCTTCTTTACTGTTGAAGAGACAGAGCAGATCCTGATGGCCGGTCTCAAATATGGTCTGATACCAAAGATACATGGCAATGAGCTCGATTTTTCGGGAGGAGTTCAGACCGGGGTGAAATACGGGGCTCTTTCAGTAGATCATCTCGAACACTCCGGCAGTGAAGAGATCAAAGCATTGAAAGGGACCGGTACTATGCCGACACTTCTTCCGGGATCGGCATTTTTCCTGGGGCTGCCTGATCCTCCTGCCAGAAAGATGATCGATGCCGGACTGGGCATAGCTCTGGCTTCTGATTATAATCCGGGATCATCTCCTTCGGGGAACATGAAACTTGTTATGTCGTTAGGGTGCATAAGACTTAAAATGCTTCCTGAAGAGGCCATAAATGCTGTTACGGTAAACTCAGCCTATGCAATGGGGATTTCTGAAACTCATGGATCAATAGCACGAGGGAAAGTGGCTAATGTATTCATTACTAAAGAGATGCCTTCATATGAGTTTTTCCCGTACGCGTATGGGAGCAATCTGGTTGAAACAGTTATACTTAAAGGAAAAATAATTAATGGCGAGACGAATCCTTGAATGTGTTCCTAATTTCAGTGAAGGCAGAGACATGTCGGTAATAAGACAGATCACTGATGTTATTGAATCTGTTGAAGGGGTAAAACTCCTGGATATTGATCCGGGGAAGGATACCAACAGGACCGTAGTAACTTTTGTGGGGGATCCGGAAGCGGTGACTGAAGCTGCATTTCTTGCTGTAAAAAAAGCATCGGAGATCATTGATATGTCGAAACATCATGGTGAGCATCCCAGAATGGGAGCAACTGATGTATGCCCTCTTGTGCCGGTCTCCGGTATAACAATGGAAGAAACTGTAGTATATGCGAGGAAGCTGGCAGAGAGAATAGGAAACGAGCTTGGCATACCTGTTTACTGTTATGAAAACGCCGCCCTTGAGGAGAAACGCAGAAATCTGGCAAACTGCAGGGCTGGTGAATACGAAGGACTAAAGGAAAAACTCTGTGATCCAGTATGGAAGCCTGATTTCGGCCCGGCTATTTTCAATGCTCGCTCGGGAGCGACCGCGGTAGGAGCACGTGACTTTCTTGTAGCATTCAACATAAACCTTAACACTACATCCACCCGCAGGGCGAACGCAATCGCTTACGACGTCAGGGAAAAAGGAAGAAATGTCAAAAATGAAAAGGGTGAAGAAATAAGTGTACCTGGTACACTTAAAAGTGTAAAGGCAATCGGCTGGTATATAGAGGAATATGGGATAGCCCAGATATCGATGAATCTGACAAATATATCGGTAACGCCGGTCCATATCGCCTTTGATGAAGTTTGCAGGAAGGCCGATGCACGCGGAGTACGGGTGACTGGTTCGGAACTTGTGGGATTGATACCGCTTAAAGCAATGCTCGATGCCGGGAAGTACTTTCTTGAAAAACAGCAGAGATCGTCTGGTGTGTCAGATTCGGAATTAATAAAGATAGCTGTGAAGTCAATGGGACTGGATGATCTACATCCCTTTGAACCGCAGGAGAAAATAATCGAATACGTTATGGCAGAAAAAGGTAAGAAACAACTAGTTGATCTTGACCTGAGATCATTTATGGAAACAGTGGCATCGGAGTCACCGGCCCCGGGAGGCGGGTCAGTATCTGCATATATCGGAACTCTTGGAGTAGCCCTGGGGACAATGGTTGCAAATTTATCTTCCCATAAAAAAGGCTGGGACGACAGGTGGAAAGAGTTCTCAGACTGGGCAGTTAAGGGGAAGGATATACAGAACCGGCTGCTGGATCTTGTCGATGAGGACACAGCGGCTTATAACAGGATCATTATGGCTAACCGTCTTCCGAAAAAGACAGATGAGGAGCATAGAATCCGGAAAAATGCTGTCAGTGAAGCATATAGAAATGCCATTGCAGTCCCTTACAAGGTTATGGAAACAGCTTTTGAAGGATTTGAAATTGTAAAACAAATGGCAAAAGATGGGAATCCGGCTTCAGTGACAGACGCAGCCGTCGGAGGATTGGCTATTCTCTCCTGTATAAGAGGAGCTTTTCTGAATGTGAGAATAAATGCCTTGGGTATGGAAACAGACCCTTTTGTAAAGGATATTATTATGAAAGGGAAAAGCCTGGAAAACAAGGCATTTAATGAAGAACGGTCAATTATGGAAATTGTTGACAGACAGATCGGAAACATCTAAATTAAATACGAAACTAAAAAAATATTTACATTACTTACTTACATATTGATAATCTGAAATATTTGGATATATTTGCGGTTCGATTAATCATTAACCTAAACTTTAATTTATGAAGAGATTATGTATGTTTTTTACACTGCTGCTCCTGACGAGCTACCTCGTTATCGGGCAGACAGTGCAGATTACAGGTACTGTGACCAGCGCTGAGGATGGTCTTGTAGTGCCTGGTGTGACGGTTACTGTGAAAGGAACTACTATAGGTGCAATTACTGATGCTAACGGCCGCTATAGTATAAATGCTCCATCCGGTTCTACCACTCTGATTTTCTCATACGTAGGTATGAAAAGAACGGAAGTGGAAATTGCCGGTAGAACAGTAGTCAACGTTACAATGGAATCTGATATTCTTGCTATGGGTGAAGTTGTGGTCCTCGGTTATGCCACACGCAGCAAGAACGAGCTGACAGGTTCGACAGTACAACTATCTGGAGATCAACTAAGAAGTGTACCTGTCGTAACTGTTGATCAGACACTGCAGGGAAAAGTTGCAGGTGTTAACATTTCATCATCTTCCGGAACACCAGGATCAGTTCAGGACATTAGGATCAGGGGTGTCGGATCAATTACCGGAAGCAATGATCCATTGATCATTGTTGACGGTGCACCAGTAGTCAATTCTGATTTCTCTGGTGACGGTGCTGCATCAAGTACACTAAGTGCACTTTCAGCTCTTAACAGCAATGATATTGAGAGCCTCACTGTTCTGAAAGATGCTTCGGCAACTGCAGCATATGGTGCAAGAGGTTCCAATGGTGTAATTGTTATTACCACCAAGAAAGGGAAATCAGGCAAAACTAATTTTGATGTATCATTGTCAACAGGATTCCAGAATAATGCTGTTAAGGGACGGACCCCACTCACCGGAGCCCAGAGAAAGGAGCTTTTCCTTGAAGCAATCTATAACAGTTACGGTACTGCATATGGCTTCAGTGAAGCTGAAGCGTATGATTTCATGGTAGATAATGAACTTGATTATGGCCTACTTACCGAATGGGATGGTGGAGTTGCTACAGGAGTGGGGAAAGAAGGTAACTGGTATGATGCTGTAACAAATAAAAACGCTCCTGTTACAAATGCAAGTATTTCCGCAACCGGAGGAGACGATGTGTCTTCATTTTATGCATCCCTTGGATATAATAAAACGGAAGCTACTGTGATAACCAGTGATTTTAAAAGAATCACCGGTGCACTTAATTATAGCAGGAAATTAGCAAGCAAAGTAAAATTTGCTATAAATACAAATGTATCAAATACATACCAGAATGCATACCTTGAACAGGCTGCTTATTTTGCTAATCCTAACCTGGCAAAATACTTTATGAGTCCATGGGAACAGCCATATAAGGAAGATGGTACTCCGGACACTGATATCTGGGTTGGAATATTCAATCCAATCTACCTGGCTGAACATGATATTAACGCAAATGACTATACTCGTGCTCTTGTAAACTCAAGCCTTGAATGGGATATAATCAAAGATTTAAAATTCAGAACATTTGTATCTGCTGACTATAACCTGGCTAATTATAAACAATACCAGAACAGAATACATGGAGATGCTGCTCAGGAAGGTGGTTATGCTTATGCATCAGCGGAAAGGAATTTCAACACAGTATTCCAGAACTCACTTGATTACACTCTGAGGTTCAGTGATCATAACTTGTCATTCAAAGCTTTAATAGAATATCAGAAAAACAAAAACCATTTCCTCTGGGGGTCTGGTGAGAATTTTTCTACAGATGGACTTACAAATATTGCCAGCGCAGGAGCAAATTTTGATGCCAGTTCTTCTTTTAACGACTGGAACAACCTTTCATATCTTGGAATGGCAAATTATAATTACAGAGGCAAATATATTGCTGACTTTACATTCAGGAGAGAAGGTTCATCAAGATTTGCACCTGAAAACAGATTTGGTAATTTCTGGTCAGCCGGTGTGGCATGGAATGCCAGCGAAGAATCATTCATTAAAAATATTGAACTCATAAGCAACCTTAGGTTCAGGGCATCCTATGGGTTGAGCGGTAGTGCTGGTGTAGGTCTTAATGCTTATCAGGCTTTATTGGGATATAGTGCTGATTATGCAAATATGGGTGCAATATACCCGGCTCAATATGGAAACAGCAGCCTTACCTGGGAGAAGAACCATACATTGGATATCGGTACTGATTTCGGTATCCTTAAAGACAGGATAACTGGTTCTCTTGCATATTTTTACAAGAAAACTTTTGACCTGTTGCAGGATGTACCTATAACCAGGACTTCTGGTCATAATATTATCACCCAGAATATTGGAGTTGTAGAAAACAAAGGGATTGAAGCACAGCTAAGTGTAGCTATCGTAAGAAAAACAGATTTAAACTGGAGTGTAAATGCCAATCTTGCCACTGTTCAGAATAAGGTTCTGGAACTCGCAAAGGATGCAGCAGGCAAGGATATTGAAATTCCTGTCTACAACCGAAAAACAGCAGTCGGACAGCCAATTTATGCCTGGTATATGAGAAAATGGGCTGGCGTGGACCGTGCTAACGGATTACCAAAGTGGTACCTTAATGGCAAGGATGGAGAAGTAACAAATAATTACTATGATGTTAATATAAAGGAAGAATTCCAGGGTAAAAGTGCAATGCCAACATACTCAGGTGGGTTCGGAACTCATGTTGATTTTAAGGGAATATTCCTTGATGCTAATTTCTTCTTCTCAGGAGGTAATAAAGTTTTCGAAGACTGGTCCAGGTACACACACCATAATGGAATATATTCACTTCTTTATTATAACGGTGTTGCAGAACTTATGGATAGATGGCAGGAACCCGGTGATATTACAGATGAACCGAAAGTACTTTACAGCAGTGTTGCAAACAATGTGTCAAGACCATCTTCGAGATTTCTTTATGATGGCGACTATATAAGACTGAAAGATATTGTCTTAGGTTATTCTTTACCTTCTTCAATCGAGAACAGGTTAAAGCTCAGCGATATTTCAATATTCGCCCGCGGAACCAACCTGTGGACATGGGTTAAGGATAAAGGCCTTAAATGGGATCCGGAAGTACGTGCTGACGGTTTAACAAGACTTACCACGCCTCCCGTTAAATCAGTTGTATTTGGTGTTAATATAAAATTCTAAAGACATGAGAAAAATAATTATAATATCTGCAATTGTTTTGTTGGGAATTTCATTCTCATGCAGTGAAGATTACCTGGAACCCACACTGGCGCAGGAGAAAGCTGTGGAGACGAGCATTAAAACCACAGAGGACATTCAGGGAATACTGTATGCAGCATATGACCAGTTAACAGCGTCTTCCTATTATGGCCGCGATTATATCATTTTTGGTGAAGTAAGATCTGACAACTCTTTTGCCAACGGTAAATCCGGTAGATTTACTACACCTGCGGCTATGACTATGGGTAATAATGATGCCTATGCTACAGACACATGGTCGAGTATGTATAGTACTATTGCCAGGGCTAACATAGTTATTAATGCAACAGGAATTGAAGGTGATCAGGAGGAAATTGATCATATAAAGGGACAGGCATATGCCATAAGAGCTCTTGTTCATTTTGACCTTCTGAAACTATTCGGACAAATGCATGTCTCGGGTGCAGGTGCCGACCCCACCCTTGGAGTGCCATATATTACTGTTTATAAAGGTGACGATCTTCTGCCACGGCGGAATACTGTAACAGAAGTAAGAACGAAAATCAATGAGGACCTTAACCAGGCTCTTTTACTAATGTCACCAGACTTGAATGATGACTCAAAATATTATATGACGACTCACGCTGTAAATGCTCTTAAAGCAAGAGTTGCCTTATATTTCAAGGATTGGTCAACTGCTAAAACTGCATGTGAAGCTGTTATAAATTCAGGAGCAGGATTCCAGGTTGTCGAAGCAGCAAATTTTGTCAACATTTGGAAAACTGACAGTCCTGTGAATTCAGTTTTTGAACTTGCTTTCAGCAACACGGACAATCAGAATATAAATGGCCTTCAGTATATCTATCGTGGTTCGAATTACGGTGATGTTGAGACACTGGCTAATCTGTCTAATCTTTATGAAGCTTCTGATGTCAGAGGGTTTGTAAACGGAATGTTAGGAATGGAAGGCTCGAAGATAAGGAACATGGGAAAATATCCTTCACTTGACTATTCTGATGACATCTTCCTTATCAGATATGAAGAGGTTATCCTGACTTATGCTGAGGCTTTATTCGAATTGAACAATGCAGATCCCAATGCTTTGACATATCTCAATATGATACCTGCAAAGAGAAATGCTACACTTTATACCGAAGCTACAAAGGCCAATATCCTTCTGGAGAGACGGAAAGAGCTTGCCTTCGAAGGTTTCAGGTTTGACGACCTGGCCCGCACCGGAAGCAATATACCTCTTGTTGATCCTCTGAAACAGACACACGGAGGCCCGACTTACGGTAGTTATAAATATGCTTTCCCAATCCCTCGTGCTGAGCTTCTTGCCAACTCCAACATGGTACAGAACCTTGGATATAGCAGCACCAAGTAGAAAATAATTACCTGAAACAAGAAAGCCGCTCCTGATTGGGGTGGCTTTTTTTTGTCTCAGAGTCTTCTAGTCTCAGAGTCTTCTAGTCTCAGAGTCTCCTAGTCTCAGAGTCTCCTAGTCTCAGAGTCTTCTAGTCTCGGAGTCTTCTAGTCTTATGGTCTTGGAGTCGATGGTCTTAGAGTCTTCTAGTCTCCTAGTCTCCTAGTCTTGGAGTCGTGGAGTTTTTAGTATGCGGATTTATTTGAAAATTATTAATTATTATATTAGATCATTAATAATTAAATCGTGCTAAAATGGGAACAATTAAAAACTTCGAAGAACTAAAAATCTGGATTTTATCAAGAGAATTGGTTAATCTTGTTTATTCCGATTTCAGAGGCTGTAAAGACTTTACTTTCAGAAACCAGATCACTGCTGCAGGAATTTCAATTATGAATAATATTTCTGAAGGTTTTTGCCGGCAGGGTGATTCTGAATTCCGACAGTTTCTGAATTTCTCCAAAGGATCAGCCGGAGAAGTAAAAAACATGTATTATATTGCTCAGGATCAGCAATATATATCATTTGAGACAGCCGATGACAGAAGAGAAAAATGTCAGGCGATAATCAAGGGAACAGGAAGTCTTATGAAATTTCTTAAGAATAACAAATAATAATTCTGACAAAAATTTTCTAAGGAGACTCCAAGACAAGGAGACTAAGAGACTATAAGACTATAAGACTATAAGACTATAAGACTAGAAGACAATAAGACTATAAGACTAGCAGACCAGCAGACCAGCAGACTAGCAAACCCTCCTTATCATCCTCAAATGATGAGAATAAGTCCCTATCTCCTGCTTGTAGATGCCCTGGTGATCGATCTGATCAATCCTGACCCTTCCCGAAGCATGGATCACAAGACCTCTCGAAATGATCATCCCAACATGGGAGATCTTACCCCTTTCATTGTCAAAAAAGACAAGATCACCCGGTTTTGTATCATTGATGAAGGCAACATCTTCACCCGTTTCAGCCTGCTGCCAGCTGTTCCTCGGAAGCTTTCTGCCATGTATCTTATATACCAGCTGTGTAAGACCGGAACAGTCAATACCGGATGGTATCCTGCCACCCCAGATATACGGACTGTTTATAAATCTCATTGCTGTATCGGATACCGAATCAGTCGACGAAAAATAACTACTGTTAAAATCATTCCCGGTTGTGTACAGGTTATCTCCTGCCAAGAAACAGGATTTATCCGGATCAGGATTGTATATTTCGCATCCTGCTTCCAGGATCATTTTGGTCCTGTCACTTTTGAAACACAATAAGGATCTGTTAAGTACATACCCGGGTGTGTCATCCACGGCTAATGCATGTTGCAAATGGTTACGGTCGATCCATCCGGTGAAATTGTCAAATTCGGTTTCTATTTTCAACCAGTGGTCAACCTGGTCGAGGATCTTATATTTTTCCCCGAATAATACCTGGCTGAGCATTTCAGACCTGTGTGTTGGCCCGGATCTGAGCGGTACAAAAACATTCTCACATATATAACGTTCCATATTCCGGAATTTTTATCAAAAATACTACATTTACTTCTTAAAATACTAACAGGTAAATGGAGCAGATAATCCCTGGCGACAATGACTTTCCAAAAGTGAAAAAGACCTTACTTGATATTCTCTTTTTCATTTTAAGTATTGCAACAGTTGTCGTGATACTTACCAGAGGAAGCGAGGACGGCAGGCTGTCTGTTTTTGGAACAACCATGGTGGTTACTTTCTGTTATACAGTACTTTATCTCTTCCTGCTCCATTTCAGGCAGGAGGTGCTTCAGGTAAACAGGAAAACATTTTTCATTCTGCTTGCGATAATCACATTCCTGCTTATTACCCGGCTGGTACTGAATATTAAGCAGGAAAACATAATATTTATCGTGCCATTTGCAGTGATCCCGGTTATTATCAGGACGTTCTACGATTCAAGACTCGCCCTGTTCATCCTGCTTATTACGATAATGCTTGCCGGATTCATGGTTCCGGAACCATTTGAATTCATACTTATGAATTTCCTTTCAGGTATGATGGCTATATTCACACTGACAAATAATTTCAGGAAGAGCAGACTGTTCTTTACATCACTAATGGTCATTGTAAGCTATGCTGTCATTTACCTGGGAATGAATATGATTAAGGGAGGAGTTCCTGAAAGTAATGGTTTTTTTGATTATCTTCTTTTTGCAGGAAACGGATTACTTGTACTTATAAGTTTTCCCCTGATATTCCTTTTTGAGCAGAAATTCCTTCTCATCTCTGATACAACGCTGCTGATGCTTGCTGATCCTAACCAGCCCTTGCTTAGGAAGCTGGCCGTCGAAGCTCCCGGTTCCTACCAGCATTCCCTTCAGGTTGCCAATATCGCTGAAGAGGCAGCCAGGGTGATCGGTGCAAATATGCACCTTACTAGGACAGGCGCTTTGTACCACGATATCGGGAAAGTTGCCAATCCGTCTTATTATATTGAAAATATCGCTGATGGAGTCAGCCCGCATGAGAAACTTGATCCAAGGGATAGTGCAAAAGTGATTATTAATCATGTCAGACAGGGAGTTGTTCTGGCAAAGAATTATAAGATCCCGGTTCAGGTGATTGATTTTATACGGACTCATCATGGTACTTCAGTAGCTTATTTCTTCTACAAAAAGCATGTCGATCAGAATCCGGGTGAAAAAGATAATACAAAAGCTTTCACATATCCGGGTCCTAAGCCATTCTCCAAGGAGACGGCAATAGTAATGATGGCTGATGCCGTGGAAGCTTCATCCAGGAGCCTTGAGAAATACACCGAGGAGGGTATAAGTGAGCTTGTTGAAAGGATCATGTATCTCCAGGAACAGGACGGGCAATATTCTGACGTGCCGCTTACTTATAAAGATATATCCGATATAAAATCAGTTTTTAAAAAACGACTTCAGAATATCTATCACGTGCGTGTTGCTTATCCGGATAGGATCTGAAATGGGTTTTAACGCATATCAACTACTTCAATCCCTTTGTATTTAGAGGGTGAGAAAGTGAATGTGTTCTCTTCAGGTACTATCTTCAGATTGTAATCCCTTACGATGAGTGTATGTGTTATGCCGTCTCTTCTCTTATATTCAAAATTTTTCAGGTTAAGGGATGGTTTTGCGATTGTTAATCTCACCCGTATGAGTTCATTTTTTACATCTTCCGGATAGAGATCTATAATGTACAAATCATTTTTTTCTTCAAGCAGCCTGCATTTGAATCCGTTCCTGTACATAGTGAATATCATTGAAGGGCGGCTCTGGAATGAATCCTCTGCATCATCGGGATTTGTTATTGTAACTTCCTTCTCGGCAGGAAGGTAACTCCAGGATGTTTTTCCGTTGAACCATATTATATTATCCGGAAGATCAAGTCTGTACCTGTCTTTACTCAGTATTATAGATCCCGCAAGTGTGTCTTTTGAATTCTCAACCTGGTCGTCTGTCACGAGCAGGAATTTCATCGATACTGATGGCGCGGAAGAAGCAGCATCTGAAAATTTATCAAGAATACTAACGGCTCTGGCATCGTTCTGACCGTTTAAATTAATTTGAACTGCAAGCAGGGTCAGGATTATGAGCAATGACTTTCTCATCGGGATCTTTTTAATCAAGACTCTTCAAAATCTGTTCCAAAACAATCATGTCGGAGCAAAGCACGTCTCTTGCCTTGCTTCCTTCGAAAGGTCCCACTATGCCGGCAGCCTCCAGCTGATCAATTATCCTGCCGGCCCGGTTATAGCCAATGGAGAGTTTTCTCTGGATGAGCGATGTCGATCCCTGCTGATGCTGAACGACAAGCCGTGCTGCTTCGTCAAACATTGGGTCTCTCTTTTTAAGATCGACGTCCGCCAGGCTTGATTCGCTGTCGTCGATATATTCAGGCAGGTGCATGGCATCGGGATACCCCTGCTGGGAGCCAATGAATTCGGTAAGTTCTTCTATTTCGGGAGTATCGATAAAAGCGCATTGAACCCTCACAGGTTCATTGCCTGACGATACAAGCATATCTCCGCGCCCGACAAGCCTGTCTGCTCCGGTGGCATCAAGAATAGTCCTGGAATCTATTGATGAGAAAACACGGAAAGCGATTCTCGTAGGGAAATTTGCCTTGATGAAGCCTGTAATTATATTTGTTGATGGCCGCTGGGTAGATATTATAAGATGTATCCCTATAGCTCTCGCAAGTTGGGCCAGCCTCCCGATTGGGCCTTCTATTTCCCTACCGGCTGTCATTATAAGATCGGCAAACTCGTCAATTATCAATACTATGTATGGCAGATACTTATGACCTTTTTCAGGATTCAGCTTTCTTGATACGAACTTCTCGTTGTATTCCTTTATATTCCTTGCCTGAGCACCTTTAAGAAGCTCCAGCCTGTTATCCATCTCGATACACAGTGAATTCAATGTGTTTATCACCTTTTGCGTATCAGTAATAATTGCATCCTCTTCGCCTGGCAGCTTAGCCAGAAAATGACGTTCGATCTTCGAATAAAGAGGCAGTTCCACCCTTTTGGGATCAATAAGGACAAATTTAACTTCGGCTGGATGTTTCTTATAAAGGATTGAGGTGATTATTGCATTTATTCCAACTGATTTTCCCTGTCCGGTGGCACCGGCAACAAGCAGGTGAGGCATCTTTGTAAGATCGACAATATAAGGGTCATTTGTTATTGTACGACCCAAAGCAAGTGCAATATCAAATCTTGATTCCTGAAAAGTTTTCGAAGTGATTAACGACCGCATCGAAACCATTTCAGGGTTCTTGTTAGGCACTTCAATTCCCACTGTTCCTCTTCCGGGGATCGGAGCTATGATCCTGATGCCCAATGCAGAAAGATTGAGGGCAATGTCATCCTCCAGCGATTTTATCCGGGCAAGTCTGACCCCCCTTTCCGGGACAATTTCATATAGAGTGACCGTTGGGCCTACAGTTGCAGATATTTGTCTTATTGATATCTTATGATCACCAAGAGTCTTGATGATATTCTCCTTATTCTCAAAGACTTCTTTATTGTCAAAAGTGCTTTCAGATTTGTGTTCTTTAAGTATTGAAACAGGCGGGAATTTGTATCTTGAAAGGTCAAGCCTCGGATCATAATTCTCCATTATCTGGCTTACTTCCTCATCAGAGAGGATATCATTAACCTCCGGTTTGGTAATATTTATATCGACATTCTTCTTTTCAGGTACCTTTTTATTGTCATCGTCAAGATCATGTATCAAAGAACCATGGATATTAGGGGTTATTACCGGCTCATCTTCATCAGGAGGCATTGTCCTGTTCTTTACGAGAAATTCAACCTTACTCCCTGCAGCTTCCTCAGGAACCTGGTTTTCGCTCAGTACTGCCTCTGCATCTTCATTTTCAGTGCCGGCTTCGGGTGATGCATTTTCACCTTTGTCATTCCTTCTGAAAGGCATAGTAAGATCAGGTACTTTAACCTTTAGTTTCGAAGGAGGTACCTTTAAGGCGAAGACAAGATATCCGATAGTTACAAGTCCGAGCAGGATGCCTGTACCTGTCTTTCCCATGAATGCATTAAGCCATCTTGTTATGATGTAACCCTGAGCACCGCCCGGTCCGCTGAAAAGATATCCGTCTGATTTACCGAATATATAGCTGAGTATCAGTGAGACGATGATTGCAGCAAAAGCAAGCTTGGCAATAAGATTCCAGACCCTTATGCCAGGGAACTTCAGAAGGTAAAGTCCGATTGTAGCAAAAATGACCGGAATAAAAAATGCTCCGAAGCCAAAACCATATCCAATTATCATCTTGGCCAGGAAATGACCGCTTTTCCCTGACCAGTTTTTCACTTCGATCTCGGGACCTGAGATAATGTCAGCATTCCTGAGACTCAGATCAGTCTTCCACCAGAAAAGATATGCTATGCATGCAAGAAGAAGATATAATGCAAAACCCGCAATAAGGACACCAATGACGAATTTTATCTTTTCATCTCCTGATGATGATTTTGCTTTTGGTATGTCCTTGCTTTTTTTTGCAGATTTTCCCATGCTTTCTTCTTTCTCCTTGCTCATTGTACTCTGAAAAAACGCAAGGCAAAGTTAATAAATTTGCCCCGCTGTGTTATTGAAGGAAATTGATTTTATAAACAATTAAAGGAAGTGACTAACAACGTTGTATAGCTATCTTCTGCCAGACTGCTATAAGGTTGTCATCCTGTAAATAAACTGATTGATCTCTTCACGTGAGATCTTTTTATATTGCTCTCTTCTTTCAAATGTCTTGTCAGGGACCTCTTTCTTATATACATTTTCAGCATCGAAATGCAGTTCGGCAGGACCCAGCACAAAGAAAAAGTCCATAAGTACCCCTTCAATATCCTTGTAAGGAGTCCCGGCATTCGGATCCTTTACATTTATCTCATCAGTGAACCATATGTCGTATACCTTGTTTCTGTTACATGCAAAAGTAACCTGGGCATTTTTGCAGTGGTAACCGCATATCACAGATGTTTTGCCGGTTGTTTTTATTTCTATATCCTTCATTTCGTCAAAACCCGGGTGTAACTCTCCAGGTCCGGCGGGATAGTAGTATTTCCAGGTAAGAAGGCTTATATAGGTATCAAATATATCGTCCTTAGGATTTGACAGATTAAGTATCCCGGAATTTCCGAAAGGGGCTGATATATCAAATAATATCTTATCGTTCTTAAAAGATACGATAAGATTCTTTGGCATTATTTCTCTTGGGAGTATTCCTGTTTTACCAGTATAAGTAATGGAATAATGGATCTCTCCTTCATTAATATTCTTCCCCCCCTTATACTTACAGGAGTATCCCGTTATTGCAATTAAAACTGCAATAAGCAATCCGGATCTGAATCTCACTGATCTCGTTTTTATGACTTGTGTAAATTTAATATTTTTTTAATTACATTTCTCTCTGCCAAAATTACAGCAGCAAATCACCAATAAGCATTTATATCAGCTGTTGAACAGTATTCCAGTTGAAATTGATAGATTTGTAACTTAAAACCTCTTATAGCAATTAAAACTTTCAGATTAAAGGATTTCCTTTTTCACTAAATCAATATTTCATGAAGAAGAAGTTAGCTGTTGTTGCACTGGGTGGCAATGCACTCTCAAGAGGCGATCAGGCAGGCACAATTGATGAGCAGGAGCAAAACACAACAGAGACACTTGAGAATCTTGTCTTTCTGATAAGAGAAGGATATGATCTGGTGATAACACATGGGAACGGTCCACAGGTTGGCAACATCCTGATGCGGAATGATGCCGGCGAACAGGTCTATAATATAGCCCAGATGCCTATAGACATCTGTGTAGCCGATTCACAGGGGGGTATAGGGTATATGATAGAGAGGATGTTTCGTAATGTACTGAATAAGCATAAGATAGAGAAGAATGTGGTGTGCATAGTCACTTGTGTGCTTGTAGATACTAACGATCCGGCTTTCAACGATCCACAGAAAAGGATAGGTAAGATCTATACCAGGGAACAGGCTGATGAACTGGCTTCGCGGAAAGGCTGGATCTTCAGGGAGGAAGTTAAAAATATTGGAGGGTACAGAAGGGTTGTCCCGTCTCCTGTCCCAAAAGATATTATGAATCAATCAATTATCCGCGATCTTGCAGTAAAAGGTAATATTGTCATAGCTGCCGGAGGGGGAGGGATACCGGTATATATTGACGAAAACTATGATGTCAGGCCCGCCGAGGCAGTCATTGATAAAGACCTTGCCTCCTCGCTGCTTGCATCCCTTATAAGCGCTGATGAGTTTTATATACTGACAGATGTTCCTTACATCTATATCAATTACCGGAAGCCTGACCAGCAAATAAGAGAATTCCTGAATTATGATGATGCTCTTAAATATCTTAACGAAGGGCAATTCGCGAAAGGCAGTATGGAACCTAAGATAAAGGCATGCCTTAATTTTATTGAACGGGGAGGGAGAATGAGTGTAATAACCGAAGCCTTTAAGCTCGCAGACAGGAAATACGGATCAAAGATAACAATGGAGTATGAGGATGAGAGGAGATAGGCATGGGGCGGGGAGCGGGGTGCAGGGGGCAGAAAGCGATGAGAGATTAGCGCTGAGCGGTGAGCGGTGAGTGATGAGTAGTGATCGTTCAAATTCCCCCTTCGAAGGGGGTTAGGGGGATGTTTCTCAACGTACAGGATTTTTAACTTTTTATTACATTTGCAGCTTTATATTAAATAACTCTAAGTACTTTAGGCACTTTAAGTACTTTAAGTACTTTATACTTAAAACTATGAAAATCAGTCTTAAAAACAGAAGCTTCCTTAAGTTACTTGACTTTACACCGGAAGAGATAAAATATCTTCTTGATCTATCTGCTGAATTAAAGAACGCAAAGAAGCTAGGCAGGGAAAAACAGTATCTTAAAGGGAAGAATATAGCTCTTATCTTCGAGAAAGCTTCAACCCGTACCAGATGTGCCTTTGAAGTTGCTGCCTATGACCAGGGGGCTAATGTTACGTATATTGGACCAACCGGTTCCCAAATGGGGAGTAAAGAATCAATGAAAGACACTGCCAGGGTTCTTGGTAGAATGTACGATGGTATTGAATATCGCGGTTTCGGACAGGAAATTGTTGAAGAGCTATCTGAATATGCCGGTGTGCCGGTATGGAACGGTCTTACAAATGAATTTCATCCTACTCAGATACTGGCTGATTTTCTGACAATGATCGAACACTCGGGTAAAGCTCCGGATAAATTCGCATTATGCTATCTTGGTGACGCCAGGTTCAATATGGGAAATTCCCTGATGGTAGGATCAGCCAAGCTTGGTACTGACTTCAGGATAGCAGCGCCAAAACAATATCAACCGTCTGATGACCTGGTTTCAAGATGCCGGACCATTGCAAAAGAGACAGGAGCGAAGATAACAATAACAGATAATGTCGCTGATGCTGTAAGAGGTGCAGATTTTTTATATACTGATGTATGGGTTTCGATGGGAGAACCTGATTCAGTCTGGGAGGAAAGAGTGAGACTTCTGAAGCCATATCAGGTTAATTCACAGGTAATTAAGATGACTGGTAATCCATCGGTAAAATTCCTGCATTGCCTGCCTGCTTTTCATAACAGGGAAACTAAAGTAGGAGAGGAGATATTCAGGAAATACGGTCTCGATGGAATGGAAGTTACTGAAGATGTCTTTGAATCACCGCTTTCCATAGTGTTTGATGAAGCTGAGAACCGGCTTCACACTATCAAGGCTGTAATGGTGGCTACTTTGGGTTCCGGTATTTAACCCGCATTTTACTGGTCTTCGTCGCCTAAGTTATTAATTCCCTGACAAAGTAGAAGGTCATTGCGAATGAAGCTGCAAGCTTCAGTCCTATACCTGTCAGAAATCCAAGGAGGCTTCCGAAACCTGCCCTGACGGCATATTTCATGTCATCTTTAAAGATAAGCTCTCCAACGACAGCGCCAATGAGAGGACCTACGATGATTCCGACCGGACCCAGAAATAATCCTATTATAAGTCCGACAGCGGCACCACGGGTACCATATTTTGATCCCCCGAATTTCTTGGTTCCCCAGACAGGTACAATATAATCAAGAACAGAAACGATAATTGTTATCGCAGCCATTACAATAAGTAAAGTAGGGGAGAATTGGCCAAACCGTGTTATGTGCAGCATTATCAGACCCAGATAACTGAGAGGAGGCCCGGGCAATACCGGTACAAGGCAGCCGATAATACCTATCAGCATCAGAATTATCCCTAATATGAGGAGGAAATAATCAGACATTCCAAAATACTTCTCCGCATTGCAGACTATTTCTTACCAAGGTCATCAAACTCAATATTCGTGAACTCTCCGGCTGTAATAGCTTCACTTCCCTCGCTTTCACTAACAACCGCAGTCCCCGATACTTTGCCTTCATGTCTGCCATTGCCAATATAGTCCACAGCATCCCTTAATCCATCGGTAAATTTCTCAAAGTCTTCTTTGTACAGAAAGATCTTGTGTTTTTCGTAGAATATCTTTCCTTCTTTACCAAGTCTTTTCTTGCTTTCAGTGATCGTAAGATAATAATCTTCTTTTCTGGTGGCTTTCACATCAAAAAAATATGTCCTTTTTCCGGCACGGACTACTTTAGTGAAAATCTCATCCTTCTGGTTCTTGTCCTCACTCCCGTTTACATCTTCTTTAATTCCACTTTCTTCTTCCATTTCTAAGTCAGTTAATGTTAGGGGTTTAATTCATGTTGTCAAATGTAACAATTATTTTTTCAAATCAAAACCTAGGGCAGGAAATGTCCAGGTTTTTTCTGAAGTTGTTTTGCCGGTAAGGGAAAAAGAGTATTTTTGCACCTTGAAAATTAAGGTTCTTTATAGATGATTAGCAGGAGATTATTACGCATAAAAGCCCTGATGGCACTTTATGCTTATAACCGACGGGAAGATAACGATCTTGTCAAAGCTGAAAAAGAGTTGATGTTCAGTATAGGAAAGACTTACGATCTTTATCATTATCTTTTGCTTCTCATCCTCGAAATAGCCGATATAGCTACTGATAAGATCGAAAGGGCGCTTCAGAAAAAAATGCCTACCTACACAGACCTGAATCCTAACAGACGTTTTATTGACAATCAGATAATTAACAAGTTAAGAAATAATCTTGCTTTTAAGAAATACGTAACCGGAGCTAAACTCTCCTGGGTCAATTACTCTCACATTCCGAGGATATTATACAATAAGATGATTTCATGGGATTACTATTCAGAATACATGAATTCGGATGATCATAGTTTTCAGTCTGATAAGAAATTCATAATCAAACTTATAATTGAATTATTTTCCGGTTCTGAGGATCTTCTTAACTGTCTGGAAGAACAAAGTATCTACTGGAACGATGATATGGATTATGTAACTGTGATGGTTGAGAAGACACTAAAGAAGTTCAAGGCAGAAACAAAGGAAGATATTGGTCTTATGCCTCTTTTCAAGAACCAGGAAGATGAGGAATTTGTAAAGCTTTTATTCAGGAAAGCAGTACTGAATTCTGCTAAATGCTCTGATTTTATTGACAATAATACTACCAACTGGGAGGTTGAGCGAATAGCACTTATGGATATCCTTGTGATGCAGCTCGCGATAACCGAGATACTTGAATTTCCGGAAATACCCGTGAAGGTAACACTTAATGAATACATTGAGATAGCAAAGTATTATTGTACCTCAAAAAGCAGTACATTTGTCAATGGAATTCTTGATAATATTGTCAGGGAAATACGTGAAAAGAAACTCTTTAATAAATATGGAAGAGGGCTTGTAGGAGAATCTCCTGAAGCCGGTGATTGATTTTGTCAGGATTTTATTACTTGTAATATACAAATGAGAACAGGATTATTAATTTCGGTAATCTTCAGTTTAGCAATAACTTCAGGCTGCACAGGTAAATCAAATAATAGCAGCAGTAATATCCAGAATACTGAACTTTCTGATACAGCTAAAGCTGTTATCAGTTTTACTGAATATGAACATGATTTCGGAAAAGTTGAAGCCGGCGAAAAAATTGGATGCTTCTTCACATATACTAACTCCGGTAATGGCAGTCTTGTTATTAATTCAGTATCAACAAGCTGCGGATGTACTGTTCCTAAGTATGATAAAAAGCCACTGGCTCCGGGTAAGAGCGGTACACTGGAGGTTATTTTTAACACTGCAGGTTATAGCGGGATGCAGTCAAAGACTATCACTATCCAATCAAATGCATCAACTCCGGTTGTGATAGTGAAGATTATGGCTGAAGTATTAAGCACCATTTAAACTAATTACACCAGAACAGAATTATATTATTAATAACTAACAACAACTACAATGACCAATTTATCCTTTTTAACCATCCTGGGTCAGCAAGCTGCAACAGGACAAACAAATCCGCTGGTGACATTATTACCATTGGTGCTTGTTTTTGTAATCTTTTACTTTTTCATGATCAGGCCGCAGATGAAAAAGCAGAAAGAGATGAACAATTACAGGAACGCCCTTAAGAGAGGCGATAAAGTCATTACTACCGGTGGTCTGTATGGGAGAGTCCTTGAGGTAAAGGACAATTACATTATGATGGATGCAGGAGGCGATGTCAAGCTTAAAGTAGATAAAAATGCCCTGCTGAAGGATCCTTCCGCCGACGATCAGAACTAATACCCTGTAATCTTTCCAGGAGATGACCAAAAAGGATTTGACAAGGACGGAAGGACATCAGAAGAAAGGACCGGCAACCCTGAAGGAGAATATTATCGTTTTTGCTTTTTTCCTGTTCCTTTCATTTGTATTCTGGTATCTGAACTCGCTTGGCAAAGACCTTGAGGCAGATATTAAATATCCGGTAACCTACATCAATCCTCCAAAGAACAAAACATTGGATGATGGTCTGCCTTCCAGGTTAAACCTTTATATGAAAGGCCCGGGATATTCTATGCTTCAGTTGAAGCTGTCGGGCAAGAGATCGCCAATAGTGGTTGATTTTTCAAAGGTTATTTATAAACCACTTAGCGGGAATGAGTCAGTATCCTCCTACTACCTGGTAACTTCCGGAATGATCTCTGATCTTAATTCACAGTTGAAGTCTCCCTGCAAGATTTCCGGAGTAAAACCTGATACCCTGTTTTTTACTTTTAATTAGCCTGACGGTAATAATGTGTCATTATACAGTCAGTGAACTGTATTTTTTTATAATCCGTCAACGAGTGTACAGATGAAGGGAAAGGCGCGAAATATGAAGCTTGGTATCACCGGGGGCATTGGCAGCGGCAAGACTTCCGTATGCAGGGTTTTCAGAGTATTGGGTATCCCTGTTTTTTCAGCCGATCCTGAGGCCAGAAGGATAATGAATGATCATCCTGATATCATAAAGGGGATTAACAGGATAACCGGTAAAAACATGTATGCTGAAGGAGTGCTGAACAGCAACGAGCTAGCCTCCATTATCTTCAATAACGAAGAAATACTAATGAAGGTCAACGCTCTGGTTCATCCACTGGTTTTCAAATACTTCCAGGAATGGGCTGACAACCAGAATGCGCCATATGTTATCATGGAAGCTGCTATTTTGTTCGAGAGCGGAGCTTCTTCACTTGTTGACCGCATTGCAGTTGTTGTTGCACCCATTGAGGAAAGGATAGCCAGAGTGACTCTCAGGAACAAACTTACAAGAGAGCAGGTCATGGACAGGATTAAAAATCAGATGGATGATGAGACCAGAATAAGAATGTCGGATTACGTTATAAACAACTCGGAAAATGAAATGATAATTCCGGCGATCCTGAAAATACACGAAGATATCCTTAATCATCTGAATTCTTAAGCTTGTTATGGGACGTTTCGGTAAATGGATCGGAGGAGGACTTGGATGGGTAATGGGAGGCCCTATCGGGGGTATGCTGGGATTCCTGGTCGGCTCTCTTGTGGACGGTACTTCAACAGAGACATCTTCAACTTATGAAAGAAGGACGGGTACCACTCCCGGTGCATTCGGAGTCAGCCTCCTTGTGCTTATAGCAGCAGTGATGAAAGCTGACGGCAAGGTTGTGAAATCAGAACTGGATTATGTTAAAGAGTATCTTGTAAGACAGTTCGGAAAAGAATCAGCTGCCGAAGCGTCAATCATGCTGCGGGATATTCTTAAGCAGAACATACCTTTGCAGGATATCTGCCGTCAGATTTCCGGTCATATGGATTATTCATCCAGATTGCAGCTTATGCATCTCCTCTTCGGCGTATCGATCGCCGACAGTAATGTAAATCAGCAGGAACAGGCTGTTATCGAAAAGATAGCCGGATACACAGGAATCTCCGATTCCGATTATATATCAATAAGGAATATGTTCATCCCTGAAACGGATTCTGCTTACAAAATACTTGAAATTGAGCGTTCTGCCAGTAATGAAGAATTAAAAAAGGCTTACCGGAGGATGGCAATGAAATATCATCCTGATAAGGTCAGCCATCTTGGCGATGATTTTAAAAAGAGTGCTGATGAGAAGTTCAGGAAAGTGAACGAAGCATATGAAAAGATCAAAAAAGAACGTAATATTCCTTAGATTTTACAGATAATGAATCTGACATTAAATTACAACAATTAAATTTGCACACAAAAGAATCAAAATGGTCTTAAAGGATATTTTATCAATTTCCGGCGAATCCGGACTGTTCAGGTTTATTGCCCAGGGGAAAAATGCCATAATTGTTGAGCATCTTGAGACAAAGAAGAGAAGCAGTGCTTTTGCATCAGCAAAAGTGAGTTCCCTGGATGAGATATCGGTTTTCACTGAAAAGGAAGATATTTCCCTCTCAAGGGTATTTGATTTGATATTTGAAAAGCAGAATGGCGGACCGGCGGTGGATTTTAAATCAAATCCTGAAAATCTCAAGAAATGGTTCTCTGAGGTTCTTCCCGAATACGACAGGGAGAAGGTTTATGTGAGCGACATAAAGAAGATCGCTCACTGGTACAATATACTGCACGAACTTAAACTTCTTGTAAAGGAGGAACCTGAAAAGCCGGAAGAGAAGACCGAAACCCCTTTAGATACTACAGAGCAGACTGCTGAACAAAAACCTGCTCCGGCAAAAACAGGTAAAAAGAAATCCACAGTATCAAAGATGACGGAGAATCCTTCTGACAAACCCTCGACCCGGACCAGAAAGAAAAAATCAGATTCGGAAACTACTTGAAAATCATGAACTTTGGCGGGGCAGAGGTTATTTATGATTATTCCGTATCGGAAGTTATAATAATTCCTGTACCCTATGATGCCACAAGCACGTGGATAAGAGGTGCCGAAAAAGGCCCTGACGCAATTATGGAGGCCTCGGTAAACCTCGAATTTTATGATATTGAGACGCGCTCATCGATCCATAAAAGAGGTATTCATACAATTCCTCCGGTTGCTGTGGGGAATTCTCCCGAAGAGCTTGTAAACGAGGTATATAAGAAGACTGATGAGATCCTTTCCGATGGTAAGTTCCCCGTTATAATTGGTGGCAATCACACAGTCAGTATCGGCTCAGTTAAAGCATTCTCAGATCATTATGATGATCTCACTGTTCTTCAGCTTGATGCACATGCAGATCTCAGACAGGAATATGAAGGTTCGCCTCTTAACCACGCCTGTGCAATGGCAAGGATCACTGAAATGGTACCGGCTGTGCAGCTGGGGATAAGAAGTATGTCGCAGGATGAACTCCCGTTTGTGAGAGAGGACAGGATATTCTACTCGCATGATCTTTTTCACGATAAAACTCTTTATAAAAAGGCGCTGGATCTGCTGACCGGGAACGTTTATATAACAATCGATCTTGATGTTTTGGATCCTTCCATTATGCCCTCAACAGGTACGCCTGAACCGGGTGGACCGGCTTATTATGAGCTTATGCATTTCCTGAAGACCGTAGCAGGAGAAAGAAATGTTGTCGGTTTTGACGTTGTCGAGATGTGTCCTTCCCCAGTGAATAAGGCTCCGGATTTTGTCGCTGCGAAAATTATTTACCAGCTGTTGAGTTACGTTTTTGCATAGCTCAGTCTTCTTTTTTTGCCTTCTCCCATATAACATTCATCTCGTCAAGGCTCATGTCATGGAGAGAGATACCTTTGGTAATTGTCTCCCGCTCAAGATAATTGAATCTCTTAATAAATTTTCTGTTTGTTTTTTCAAGTGCAGCTTCAGGATCAATATCGTAGAGCCGGGCAGCATTGATAAGTGAAAACATCACATCTCCCAGTTCGGATTCGATCTTCTCCCTGTCATGATCAGCTATCTCCCTTTTAAGTTCAGATATCTCTTCAATGACCTTATCCCATATCTGTTCACGATTTTCCCAGTCAAAACCGACACCCCTGACTTTCTCCTGTATCCTGTTTGCCTTTATCATTGCAGGAAGGGAGGCAGGCACCCCGGATAACACCGGCTTATAGCCATTATCCTCATTTATTTTTAGCTTTTCCCAGTTTTCCTCAACTTCACTGGCCCCTGAAACTATTACATCACCGAAGACATGGGGATGCCTGTAAATAAGCTTTTCGTTGATCCCCTGAAGAACATCAAATATGGAGAATGTGCCCCGCTCTGACCCGATTTTTGCATAGAAGACAAGATGAAGCATCAGGTCTCCAAGCTCTTTTTTGATCTTTTCATCCTTATTTAAATAGATTGCTTCAGCCAGTTCATAAGTCTCTTCAATTGTAAGCTTGCGAAGTGATTCAAAGGTTTGTTTTTTATCCCAGGGACATGTGGCCCTGAGTTTATCCATAATTGTAAGCAGCCTCTCAAATTCTTTCGCACTGTTTTCCTTTTCATTCATAACATACGGAATTTTAAAACAAACGGTTAGGCAGGACTGTCCTGTTGATAGAATCAATTCTCAGAACGGAGCCAACACTGAGACTAAGTAATTCAGATATATTGGCACCATTTATCGATATCTCGAGAAGATCGAGGGAATTAAACCGCGCTAGCATATCTCCTACAGGCACATCACTGTATTTTTCAACAATATGATCGGTATGATTTTTATTACTCTGAATATATATCCGGTATTCCTTTTCTTCGAAAACCCTACGGAACAGCTCTTTTGTGATATTCGAGATTGCATTGCCGTATGAATCAATGAAAATTATACTTCCTGTTATAACATCTTTGTCGATAGTGGCTCTGAGTGGTATTCTTTCGTTTATTCTGCTGACTGATTTTCCGATCTCAGACAGCTTTTTTCCGGCGGCAATATCGGCAGCAGCTTTTGCAAACACATCAAGTTCATCGCTTCCCGGCTTATGGATTAATTTTACAGCTTCATCGGGCTCTGTATTAAGGATAAGGTTAAAAATGCCATTGTCAGTACCTATAAAGAAATGGCCTTTTGATCTGACTGCAAGATGATCCTGTCCCTTCATAGCTTCAGAATGAACACATATTATGTGTATTGAGCCCTCCGGATATTGTTCAAATGTATTCCTTATAACAAATGAAGCATGAAGGATGTCAAATGCAGGAATGCTGTTTGCGTTGTCAACTATTGCAGCCCCCGGACATAATGAACAGAGTTTCCCCTTAATGATCCCCTGATATATATCATCAGGTTTCCATTCGGTTGTAAGTGTGATTAATTTCATAGGGAAAAAACATAAGACAAAGATAATCTTCTAAAGAAAAATAAACTTACTTTGCAGTGCTCCTGCATACTTTTTTATTAACCATGCAGGAATAAGGTTAACAGACAGAAGGGATAAGTAAGTTAAACAGTTCCTGAATTAATGACGGAGATAGTAATTTTTCTTGAGGATATAGATCCTGTTGTCTTTTTAGGTACAAATAATTCCCTGCTTGATAAAATACAGAGTTTCTTTCCGAAGATCAAAATATTATCGAGGGGAAGTGAGATTAAATGTATTGGAGAAGAATCTGAGATTACACTGTTTGCCGAAAAGTTTAATGATCTGATTGAATATTACAGGAAGTACAACCGTCTGGAAGAGCAGGACATTGAGAAATATTTCTTCGATGCCGAGCACATGAAGTCGGCTGCGAAGGGTGAGTTTGAACAGGTCCTTGTTTTCGGTACAAGCGGTAAACCGGTCAGAGCCAGAACGGTCAACCAGCTTCAGCTTGTAAGCGATTACAAAAATAATGACCTTATAATTGCTGAAGGACCGGCCGGGACAGGGAAGACTTATACTTCCATAGCTTTGGCAGTCAGGGCTTTGAAGGAGAGAGAAGTTAAGAAGATCATCCTTACCCGCCCGGCAGTTGAAGCAGGTGAGCGACTTGGCTTCCTGCCGGGAGATATGAAAGAGAAGCTTGATCCATATCTTCAGCCCTTATACGATGCCCTTCATGATATGCTTCCATATAAAAAGCTTGAAACATGGCTTGAAGATGGGACAATTCAGATTGCTCCACTGGCTTTTATGAGAGGCCGGACGCTTGAGAACGCGTTCGTTATCCTTGATGAAGCCCAGAATGCAACTGTCAGCCAGTTGAAAATGTTCCTTACCCGAATGGGTGTCAGCTCAAAATTCATAATGACAGGCGATTCAACCCAGATTGACCTGCCAAGGAAGTCAGAATCCGGTTTAGTGCAGGCTATGAGGATCCTATCAGGAATTGAAGGTGTGTCTGTTATTAAATTCGATGAAAGGGATATAGTAAGACATAAGCTAGTAAAAAGAATAGTAAAGGCTTACGAAGACGAAGAGACAGGATCCTCCGGAGGATGATTAATATATTATCAGCACGAGAGACAAAAAACAAAATATTATGAAAGCATTAGTAAGTTCCGGTTTCAAATTCCCAGGTCAGAAAAGCCTTTATAAAGGAAAGGTCAGAGATGTTTACAACATAAACGACAAGTATCTTCTGATGGTTGTTACTGACAGAATCTCGGCATTTGATGTCGTACTGCCAAAGGGTATCCCATATAAAGGGCAGGTGCTGAACCAGATAGCTGCTAAGTTCCTGGATGCAACAAATGATATAGTTCCGAACTGGAAAATTGCCACTCCCGATCCTTCAGTAACGATTGGGTACAAATGTGAGCCCTATCCTGTTGAGATGATTGTAAGGGCATATCTGACAGGCAGTGCCTGGAGAACTTACAAATCAGGGGCCAGGGCGATATGCGGTATCCCGATACCTGGCGGAATGAGGGAAAACCAGAAATTCGACAAACCAATTATCACTCCAACAACCAAAGCGCTCCAGGGACACCATGATGAAGATATATCACGCGATGAAATAGTTAGCAAGGGATTGATACCCGAAAAAGAGTATGACCAGATTGAAAAATACGCTATGGAAGTGTTTTTGAGAGGCTCCGAAATAGCTTCAGAACATGGACTTATACTCGTTGATACAAAATATGAATTTGGTAAATATGGTGATAAGATCTGCCTGATTGATGAGATAAACACACCCGATTCATCACGCTATTTCTATGCAGACGGTTATCAGGAAAGATTTGATAAAGGCGAGCCTCAGAGGCAATTATCGAAGGAGTTTGTAAGAGAATGGCTTATGGCTAACGGCTTTCAGGGGAAGGAAGGACAGAAAGTGCCTTTTATGACAGATGAATTTGTTGATGAAATATCAGGTAGGTATATTGAGTTATATGAAAAGATAACCGGCGAGAAATTCATAAAGACAGATATAAAGGATGTTGAAAAACGGATAGAAGAAAACTGTCTGAAATTCCTCGCCACATTATAAAATTCAGATTTAATGATTTCAAAACGCATTTTACACATTTCATTCGTTCTGAGTTTCTTTATTATATCAGTGCATATCTCAGATGCTCAGGTGGTTGTGGAAAGATCAAAAGACAAGGTGATCATTTCGGGAAGTACTTACTATATCCACCTGGTAAAAAAAGGCGAGACACCATATTCAATTTCCAGGGCTTATGGAATTACTATCGAGGAGCTTAACAGGGAGAATCCGCCAGCTGTTTACGGGATAAAAGAGGGTCAGACTTTAAGGATACCATACAGGGAAATATCAGATGTAAAACCGGTTGATAAAAAAACAGATACGAAACAGCGTGATGAAATCAGGTATATCTATCACAGGCTTCTGCCTGGTGAAACTGTTTATCATCTTTCAAAACTGTACGGGGTCTCTGAAAATGCAATAATTGAAAGCAATCCGGGAGTGGATATAACAAAGCTTCCGGTCAATGCTGAGATTGCAGTTCCCAGAAAAGAATTCATGACTGAGAAGCAGGAGTTTGCGATTCAGGATTCCAGGTATATCTTTCATAAAGTTGAAAAAGGGGAGTCATTGGCAACAATAGCAGATAAATACGGACTGACTGTAAGGCAACTGAGAAAGGAGAACAGGGATGTCAGGTTCCCCCAGGTTGGTGATTATCTCAGGATCCCGGCACCAAAGGTGCAAGAACCTGTTGCAATTCAGGTTACGGAACCGGAGCTAACTGTTGATACTGTACCTCAACAACCTTCTGATTCTGTTGTAGTTTTACCCAGACCCGCAGGCTATACTCCCGTCAGGGATCTTAAAGGCTCATTTGATGTGGCAGTTCTCTTACCCTTCTACACAAGGGATAATGCAAGGAGGTCATATATTGATTCCTCCAAAATCGTTAAAGGCAAACCTGTCTACAAGGTCGTCAAGCGGAATGACGACTGGATTTATCCAAAAAGCCTGGGATTTGTAGAGATGTACGAGGGTATCCTTATGGCAGCGGATACGCTCCGGAGCGTGGGCCTAGATATTAACCTTCATGTTTATGATATTAAGGATGACACCCTTGAATTATCAAGGCTGATTAAGCAGGGAGTGTTGTCGACAGCCGATCTAATAATAGGCCCTGTATACTCCTCAAACCTTAAACTGTTAACAGACTATACAAGGGAACTGAAGATACCGGTTGTCTCTCCCGTACCGATCCTGAATGAAAAAGCACTGGAAAATAACCCCGGGCTTTTCATGTCTGTTGCTTCCCTCCGTGTTTCCCAGGATATCCTGGTGAGAAAAGCTGGTGAATACTTCGATAGTAATATAGTTTTCATTCATACCGATACCACCGGGATCAATCGTGACATAATAAAATTCAGGGAAGCTATTCTGAATGAACTTGCTTCAAGGTTGCCGCCAGAAGAAATACGCTTTAAGGAATTATTATTCTACAGCAGATCAGTATTCTCTAATGATTCAATTAACAGACTGGGCCACGCCCTTTCTGAAACCAGGAATAACGTGGTAATTATAGCATCTGAAGAGCCGCCAGTGATAGGCGAAACACTTATGGACCTGCATTCATTATCCAAAAAATTCAAAATAACCGTCTTTGGTTACCCTGTTATGAGAAGTCTGGGCCTTGAAAACCTTGATCCAAAATATCTGTTTGACCTTGACCTTTTAGTCTTTTCACCATATTGGATAGATTATTCCAGAGATGATGTTAAACAGTTCAACTACGATTTCCTGCGTAAATTCTATACACAGCCTTCTGAGACCAGCTATGCATGGTTAGGATATGATGTAATGTACTATTTCCTGAGCGGACTGGCTATTTTCGGCAACGAATTTATAATACACCCCGAAATACACAATCCCGACCTTTTACATACTGAATTTGATTTCAGGCGTAAAAGCATGAAGGATGGATTCGAAAATATTAAACTGTTTCCTGTACGATTTACCAGAAATTATGAGGTTAAACTGGACCCCGCAGAGGATCCTCAGTACCAGTGATCCCTGGTAAAAAGGACAAGGAAAGCCTATTGTTAATAAAAATTAACAATCGGGAATATTTTTTGATTTATTATTGTCTATTAGATGTATAGAAATGAAGGAATCGTACAGGCAGGCTGACGAGAACGAACTGGTCCAGGCTTCATTGAAAGGTGATAAGTTGGCGTTCGAAGAGATCGTGAGCCGTTACCGGAAGCTTGTAGCACGTACCGTAAAAGGGATGCTTGGCGATTCAGTGTTTGCGGAAGATATAGGGCAGGAAGTATTTATTAAATTGTACTATTCGCTGCCGGAATTCAGGGGTGAGGCAAAATTATCAACTTATATCCAGAAGATTGCAGTGAACCTTACACTGAACGAGATTAAAAGAAGAAAACGTTTCTTTTCAATGTTCTCCCAGAAAGGGAACAACGAAATGTATGAATATGAAATTGCTGATCATGAAGCTGCTGAAAAGAGAGAAGCAACGGAATTGGTTAACAAAGCTTTGATGGGACTTGACCCGAAATTTAGAGTAATAGTGGTAATGAGAATGTTACAAGGCTACTCGACAAAGGAAACAGCAGATATACTCAAGCTGCCGCTGGGAACAGTACTATCAAGATTATCAAGAGCACAGGAACAGCTTAAAGAGATTTTACAAACAATTTGAATTATGAACCCCACAGAGATCAAAAAACTTATCATCGCATCGGCTGCTGAAGAAGCAGATCCTCATGAAACCCCGGGAAAACTCGAGGATGAAGGTGTCTCTTTTGATTTCAGCAGTGATTTTACCGATAAGGTCATCTCCAGAATTTTTACGGAAAAACTTACCGTGATCCGTGATATTGATTTTGGAAGGAGCCTTAGTACAGTTTTTTACCGGATAGCTTTAACGGGTGTTGCAGCTATTGTAATATTGCTGTTGTCAATATTTCTTTCAGAAGGTTCAATCTCCTTTAACTCATTCCTTGGAATGGGAAACACATATGATGAATCCGTACTATATCTTTTAACAGGCATATAATAAATAAAAGTAAATGAAAGCAAAACCGGTTATCCTGGTCATTATAACCCTTGTGATAGGCTTTATAATTGGAATGCTTACATCGGCCCAGATAAGACTTCACAGGATGAGACCGGTGCGTTTATATTTTCCCAGAGAAGAATTCCGTGAAGGATTCTACCGGACCATCCAGGCTGACGAGAAACAAAAGATCCAGCTTGAAAAGATCCTTAATAAGTACGATGAACTTAATAATAATCTGCTTACCAACTACAGAAAAGGATTTGAACAGAATGTAAAGGATATGCAAAAAGACCTGGAATCATTACTCACAAAAGAACAACAGGATAAACTAAAGGAAATAGATAAACGCCGTGAAGAGATGTTCCGGGAAGCCAGAAAGAATTTTGGCAATGATTCCCTTACCAGAGGCAGATTCGATCGGATGAGAGACCCGAATATGGGACCACCTCCGGGAAGAAGACCATACACCGGTGACAGACCTGACGGAGACAGCAGACAATACCAGGATGGAAGACCAATGCCATCGCGCAGAGGATATTTCCCTGCCAACGATAGCTTAACTGCTGACTCTATCCAAAAGTAAATAACAGGTAATCAAGTAAAATAGGCAGATCGTCAGGATTTACACCTGAAGATATAAGTAAGGATTTATCATCCGAAAAGATAGTCATGAATTTTTCTTTTGTTACCTCACCCGAAATTATTGACCTCCTGTAAAGATCCACGGCTTCTTTCTTATTTCCCTGGCATAGGGCAAGATGCCCCATATTGATAAGATCGTTTGCCGTCAGCTTGCCAGACGATAACCTGTCGTAGTACTTCTGTGAGTCTCCAAAACGGCCCAGTGCAAGGTAACAATATGCAATAGGCCTGAGAATATTGAGATTCCCCGGATCGTTATATTCAATTTTGAAATAATATTTAAGTGCTTCATTGTAATCTTTAAGGTCAAGGTAACAATGGGCAGTCATAATAGTCGTATGTAGATTATCCGGCTCCATTTTACCTGCCTGAAGATATTGTTCGAGTGCTTCCTCATTTTTACCCATCCTTCGCAGGCAAAGAGCTATTTTCTTTATGGTCCAGGGCTTCCTGTCTATAAGCTCGGCTCTTTTGTAATACTTAAGCGCCTCCTCATAATCTGTGTTCTGCTGATAGCAATACCCGATCTTCTCATTCAGTTGTGCATCGTCAGGTTTCTCATCAGCCTGCCTGAGATAGAGTGAAAGCGCATCATCGTAAAAATTCTTACTGAAAAAATAATCTGCCAGTCCTGCTTCAACCTCGGCAGCATTGCAGGTCAGCCTGAAAAATTCGGAATTATAGATATCCAGCCTGCCGGAGAAGATATCCTCAAATTCTTTCCTGTAAGGAGATAGCTTATAGAATCTGTAAATATCCTGGAGATATTGAGTCACATTTATCCGGAATCGTCTGTTGGGATCAGTCATTGATTCATCATCCCCAAGTTGCTGCAGACCTTCCAGTTCCATCCGGAATACCTTCAGCATCATCGTCTTCTGAGCATCAGGAAGATACTTGAGATTGAGGATCAGTGAGTATTTATCAGAATTGCAGATGAAAGGAGTTCTGTACATCGCTTCCGCAAGCTCATTTGTACCCTGACCGAGTATCTCATCTCTGAATATTTCATTTACTACTTCATGATCCGGATGAAATGGCATGAACCAGTTCGGGAAGTCCCTGAAGAAATCGAAGTGCTTGAGATTGGCGAAAGCCGACATATAAACATCAGCTCCCTCCATCTGCAATTTTGTCAGTTCTTCCATCGTCCTGAAAATCTCCTCTGAACCGCTGAACATTTCTGACCAATCCGGATTTCTCTCCTCAGATTTATCTTTGGGAAGGATATTATCCAGATCAAGCTTATCTTCAAGCCTGGGTTTCAGTTTCGCCACCTGAGGCAATATTTCGTCATGCAGTTTCCTGCTGAGATTCTCAGTTTCACGCGACCTTATCGTTTGAAGAACGATTATCCTGCAATGCTCACGGAATATAGCTGATTGTGCCAGATCTTTTACTGCCGAGCTTATTTCCGGATACAGAAGTACCCTTCCGTTATAATAATGCAGATTCAGTATCAGTCCGGAAAGGGCTCTCTCCATAACCTGTTCCTGCCCTGATTTATATATTCTTATCAGGTTCAAGAGCTTTACCGATTGCCATGTCCGGAGTGAACTTAGAGTAATCGCAGTTGTAAAAATACTGGCTTCATACCACCTGAATTTAACGGAATTAAGAAATATATTTATAAGACTTTCCTCCGCTTCTCCATAATAATCGGTAAGCCAGAGATGGTTAAAGATATTTCTGATCAGTAGTTTATGCTTTTTCGAGATCTCAGATTCCGGATCAGGATTTATTTCATTACTGAATTTCAGCCATTCATCCAGGTCCGATTTGAACATCAGGTCATCGACACTTTCAATTATTGATTTCCCTGTAAGCTTTTGTTCTTTTTCAGTCTGTTGTTTTACCCAATAGGTAGTCCATCCGGAATAATGTGACAATATGTCCTGTCTTACTCTGTCTGATAGCTCAAGTATCGATTGGATAAGTTTGGTGTAGATTTTACCGCGTTCAGGGTCATTTATCCCTTCAATCGTGTATGCGAGCATATTCCGGTATGTCATCACCAGATTATCATATTGATCACGGAATTCTCCCGATGATGCCCTGGTAATCATATCAGACAATATATCAAGGCTTTGCTTGACCTTTTTCTCGGAAACAAGGGAGCAAAGCTGTTTGTGCTGCAATATGACCTTTTTAATATCCATCTGTCCTTTCTAATGACAAAGAAATTTGCAGAATGTTGCTTAAAACCTGTTAAAAGCATATAAGCAATAATCAGGCCGTCAGCGTTAATCTGACATTTTGCTTGATCCGGGAGTATTTAAACCCTCAAACCACGATTTTGTGTGTTTATTGGATAATTCCTCAGAAGAGATAGCCAACACTCAGGTAGGCTTTTATTTTGCTGAAATACTTCTCCTGTTCATAAATCCCATGCATTACACCGGCCTTTATAGGTCCAATTATCGACATATATCCTATTTCAGCACCATAACCGTAAATAAGCGAATATCCCTTTTCCCTTCCGGCTTCCTGTATTGCAAATATATTGCCCTTCAGACTGAGATGAACATCCTTGAAAAACTCCCAGTCCATCTCTGTACCAAGGCCGGCAAATGCTTTTACCGGTATCTGATTGGGATGGAAACCCGTTACCGGAACAGACCTTTTGTTAAGTGATACCTGTCCCCCAAGAAGAAAAAAGTTATTTTGTGCCAGGACTGAATCACAATCGGTGATATATAGTGCATCACCTCTGAATGAGAACGTAAAGTTATTTACTTTTGTAAGATACTGCCTGTAATTCGCCCTTAGTGTATAGTACCTGTCGAAGGAGAAAGGTCCGGCATCGTCTTTACTATATGATTTTCTTGTTGAGCCGGTCTTTATGTGTCCTTTAATCAGGTCAGAAGCTCCGGCAGAAATATCCAGAATTACTCCCTTATCGGGGAAATGTTGTTTATCGAGGCTGTTAACACTGTAATTATATGTAAGTGTAACATTATCATAGGAATAGTTTTTAATAAATGACTCCGAAACATATTTTGGAATCAGATATTGGTTATCGAAGCTGAATGAGAGGTTCATCATCTGGTTAAGCCCAAGTGTCCTGTTGATACTCAGTCCGGTTGAAAAATTACGGCTTAATATATCGCCTGTTTCTGATCCGATATCCAACCTGGGCATTAACGTATTATCAGCATAGAAATCTATTGAGAATCCCATTTTTTCGTTTCTGTTTATATACTGACGGAAAGAATTTCTGATCCTGTAATACTGGGCCAGATAATAGTCAAGGTCTATTACTGAGGCCTTCGTCGGAAAGTTCTTTGCTGACAGAGACAGCAAGACACCTGACCCGAGAGCATTATCGTAATGGACAGATCCGTAAAGTATAAATTTGGGTCTCTCCATGCAATCTATAATAAGGATAAGAGAGTCATTTCGAGGTTCAATTCTATATTTGACTTTTTCGAACCATGCTTTCCCGTACAGCAGGTCCATCCCTTCAGATAGTTTAAATTTATCCACTTTCTCACCTGTCCTGATATTAAGAATCCCAATAATCTCACTGTCGGGTATGATATTGTTGCCTGTTATGTCTATCCTGTCGAATGAGTAATACTGTTTATTGAGGATTCCTTCAAGAGGCTTCTGGATCCCGTATTTATCAAGCGAATCAGCAAGTTTTATTAATTTATCCTTAAAAGGCAGCGCAGCCTTATATCCTCTGTTAAAAAGTGAATCTGCTGCATTGAAATCCAGCGAAGAAATCCCTTTTAATTTCGGTGAAATAAGGTAGTCGACAAGGCCCTTGTTCTCTTCGAAATCTTCAATGCTTCTCGACATGACGATCTGTTTCACTATACCTGTCAGGTCCCCAAGCTCTTCTTCAGTGGCTGGATGAAATGCAGTGTACGAGCCAATTATAATATCTGCTCCCATCTCTTTAACTTCAAGAGCCGGGAAATTCCTTAAAAACCCTCCATCGGATAATATTGCTGTGTCTATTCTGAGCGGCGAGAAAAGTGAAGGTATGGCAGAGCTGGCTCTCATAGCATCGGGAAGATAACCTTTCCTCAGAACTACCTGTTTGACAGTCAGGAGGTCAGTAGCCACGCATGCAAAGGGTATCGGCAGTTTCGAGAAATCGCTGATATCGGCAGCAGGCCATCCGTAAAAGCTAAGGTAATTCTCTATCTGCTGCCCTGATATCATTCCGGAAGGAAGTTTCAATTTCTCAAATGATACCGGGAGTGATATTATGCTGTTGTTGAAATGTTTCTTTTCAGGGTAGATGATTCTGTTCTGGGGTACTTTATTTGACAAAATCAGGTCCCAGTTCACTGCCTTGCATATTTTGAGCAGACTGTCGGCACTGTATCCAAGAGCATAAAATCCTCCGATAATACTCCCCATGCTCGTCCCTGTTATATAATCCGGTCTTAATCCGGCTTCCTCCATTACTTTCAGAACTCCTATGTGCGCTATTCCCAGTGCACTACCTCCGCTTAATACAAGTCCGAGGCTGGGCCTTCTTTCAGGGACCTGAGCTGAACTTCCAAATGAAACCGCAAATAAAAGGCAGATAAGCAGGATGTTTTTATAACACATATTCACAACAGGCAGTTTTAACAGCAAGATACTAAATTTCCTTATTTTTACGATGTGAAAAACGATCCGGAGTCAAAAGCTAAGTGGCTGCCTACTACAAAACAGGAAATAGATGATCTGGAATGGGATCATCCGGATGTTATAATATTCAGCGGTGATGCATACGTCGATCACCCGTCATTCGGGCCTGCTGTAATAGGCCGTGTGATTGAGGATGAAGGATTCCGGGTTGCAATTGTCCCACAGCCTAACTGGAAAGACGATCTGCGGGATTTCAGGAAACTCGGACGGCCGAACTATTTTTTTGGTGTTACTGCCGGAAACATGGATTCAATGGTGAATCATTACACGGCAGCCCGTCGTTTGCGTTCAGATGATGCATATACACCAGGCGGAAAAGCTGGTTTCAGACCTGATTATCCCACAATAGTATACACCAAGATCCTGAAAAGGCTTTTCCCTGATGTGCCCGTAGTGATAGGGGGTATAGAAGCTTCCATGCGCCGGCTGACTCATTATGATTACTGGAAAGACAGGCTGGAGCCTTCAATACTTGAAGGCAGTGGGGCCGATATGCTTGTTTACGGAATGGGAGAGCAGCCTGTAAGGGAAATAATCAGGTTACTGAAAAAGGGAGTTCCTTTCAGATCACTTAGAACCATACCTCAGACATCAGTGATGATTTCTAAAAATGATCCTTTACCGGTTCAGAATAAATGGAAGGATATTGTTCTGAATTCCCATGAACAGTGTCTTTCAGACAAGAAGCTCTTTGCTTCAAATTTCCTGGTATTTGAAAAAGAATCAAATAAAGCTGATGCAGCCAGGCTGATCGAACAGACAGGAGAGTTTATGACTTTAGTAAATCCTCCGTTTGCTCTCATGTCAGAGGCCGGTGTTGACCGTTCATTTGATCTGCCCTATACATATATGCCTCATCCGAGGTACAGAAAAAAGGGTCCGATTCCTGCTTACGAAATGATAAAGTTCTCTGTAAATATTCACAGGGGATGTTTCGGAGGCTGCAGCTTTTGTGCTATAGCTGCCCACCAGGGAAAACTGATCTTGAGGAGATCGGAAAAATCGATCCTCAGTGAGATTGAAAAGATCACCCAAATGCCTGATTTTAAAGGTTATCTTACTGATCTTGGCGGCCCGTCAGCAAATATGTACGGTATGAAGGGAAAGGATACAAAGATTTGTGCCAGGTGTTCAAGACCGTCATGCATCTGGCCATCAGTTTGTCATAACCTAGATACAAGCCACAGGGAACTGACGGATCTGTATAAGAAAGTGAGCAGATTGCCAGGTATAAAGAAAGCGTTTATCGGAAGCGGTATCAGATACGATCTCTTATTGAATGGGTGGAACAGAAATGCCGGCAGGGGAGAATCTGAGTATTTTGAAGAACTAATAAAAGACCATATATCAGGCAGGCTCAAAGTTGCACCGGAACATACAAGCAGACATGTCATTAACCTTATGAGAAAAGTTCCATTTGAGCTTTTCCGTGAGTTAAAAAAACAGTTTGACAGGATCACAGCTAAAGAGGGATTGAATTATGAAATCGTACCCTATTTCATTTCCTCGCATCCGGGTTGCACTGAAAAGGACATGAAGGAACTTGCCGCTGAAGTGAAGTCACTTGGTATACGGCCGGAACAGGTCCAGGATTTCACTCCAACACCAATGACCCTTTCAACCCTTATGTACTACACAGGCTTTGATCCATATACTGGCAGGAAAGTATATGTAGCTAGGAGACCTGAAGAAAAAAAGCGGCAAAAGCAGTATTTTTTCTGGTATAATAAAAAGAATACCTGATAATCCGGTAATCATACCTGAAAAGCAATCCGGGATCATCAATACTTATTGGATTCTTTCCTTATCTTTTAACAACAATAAATCCGCTGGTTGAAAAGCCTGATTCCGATCGTATAACATAGAAATATGTATCACCTGGCAGAGGGTGACCTTTGTCATCCAGACCATACCAGCTGTTATCGTAGTCGTCATTTCTATAAACAAGCATTCCTCTCCGGTCAAAAATGACAATTTGCGTCTGTCCCAGCGATTCAATACCTTCCAGTATAAAATAATCGTTCTTCCCGTCCATATCAGGGATGATAAGCGTTGGTATGACCAAATCGTTAACTGTGATGACAATATAATCTTCTGCGGGCGGGCAAACTCTGTTATCGACCCTCCACATAAAGACATTCTCGCCTAAAGCCAGTTTCTCTATAAAGGTTTTCGCCTCATTCTCATCTGAGAAAGTTCCGGAACCGGATATTATTGACCACTTGCCTGATGAGTATTGATCCGGATAATTTGCGTCTAATTGTGAATCGAACTTATATTTAAGAACCTGGTCCGGCCCGGCTTGCGCTTCGGGAACAGGGAAAACCTCGACATGAACAGGTTTTATACCATAGCACCCGAGTGATGTAGTTCCCTTAATATACCATGTTCCTGCGGTTGCCTGTGACGGAGTGTTATATGGGATCGTTGCCTGGGGATCTTTCCAGTATGTGAAGATCAGACCTTCTGTTGATCCCATTGTTACGGATGGATTAGTAAGGTTTACTGTTTCAGGTGAGCATACCGGTTCAGGATTTGTGATCTTTATTACAGGGGTTGTTGAGGGTTGCGGATCAATGACAACATCAGAAGACCTTACTGACGTACACCCGACTGAATTAGTCACGGTGAAATTATAAGTTCCGGGTAATAGCTCGCTGAGTGTGATACTTGTACCTGATCCTGTAAGACTGATTCCGTCAGGGTAGCGGAATAATATCCAGGTCCCCTGGGGAGGCAGATTCGTGAGTATTAGCGTTCCAGTCGGAACAATACAGGTGGGCTGTGTTATTGTTCCCGCAACAGGAGCTGAGGGTGTTACCGGTTGGACTGTAATTATAATATTTTCGGAGGCAAGGGAAGTACAGCCACTGGAATTAGTTACGGTATAATTATAACTACCAGGGCTAAGGCCTGTAATTGTGGTAGTAATACCTGTTCCGCTTGTTTTTACAGTTCCAGGATATCGGGTAAGAGTCCAGCTTCCCGTTGCCGGCAGTCCGCTGAGCATAACATTTCCTGTCGCAATGGTGCATGATGGTTGTATTATTCCACTAACCAGAGGAACTGATGGTGTGGGAGGCTGCTGCTCGATGACAACCTCAGATGAGAAGGCACTTGTACATCCCTCGTTACTGGTCACATTAAATTTATAAGTACCTGACGTTATAACTGATACAGTCGTACTGATACCTGTTCCTGTTACAACTGATCCATCCGGATAACGGAATAAGGTCCATAATCCGGAAGATGGCAGGCCTGTCAATACAACCTGCCCTGTCGATTTAATGCATGTCGGCTGGGTTATTGTTTCTATTACAGGGGCAGGAGGTGTCGTGGCTCCCTGGAGAATTACAATATCATCCGAAGTGGGTGACGTACAGCCTGTTGTATTTGATACAGTGAATTTATATGTTCCGGGATCAAGTCCGGTGATAGTGGTGCCTGTTCCTGTTCCGGTTGTTACAACCATATCAGGATAGCGCGTCAATATCCATTCTCCGGATTCGGGCAATCCGTTCAACACAACACTCCCGGTTGATGGTTCGCAGTCAGGCTGTGTAATTATCCCGATAAGAGGAGCTATGGGTACCTGAGGGCTTTTATCGATTGTTATCTCATCTGAAGGAGAAGAGGAACATCCTTTATCATTTGTTACAATATATCTGTAGATACCGGTCTGAAGGCCTGTAATTAACACTGTTTTGCCTTTCCCGGGTGTTATTACTCCATCGGGTAGGCGTGTCAGGGTCCATGTTCCCGGTTCCGGCAGTCCCGACAGTAGTACAGAGCCTGTGTGCTCTTCACAGGTCGGTTGTGTTACTGACTCAATTTTTGGAGGAGAAGGAGGAACGCATTGTATCTTTATCATGTAGTCTTCCACCTCTCCATTCCCTGCTGATCCAGAGCTGCCATAAGCAGGTTTAACGGTAGCACTGGGGCCTAATCGGAAGCGTGCGAATGCTGGTTTTGAGATTATTGCATTCTCAGGCACGGTTACTGTAATATTATGTACCCCTGTAGATCTTAATGAGTTTTTGTGAACATACTCATCGTTATCCAGGAAGTCGCCGTCGCCGTTCCAATCAATCCAGATGTTAAGATAAGCAAGTCCGGTTACTTTTACCTGGATGACAGCTTTCTTCCCCTGAATCATTTCCGGGAAGGTGACACCATCTTCATCGTCAATGCCGTACAGATCATCTGCATCTGCTTCTTCTGATGGCTGATCAGCTGGCTCAGCATCAACAAGCGATCCGAGACAGACTTTTGTATTTATTGTATGATCGGCAGAACCGTAACTTCGGGGGGCATCACCGTAATCTCTCGGAACATCACTTGCTGCAGTAACAGGTGATAATTGTATGCTAAATATCATTTCACCGGGAAGGTTGTCAGTATTACCGGTATAAACATTTGTAAATGCGATGAATTGGCAGAGAATGAATGATATGACAAGAAATTGTATTTTCATCAAAATACTTATCGCTGATCCTTAGCACAGATAACTCCCCAAATGCCAACAAGTTAGTCAAATTTTCCTAAATTTCAAAGAATTTAGGGGAAGTTAGCTCTTGGATGAGACAGGAAGAAATGTGGTAACTTAGGCATTTTGCGCTTCTGAGGCGGTTTTATCTGATCATCATTCAAAAGTGATTTTGACGAAAGGGGTTATATATTACATTAAAAAAACCGGGACAGATTGCCCCGGCTCATAACCATATTTTTCCTGAACCTTATTAATTCTATTCGTATTCTTTAAGTATGTTTCTCACATCATCAGGAGCAACGCGTCCATAGGTTTTGTCACCAACCATCACTACCGGAGCCAGTCCGCAGGCGCCAACGCATCTGAGGCTTGAAAGGGAGAATTTGCCGTCTTTAGTTGTCTGTCCAACCTGCAGCCCAAGCTCTTTTTTGAATTCGTCCAGAACCTTCTCGGCACCTCTGACATAGCAGGCTGTCCCCATGCAGATACTTATCGGGTGCTTTCCTTTAGGGGTCATTGTGAAGAATGAATAGAAAGTAATGACACCGTATATTTTAGCAACTGGGATTACCAGTTCCTGTGATACAACTTCCTGTATTTCAGCAGGAAGATATCCGAAATGTTCCTGGCATTTGTGAAGAACATTTATAAGCTCCTGCGGATCATTATTGAAAGATGCACATATCTCCTTAATCTTATTTACATCTTCCTGTCTTAATTCAATTTTAATACTTGACATGATTTTAGGATATTATGTTGGATCAAATAATTACTTACTGTTTTACAATGATTTTCTTCTTCTTGTCGAAATACTTTGTATGAAGCAGATGGTGAGCCTTTTCCGAGTTGGGTTTTCCAAGGAACTCCTCATACAGTTTGATTATGAACGGATTCTCGTGTGATTTCCTGAGAGGTTTATTTTTATCTTCTTTATAGATCGCTGCAGCCCTTGCCTTCAGGATCTCTGAATCGCCATGGTGAAGAGGTTGCCCACCACCTCCGATGCAGCCTCCCGGACAAGCCATTACTTCAATAGCATGGAACTGCGATTTCCCGGATCGTACATCGTTAAGCAGCTTCCTGGCATTTCCGAGTCCGTGTGCTATGCCTATATTAAGAGGTAATCCGTCGAAATCGATTGTTGCTGATCTGACGCCTTCAAATCCCCTGAGTTCGGTAAAATCGAGCCTGCTGAGCTTCTTGCCTGTATAAACCTCATAAGCAGTGCGTACAGCAGCTTCAATAACTCCCCCTGTAGCTCCGAAAATAACACCGGCACCTGTCGATTCACCCAATGGAGAGTCGAACTGACCTTCCTCAAGATTATTAAGGTCGATATTGGCCTGTTTGATAAAGGCTGCAAGCTCTCTTGTTGAGATAGAGAAATCAACATCCCGGTTATTGTCAACAGAAAATTCCTCTCTCTGGCATTCATATTTCTTAGCAAGGCAGGGCATTATTGAGACCACAACAAGATCCTTACGCGATATCCCTATCTTATCTGCAAAATATGTCTTAGCCACAGCTCCGAACATCTGCTGGGGTGATTTTGCTGTCGAAGGAACATCCTTCAGATCCGGAAAATACTCCTCAAAAAAGTTAACCCAGCCGGGGCAGCAGGAGGTTAGTATCGGCAGTCTGGCTGTCTTATCACCATTAAGGTGTCTTGTAAGGCGGTCGAGCAGCTCAGTACCCTCTTCCATTATTGTAAGATCGGCAGCAAAGTCAGTATCAAAAACATAATCAAAGCCAAGTGCTCTCAATGCTGTAACCATTTTCCCGGTAACGAGTGTTCCGGGTTCCATACCGAATAGTTCGCCAAGGGCTGCTCTGACAGCAGGTGCTGTCTGAACGATAACTGTTTTTGCAGGATCAGCAAGAGCCCTGAGGACTTCGGGTGTATGATCCACTTCAGTAAGGGCGCCGGTGGGGCATACCGCAACGCATTGTCCGCAATACGTACATGTTGAATGTTCAAGGTTTTGCTCGAACGCAGGTGCCACAGCTGCCATGAATCCCCTGTTAACAGCGGAGAGAGCTCCGACTGTCTGAACTGTATTGCACATCATTTCACAGCGGCGGCACATAATGCATTTGTCAAGATCCCTGATTATCGAGGGAGATGTATCTTTCCTGTAAGTTGACATTGCTGCGATTTCCTGTCCGGGTATCTCTCTAATGCCAAGCTGATGTGCCATGGCCTGCAGTTCGCAGTTACCCGATTTCGCACATATAAGACAATCCTTCGGATGATCTGAAAGTATGAACTCCATGACTGTCCGGCGGGCATTTAGAACCCTTGTAGTGTGAGTCTTTACTACCATTCCTTCCTCGCATTTGGTAACGCAGGAGGGTGCCAGATTGCGTCTGCCCTGGACCTCTACAACGCATATCCTGCAACCGGCAGGCTTATTCTCAATATTGAGATCATGAAGCTCCATCCAGCAGAGTACGGGTATATCGATACCCAGTTTTCTGGCAGCTTTATTTATCGTGGTACCTTTTGGTACTTCAACTGTTTTATTATCTATTGTAACTTTGATAGTTTCCATTTCCGACACTTCTTAAAATTACTGAATGATGATTGCATCAAATTTGCATTTCTCCATGCATGCTCCGCATTTAATACAGATTGAAGGGTTGATGAAATGCGGTTCTTTACGTTCTCCTGTTATGGCACCAACCGGGCACACTCTTGCACAGGCGGTACATCCGACACAATTTGCTGCAATTATGAAGTACTCCATCAGATCCTTGCATTTTCCGGCCGGACATTTTTTTACAGTCACGTGAGCTTCATACTCGTCCCTGAAATTTTCGAGTGTCGAGAGTACAGGATTTGGCGAGCTCTGGCCAAGACCGCACAGAGATGTATCTTTGATGACATAAGACATATTTTTAAGCCTGTCGAGATCAGCCAGCGTACCCTTGCCCTTTGTTATATGTTCGAGAAGTTCATGGAGTCGTTTATTCCCGATACGGCATGGAGAACATTTCCCGCACGATTCTTCAACAGTGAATTCCAGGAAGAATTTAGCCACTGACACCATGCAGTCATCTTCGTCCATCACTATAAGTCCTCCCGATCCCATCATGGAACCTGCTGCAGTGAGATTATCGAAATCAATCGGAGTGTCAAGATGCTTTTCTGTGAGGCAGCCACCCGACGGACCACCTGTCTGAGCAGCTTTGAATTTCTTTCCTTTTCTGATCCCTCCGCCAATCTCAAAAATCACTTCCCTGAGAGTGGTTCCCATAGGGACCTCGATAAGGCCAACATTATTTATCTTGCCTGCAAGAGCAAAAACTTTGGTTCCTTTGGATTTTTCTGTTCCCGTAGCTGAAAACCACGATGCACCTTTAAGGATGATAGGGGATATGCAGGCGAAAGTCTCAACGTTATTGACATTTGTAGGTTTCCCCATAAAACCTGATTCGGCAGGGAAGGGAGGCTTAACAGTAGGCTCACCTCGCATACCCTCCATTGAGTGTATCAGAGCTGTTTCTTCTCCGCATACGAAAGCTCCGGCACCGTACCTGATATCGATGTCGAAATCAAATCCAGTTCCCATTATATCTTTTCCGAGAAGACCATACTCCCTGGCCTGACTGATTGCTGTTTTCAGACGGGCAACAGCAAGGGGGTATTCAGCACGTATATATATAAGCCCTTTGTGAGCTTCAATACTGTATCCGCAGATCGCCATTGCTTCGAGGATAGCATGAGGATCACCTTCAAGGACGGACCTGTCCATGAATGCACCCGGGTCACCTTCATCGGCATTGCATACGACAAACTTTTCATCTGACTTGTTTTTGTATGCTATTTCCCATTTGAGCCCTGTGGGAAATCCGCCACCGCCCCTCCCGCGAAGTCCGGAATCCTTGATAATTTTTATAACTTCGAGTGGTTTCATTTCAGTCAGCACCTTACCCAATGCCTCATAGGCATCATGGGCAATAGCTTCTTCAATGTTTTCCGGATCAATGATACCGCAGTTTCGGAGGACTATCCTGAGCTGTTTCTTATAAACTGAGAGTTCTTTTTCAGCTGATTTTGTTTTCCCGGAAGGATCTTTGTATAAGAGCCTTTCGACCTTGTTCCCCTTCATAATATGCTCACTCACAATCTCTCTTGCATCATCAGGAGTGACTTTTACGTACATCACGTCACCCGGGACTATTTTTACAACAGGTCCGAGATTACATAGTCCAAAGCAACCGCTACGAACCACTTTAATATCGTTCTCGAGAGCATTGGCTTCAAGCTCAAGTTTAAGATTGTCTGCAAGCGCTTCACTCTGTTTGTCTGAGCAGGATGTTCCTCCGCAGATCAATATCTGCATTTTTTCTCTTGCCATGGTTTTTCTCAAAAGTGTTATTTATTCAATTTTACGGTAATTGGCAGGAAGTATCCCGTCGACATATTCACCGTTCTTAATGTAGTTTTCGATTATATCGTCAGCTTTGAGTTTATCGACATTACCGAAAACGACCGGATCCTTTCCCGGAAGTGTGACTTCCAGTGTTGGTTCGGCATGACTGTAACCCATGTCACCTGTACTTATAACAGATGCATGAATGTTCCTCTTTTCGAGTTCCAGACGGAGAAAATCATAGATCTCCCTGGCCCCGGATGCCAGTCCGCTTGTCCCCATATGTACCCTGACACGAATTTTTTCTTTCGAATACATTCTTTCGCGGACTTCATCTTTGATCTTTCTAAGATCTGCTGGTGATTTTACTTTCTTCATATATACTTGATTTACAAGAATATAATTGATTATATACAATTCTAATGTTAAAATTCCGATACAAAAATAATAAATTATCTGTTATTAAAATAACAATGTTAATAAATTAACAGTATTTTATAACGATTCTAATTAAGGGCTGATTTTATGATATTTATCAGGTTTTTGTTATTCAATGAACATAAAATGCGATTAACATTTAAATATCTCACTACTCACCTCTCACCACTCACCGCTTTGATCTGCGCCGATCTGCGTAATCTGCGGGAAAATGTGTTTTTATTTCCCGCAGATCCCGCAAATTTTCGCAGAAATAAATGAAATTTCACCTCTCACTACTTCATTTCCCCATCCTGAATTCCGATCCTTTTCTCCATTTTGGAAAAAAATCCGAATTTGCTATTTCATATCCAACCCTGAAAGCCAGGGCGGCATCTTCCACGATACCTTCGAAATTGAAAGATTCAGGATCATAATTATCTGCCGGCCGGTGATACTTATTCTCTATATAATCTTTTATCTGCAGCGCTGCCCATTCCTTGCCGTATTCGCGGCTGTCATTGCTCCCCTTGCAATATAAGGAGGGTATTCCTTTCTGAACAAATGAGAACTGATCAGACCGGAAGTACATTCCCGTATGTGAATCAGGGTCACCCGCTACATATCTTCCCTGACCTTCTGCAGCAATCCTGACAATACTGTCCAGATCCGACTGTCCATAACCTGTTATTGTAACATCTTTCATCCTGCCTATGGGAAGCAGTCCGTCGTTATTTATACAAGTCACAGTATTCTTAAGCGGAACGATCGGGTGGCTGGTATAATAAGCCGAACCAAGAAGCCCCTGTTCCTCGGCAGTCGGGAAAAGCAGAATTATGCTTCTTTCCGGTCTCTTCTTCAGTGAAGCAAAGGCTTTTCCAATAGCCAGCTCCCAGGCCATCGAAGTTCCGTTGTCCACTGCACCGTTATAGATTGAATCGCCTTGTTCTTTTTCTCCTATACCAAAATGATCCCAGTGTGCCGTGTAAACAACAGCTTCATCAGCTTTTGCTGAACCACGGAGAATTCCTGCAACATTATTTGATTTGTTAAACCTGATACTATTCCTGATATTCAATGAGATCTTCATATCGAGAGGAAATCCTGAAAACTCTTTCTTACAGGCTTCCATCCTGAGCTTCTGAACATCATACCCTGATTCGTTGAAAAGCTTTGCTGCAGCATCTGCCGAAAACCAGCCTGTAAACTGGCACATTGATGCATTAGAGTCAGCACTCTCAAGGTAGAACCTTGATGTTATCGAACTCTTTCGCGGGATAGTATAAGGATAACCGGCTCCTTCGGTTTCATGAATGATAATAACCCCCTGTGCTCCCTGTCGGGCAGCTTCCTCGTATTTGTAGGTCCATCTTCCGTAATATGTCATCTCCCTGCCCTTGAAAAGATCAGTATTTCCTGTATATAATCCCGGATCATTGACAAATACCACGACTGTTTTTCCTTTAATATCAAGACCTTCATAATCATTCCAGCCATATTCAGGAGCAACGATCCCGAAACCTGCAAAGATCATCTCAGAATCCTCAATTCTGTTCTCCTTCTTTAACCGAGGCGATATTATTGCAGCATCATCCGGAGCATTCAGTTTAAATATTTTACTGGATTTTTTTACAGTGACCTCATTTATTGATGATAAAATTTCAACCATAGGTACACCCTGGAAATAACTTTCGCCGAAAGCAGGCTCAAATCCAAGTGATTTTAACTGGTCTTCAAGGTAATTTATGGTTATTGTCTCTCCCTCAGTAAAAGGCTGCCTTCCCATGAACTTGTCTGACCCTATCTCGGATACCTGGCCGGCAAGGTAGCTGGTGCTTATATTCTCAATAGCTTTATTAATATCTGTCTTGCTGGTCTTACATGCTGTAAAACAGACAGTCAGACATAAAATAGATATGATTTTCTTCATCCTGAACAGCATTAATTTTATGCTCCAATATACAAAAAGCATTTTGTTAAAAATGCCTATTTTTACGGGCTGAGTTAAATTTCTAAAGCATTTTTATGAGAAAATCACCATTGTCCGTTTCAGTTTTACTTCTACTATTCTGCTATACATTTTCACAAAACTTGCTTATGGCACAAATGCCGGCAATGGGTACGAAGAAAGTACAGGTTGCAGGATGGGTGGATGATATGAATTGCCTTATAACTAAACTGGATGATGAGGCCAAGCCAGTAACATGGAAAGTGAATTTGCGTTCAGGCAGGGAAACCATCATTCCTCAAGTCAAAACGGATGTGGAGTTGTTAACAGAATCTCTTCCTGAAGGAGTTACTCTGGAACCTGAAGATGCTGTCAGTCCGGATAATAAAAGCGTAGTTCTTATACGAAAAGACGGGCTTTTCTATTTTCTGAAAGGCGATAAAACTCTCAGGAAACTTAGTGACAATGGCAACGCAGTCAACGTACGATACTCTCCTGATTGCAGTAAAATTGCTTATACAAGGGACAAAGATCTATATGTTTACGATTTGGCTGCCCTTAAGGAGACAAGGCTGACAACAGATGCCTCTGACAGGATATACAATGGCTACGCTTCCTGGGTCTATATGGAGGAGATACTTGGCCGGCCAAGTAAATATTGTGCTTTCTGGTGGTCGCCCGACAGCAGAAAAATAGCATATCTGAGAACCGATGAGAGTGATGTTCCTGTTTTTACTCTTAACCGCCTTGATCTGTCCGACGATATTCACGGACAGCTTGAACAGGTGCCTTACCCGAAAGCAGGGGATCCTAATCCAAAAGTTAAAATGGGAGTAGCTGATGTAAGTGACGCTAAAACCACATGGATCAAAACAGATTATTCAATTGATCAATATATTGCCTGGCCATTCTGGACACCAGACAGCAGAAAGCTTGCAATACAGGTACTGGACCGCGATCAGACTGACCTGAGGATAGTATTGGCTGATCCGGTGACAGGAGATTTTGACCAGATCTACCGGGAGACTTACCACACATGGGTTGAATTCCACGAGGATATTTATGTAATGAAGAACAACACGGGATTTATCGTAAGAAATTCTGTTTCGGGATGGGAGAACCTTTATTATTACGGCTGGGATGGTAATCTTATTTCGAGGATCACAAATGTTGATTTCAGGATAACATCGATAAAAAGAGTTGATGAAAACTCCGGGACCGTTTTTTTCTATGCGACGGGTCCTGAATCGACTGACCAGCATCTATATCGTGTACAGCTTGACGGAGGGGATATGTTCCAGATAACAAAAGACCCCGGGACCCACGATGTAAGTATTTCACCTTCAGGACTATATTTTCTGGACACCTGGAGTAATGTTACAAGTCCCGGCTCAATTATTGCCTGCGACAGGAAAGGAAAAGCTGCCAGGGTGATTTACAGCTTTGAGAAAGAAGGTACTGGTAAAGCATTGCCGAAGTCGGAACTTTTTAAGGTTATGACTTCAGACGGTCTTTTCAGTATGCCTGTAATGATAACCTATCCTGTGAATTTTGATCACTCGCATAAGTACCCGGTTATTTTCGATATCTATGGCGGTCCAGACAGAAAGAATGTTGAAAACAAGTGGCAGGGCGACTCTCCCTCATGGTATTCGTCGGAAGGGATAGTTATAATTCAGGCTGATCACAGAGGTTCCGGACATTTCGGAAGGAGAGGGCTGGATTACATGTACAGGTCGCTTGGCAAGTGGGAGATACTGGATTACGGGGATGTTGTTGAATGGCTTAGGAAAAAGTCATTCATCGACAGTAACAGGATAGGCATAACCGGAAGCTCTTATGGAGGTTATATGACCTGCCTGGCTCTTACTAAAGGAGCCGGGTACTGGACTCACGGTTTTGCTGGCTCATCAGTAACCGATTTCAGGCTTTACGACAGTGTGTATACCGAAAGATATATGGATACTCCCCGGGAGAATAAAGCTGGTTATGATAATGGTTCAGCAATTACTTTTGCAGGTAACCTTAAGGGTAAATTATACCTTAATCATGGTGATATAGATGACAATGTGCACTTGCAGAACAGTTTATGGCTGATCTCTAAATTGCAGGAAGAGGGCAAAACATTTCAGTTCATGATCTACCCCGGAGGCAGGCATGGATGGCGGGGAGCTAAAAGACTTCACAGCACAATCGAAGAGTATAAATTCTGGCTGACAAATTTTTTCAGTGAGTAGTATTATCAAAAATTACAGCTTGAATTGTTTCTTCAACAAAATTCCCATTAAATGCTTTTGTTTATTAACTTCAAAGCTCATTTTTTTTAAAATCTCATTTCTAATTCTAACAGATAAAAGATGATAATTGGCATTTTAAGCGAAACAGGCAATGAGAAGAGAGTAGCTATGCTCCCTGGAGAAGTTGCCACACTCAGGAAGCTGGGGGTAGAAATATTTGTTGAAAATAACGCTGGTGTAAAAGCTTTTGCTTCAGACAAAGACTACCAGGCGGCAGGTGCTTCAGTTTCATCAAGAAAAGATCTTATACTTAAATGCGGAATGCTTCTTTCCGTGAATCTCATCCCTGAAACGGATCTGGGAATGTGTAAAAACGGACAGGTTCTCTGTTCAGTTCTTAACCCGGCTGAAAATAGTAAATGGCTGGAACTGGCACGGCAGAAAGGGCTGACAGTATTGGGTCTTGACCTGATCCCCAGAATAACAAGGGCTCAGGCAATGGATATTCTGTCTTCAATGGGTACAGTGTCTGGTTACAGAGCTGTCCTTCATGCTGCTTCGCTACTGCCAAGATTCTTTCCAATGTTTATGTCGGCAGCAGGAACCATAAAACCAGCACATGTCCTGATCCTGGGAGCAGGCGTGGCAGGTCTGCAGGCCGTAGCTATTGCAAGAAAGCTTGGAGCCGTTGTTGAAGTTTTCGATGTCCGTTCAGCTGTAAAAGATGAAGTAAAGAGTCTGGGTGCCAAATTTATTGAAGTGGAGGGGGCTAAGGAGGATGCTGCTGCCGGCGGATATGCTGTTGAACAGTCGGATGAATACAAAGCCAAACAACAACAGCTTATCCAGACAAGGGCAAAAGCCGCCGATGTGATAATCGCAACTGCCCAGATACCTGGAAGGAAGGCACCTGTTCTGATTTTAAAAGAGACTGTTTATTCAATGAAACCCGGATCGGTTATCATTGACCTTGCTGCATCAACAGGAGGTAACTGTGAACTGACAGAGAATGGCAAGACTGTTTTAGTTAATGGGGTATCAATAGTCGGGAAATCCGATTATCCGACAGATATGCCTGCAGATGCAAGCAGGATGTTCGGAAATAATCTGATTAACCTTCTTAAGATCATGATCGGTAAAGAAGGAGACCTCAAACTTGACATGGATGATGAGATCATAAAGGGAACGACGGCAGTTCATTTAAATGAGTACGTCAGTCAGAGAGTTAAACAAATACTTAATATCAAATAAAACATATCATGGAAAATATTCTTGGATTTTTCTTGCAGTACAGGGAGGCAATATTTATTGTGATACTGTCTATCTTTCTGGGTATTGAGGTCATAAGTCATGTGCCGGCAATACTTCACACTCCGCTTATGTCCGGGGCTAATGCGATCCACGGCGTAGTGATAATCGGAGCCATAATAGTAATGGGGCATGCAGCTTCAGCAGGATCAATGATCCTCGGATTTGTTGCCGTTGTTCTGGGAACACTTAATGTTGTGGGGGGCTTTGTCGTTACTGACAGGATGCTGGAAATGTTCAAAAAGAAGGAACGCTAGTCAGGCAAATTATTAAAAGATTAACATAAACAATAATATGTCACACTTTACTTACGGGATACCAATACTCGAGATAACATATATAGTAGCGTCAGTGCTTTTTATTCTTGGTCTCAAAATGCTCAGCCATCCTCTTACAGCAAGAAGAGGAAATATTCTTGCTGCGTTTGGAATGGGTTTCGCAATAATTGCAACAATTGCATTTCACAAAAAAGACGGTGAACCTATCGGTAATATCCCCTGGATACTGCTGGCAATAATTATAGGAACAGTTATAGGGTGGTTCATAGCCAGGCGGGTTAAAATGACAGCAATGCCGCAGCTCGTTTCCTTCTTCAATGGTATGGGAGGTGCAGCAGCTGCACTTATATCAATGATGGAATTCCCTCATATAAGGCCCGAATTCATCGCTGAACATGGCATGGCTAACGGACACGTTCTGGCAATCCTGCTCGGACTTGTAATCGGGACCATATCCTGGGCTGGAAGTATGATAGCTTTCGGTAAGCTTGACGGAAAGATAGGTGATATGAGGATCAAAGCAATGAGATATGTGAACATGATAATGATGGCCATTATCGTTGGTTTAGTAATCTTCATCATGACCCGAAATGTCACAAACAGCTCGGAATTATCGGCTTTTGTCTACATATTATTTTCGATATCACTTGTTTACGGTGTCTTATTTGTGATGCCCATAGGGGGTGCCGATATGCCTGTTGTCATATCCCTGTTAAATTCATTTACCGGTGTGGCTGCGGCAATGGGAGGGTTCCTTTATAATAACCAGGCCATGCTGACAGGAGGGATACTTGTTGGTTCAGCTGGTACAATCCTTACTGTACTTATGTGTAAGGCTATGAACAGATCACTGATTAATGTTATAGCCGGAGTTTTTGGTGGAGGAGGAAAACAGGGAGCTGAGGTGACGGGGACCATAAAGGAGATAACTCTTTCTGATGCAGCAGTTCTGCTAAGCTATTCAAAAAAGGTCGTCATAGTGCCCGGATATGGACTGGCAGTTGCCCAGGCTCAGCATTCATGTCATGAACTTGATAAGCTTCTTACCGAAAAAGGTGTTGAAGTGAGGTATGCTATCCATCCTGTAGCAGGAAGGATGCCGGGACATATGAATGTATTGCTTGCTGAAGCCGATGTACCTTATGAAATGCTCGTCGAAAGCGAGGAGATAAATCCTGATATGCCGTCCACTGACGTAGTAGTAGTGATCGGAGCTAATGACGTTGTTAATCCCGCAGCTGAAGATGATCCTTCAAGTCCTATCTACGGGATGCCGATCGTCAAAGTCAGGGACGCAAAGAATATCATCGTAATGAAACGAGGCATGGGTAAAGGATACGCGGCTATTGAGAACCTGCTATTCTTTCACGATAAGACCAGAATGCTGTTCGGAGATGCAAAAACTAGTCTTCAGAATCTGATTAATGAAGTTAAGAACTTATAACTGAAGTCTTCCTCGGATCTTCCATTATTGGATTTTATTCACATTTTGCTTATTTTGTAATAAAATCATAGGTGATGGACCGACTTCAGAAGCTGGATGCACTAAGATCTTTAATTAGCAGAAGAGGTATTGATTTCCTTGTAATTCCTTCAACCGGACCGAATTTCAGTGACCAGGTCCCGGATCATTGGAAAATAATAGAATGGCTTACAGGTTTCACTGGTTCTAATGCCGTTGTTGTAGTAAGCCGGTCTTTTGCAGGATTATGGACTGATTCCAGGTACTATCTTCAGGCGGGAAAACAATTAACCGGGTCAGGTTTTGATCTGATGTTCCCGGGCATTCTTCAATCACCTGATTATACCGACTGGCTTGCGGATAACTGCAATAATGGTGATGCTATTGGCTTCGATGGAAGGATCTTATCGATTTCTGACTTCAGGAAGATAAATAATAAACTGAAAAGCAGATCAGTGAATTATTTAACTGATTGTGATCTTATCTCAGGTATCTGGACTGATCGTCCTGAAATGGCCGGAGCGGCAGCATGGGACCACCCGGTAAGGTTTTCAGGAAAGGATAGGAGCAGTAAATTGTCAGAGGTGCGGGAACAGATGAGGAAAAGATCAATTGATCAGCACCTTCTTACATCTCCAGAAGATATAATGTGGCTACTGAATATAAGGGGCTATGATCTGGAATTCACTCCCGTATTTCTGTCATATTTTCTCATCAGCGAAGGATCTGCAGTGTTGTTTGCAGGAATTGAAAAAATAAGACCGGAATTACTGCATGAATTTTCCGGACTTAAGATCCAGGTAAAGGAATATAACAGCGTAACAGGAGCTTTATCTTCACTGAAAGAAGGATCCTCACTATTGGTTTCTCCTGATACCACTTCTGTAACTCTTTACAATTCAATCCCTGAGTCAGTAAGAATAATTGAGGATGTCAGTATCCCCTGCAGGATGAAAGCAGTAAAGAACCAGGTGGAGATTAAGAATACTGAAGATGTGATGGTAAAGGATGGAGTTGCTCTGACAAAATTCTTTTTCTGGTTGGAAAACAATATCGGAAATCCTGGAATGACAGAGATCTCTGTCGCTTCAAAGCTACAGGAATTCAGGGAGAGTCAGATTGATTATCTTGGCCCTTCGTTCAAGACGATTTCTGCATTTAATGAGAATTCTGCTTTTCCTCATTATGAGACCGGGACAGGTTTCTCCGCAACGTTTGAGGGAAACGGGATACTTCTGATCGACTCCGGCGGCCAATATACTGGTGGTACAACTGATATTACAAGAACAATAGTTATTGGCACACCTACAGTAAAGCAGAGAAGGGATTTTACACTTGTTTTGAAGGGACATATAGCCCTGGCTTGTGCTAAATTTCCTGCAGGTACAAAGGGATACCAGCTTGATCTTCTTGCAAGGAAGACTTTATGGGAGAATGGGATCAATTATGGTCATGGTACGGGCCACGGAGTAGGCTTTTGCCTGAATGTGCATGAAGGGCCTCAGAGTATAAGTCCTGCTGCAAATAAAACAATTATTGAGGCCGGGATGATTCTGTCGAACGAACCTGCAGTATACAGGGAGGGGGAGTATGGTATCAGAACCGAAAACCTGATGATATGCTATGAGGATGAGGAAACTGAATTTGGCCAATTTCTGAAATTCGATACATTATCCTTATGTTATATTGATAAGAACCTTCTTGACAAAACCCTTCTTTCAGATCAGGAAGTTGCCTGGCTGAACAGATATCATGAGGAGCTTTTTAGTAAGATAGCTCCGTTTCTTACCGTGGAAGAAAAAGACTGGCTCAGGCTAAAGACTAATTCTGTCTGATTACATCAACCATCCTGGTTACATCAATTACAGGAAATTCCGTGATCCTGAGTTTTGCGTTTCCGTAGGGAACAAGCTGAATAACCTCAGGGTAATCTTCCGGATTAACCGGACTGACAGGGGGCAGATCTGCTGAGTTATTTCTTTGCGTCCAGCCCGGAATCCTGACACCCCTTGTTTTAATTATTACAGGAGCATCATTTTCCCAGGTAATATATTTGCCGGAATCAGCTGACCATACCATATCTCCTTTATCAGCAAAGGGTAATCGTGCTACAGGATTTTCAATAACATCGAACCCTCTTAACAATTTAGTATTATCGATCATCAGGCCGTAGTTCCAGGGACTCAAAGGTCTTATTTCCCAATCTACACTGCCCATATAACCGAAGTTATCATAGTTTATCTTTACCCTTTTGTACTCTTTATCTATCCTGAGAGAGAAATAGAGCGGGCCTCTCCTTACTGAAACTGAATTATTAAATCTTCTTTCAAATTTCAGTTTCATTGGCAGTGTAAAAGAAACCTGATCGCCGTTGTGCCAATTTTCGTACAGTCTGACTGTTTCCCCTGGTTTACCTGCAAGTGTTTTTCCGCGGAAGGTGAAGATGACTGAATCAGCCCAGCCTGGTACCCGCAGGTAAAGCGGGAATTTTACGCTCTCAGGTGTCTCTATGACAAGTTTGATGTTTCCCCTGAAAGGATACTCCGTTTCTTCTCTTATTGTTACTGTGGTTCCTTTCCCGACTTTTGCCTTAACAGTTGACGGACTATAAGAAACAGCAGTCAGTCCGTTATCATTTGTGGCCATCCACAGGTTTGCGGTGAATTTCGGCCATCCCTGGTGCATGTTTGCAAGACAGCAGGCAAAATTCGGCATAAGTCCGTAAATATTCGAGTAATCCCCGTTTGAGGTCCATGCTCTCTTATCTCCGGTCACAAGCACCTGGTTTGATTGCTGATCATACTGGTGTGCCCACATATCGGCTGTTGTGGTTCCGGGTAAAGCATTGAATGTCAGTAGTTCCAGCCTGTCTGCCAGCCTGTTGTCACCGAAAATTGCATATAGTTCTTCAAGAGAAAACATATACTCAACAACGGAACACAGTTCTGTTCCGCGGTCAGGACTTTTGCCTGAGAGATGTTCGTCTCCTGAGAATCTCCCGCCTGCCTGTCCATGATTTCTGTCATATTTTTCAATGCCGGCAAAAACTGCTTTTTTATATCTTTCATCACCAGACTGCTGATACCATAGACCCGGGTATTTTATTGCCATGGCATTATTTACAACATGTGCGGTTAATCCGGCTTCTTTCCAGTCAAGCGGTATCTTTTTATCAGCCACAGCAGCGGAGTCCCAGGGGAATTTTTCATAATAGCTTGTCCAGTCAGAACTGTTTTTCTGGATTGATTCAATAGTTTCGGGTATCCATGGTTCATGTGTTTCACGGAAAAGCCAGTATCCGGTAACAGCGTTCTCCATTGCCCTGACTCCCCTCCAGTCCTTATCTGGCCAGTCGGGAGGAGTATCATGTATATACCTGAAATATTTCTTCAGGATATCGAGTGCACGATTGTCTGACGTGGCTTCATAGTATTGCATAAGTACCTTGTTTGATACAGCGAGCGGCCAGCGGTCAGTGTTCTTCAGGGGGCCATACCATCCGGAATCTCTGCTGCTGACAAGGATTGGCTCTATCCAGGTTTTAACTTTTTCCTTAAGTCGCTCATCATCAAGGGTGTATGCCAGGGGAATAAGGCCATCAAGATAATAGGGACCCCGTTCCCATGACTCACCGGTGCCATTTTTCCAGGCTGAATTTGTAAGATCAGGCCAGAATTCATCAAGGTGGCCTGTCAGACCATCAGCCTGAGCCTGAAGCTGATCCTTAAGCCAGCCTTCAGGTTTAATTGATCCAAGAGGCAGTTTTATATAGGCATTCTGCTTCAATGGAGCGATATTCCCTTTGTAATGCATATTATCCTTCTGTCTGGTGCAACTGTAAAAAACCAGGGTAACAATAAATAAGAATGAAAAATATTTTGTTTTCATGATGATCAGATTTTAGTAATGAAATTTACACAAATATTTTAATTACTCTGACTTTCCCGCAGTCCCGATAACTATCGGAATCGCAGATTAGCGCAGATAATACAAGTGCCTAAAGTACTTCGAGTGCCTAAAGTGCCTGGAGTTAATTAAGAACTCTCCATCCTGCACCCTGCATCCTGCACCCTGCACCCTGCATCCTGCACCCTGCACCCTGCACCCTGCACCCTGCACCCTGCACCCTGCACCACATCAATCACTACCTGCTCCATATCAAATCTTCCCACGGTTTCCTGAGAGCGGGATCGACACTCTTATTTATATCAACAGCTTCGATCAATTGAAGCATATCGAACCATGCGGTTCCTGCAGAGGGCATCTGCAGGATAACGTTCAATTTTGGCTGCAGATCTTCCTCAGGATAGGGAATTGTAACAGATGTTACAAATTCCTGCCAGTCAGGGGACAGTTCGAACTTCCTGTTACCATACCCTCCGAGCGAGATCTCAAAATAGCGGGGATGAATGGAAGCAGTATCTTTAATAAGACCTTGTTCCGGATCTGTTTTAGCCCTTATGGAGATATAATATGTCCTTCCAGCCATGACTTTTACCGGGAAGAACCTTAGTCTTATGGTACCATTCTCTTTTGGAGTGACCAGGCGGATGGAATGATTTCCCTCAAAATGCTCCCTTGAATCAAGGAAATAAGTAGCACCTCTGTCGCCGCCATTCCGTGCATAACATGAAGCAGGTACTCCCGGGCTGGAAACATCTTCAAATCCTGGATCTTTAATAAGGTTATCCTTCCATCTGAACAGGGTATCCCTTTTAGGTTTTATATTTATAAGGTATGCCTGCGAGCCGAATGAAGCCAGATGATCAGCGAATAAACCTGAGCTTACAGTTACATTCCTGTTCTCAAACAGGACCTTTGCTCTCCCCGATATTGAAGAGTTTATAGCAAAATCTGTTCTGACCGGAACATTGGTCTTATTAACGGCAATTATTAGCAGATGACCGTCATGGACAGCTGACCTTACAGACACATTCTCTGATCCTGACCTTACAGGTATTGTTTCCTCCTCAGATAAAAGCCAGGGAGTCAATTCAGCTATTTCAACCGCCATCATTCCGCATTCAGCCCATGTTCCGGCAGATTTCGGGAATAAATTCAAACCCTGCCTCACAAAATACTGAATACCTGAAGCTCCTTTTATTACCGACTGGTAAGTCATTGAGCGTATCTCCTGCCGTGTTGGTTCGCGGCTCCACAGCTCTCCGCCGCCAAATGCCTGGGGCACTATCCATACCGGTTTCTTCCCCGAGAACTCCTGGACAAGGGTACCGGCTACATTCCCGGTATATGTTACCGGCATATCAGGTACGGGGTATGGATCAGCCATAACTATATCCATTGAGTTTGCATACTTCCTTGATGAAAGGAAAGGAGCCATAAAAACGATTGAGACCGGATGCCAGGGATCCATAGCTTTGATGAGATTGTAGATTGTTGCCAGAGAATCGGGAGTTATGCCATATCCATTGGGCTCATCGGCAATATACCAGGCAAGAAGAGCGGGATGATCCTTAAATGCATTTATCTCGTATTCAAGTAATTGTTTTTTTTCTGAGTCAGTGATGCCTTCTATAACCGAATTCACTCCGCCTCCTCCGGAGACAGAAAGGAGATTATAATGAACCTTCATTCCCAGCTCTGCACAGCGATCCATGTATGCTTTCCTTTCATAAAAAGACTCCGGCAATATTTTCTGATATGGAGATATAGTATTGAATCCTTTTACAACTTCTTCTTCGGGTAATAATGGATGTACAGGTGAGTAGCAGTAGAAACCGAACGGAAAGAATGGCCTTTTATTCACGATCAGACCTCCGGTCAGCCGGTCGGTTTTCACTTCATTTGACTTATAATTAAGTATTGTAAGATTACAGGTTGTTATGAATTTTCCTGCTGAAAGAGGGGATTTGATTTCAGTGGTCACTTCATAATCTGCCGGAACGAGATTAAGTGTGAAAGGAATTCTAATCGTCTTTTTTGAAGGAATACCTTTCCATACTGCAAGAGTATCACTGCCAATTCTTAAGACTGCTGTGATATGACTAAAGTGAAGCTTTGCAGGAACATGCAACAGTATCTCCGCATTGTTCTCGAAAGAGTAAAAGCTTAATCTGGAGTTAGAAGTAAACGATGTCGAATCAACTGGCTGGCTGTATATTACAGAAATATCTATTACTGTTATCAGAACAAGCAGGCAAAAAGTTCTTCTTATCATTAAATAAATGTTCGCGTAAGACAATCATATATTTTTTGTTCCGGATTAAATGCAGACCGGTGTTGTTTTTTAAACATTCATCCCGCGAGATTGTATCTTTATTTAAAAACCACTCTCAGGGTTACTGTATCGTCGGCTTTCTGACCATTTTTCACGGCAGGCAACCAGGAAGGGCCCTCTTTGATCAGCCTGATCGCTTCATCTGAGAATTCATCCCCGGGAGTATTAATAATATTTATACTTTCGATAGTCCCTGTGCTCAGAACCTGAAAGCTGATGACCACTACTGCATTTTCCATTGATTCAGTTACAGCAGGTCTTCTTATATTTTCTTTGATATATTTTGTATAATTTTCCTGTCCATCAGCCGGTTGAGACGGCGCATCAGGTAATGGTTCAACAGCATCTGTCTCATTCCTGACAGGCGCAGCTGTCATATTCCTTGAGGTTGAATACCCGCTTGTCAAAATAGCGTCTGTCATCTTCACGGCAGAGTCGGATCCTTGTGCCGCAGCGCCGGAATTGTTTAAGAAAGCTTCTGCTTCCCTGGCTTCAGCAACCAATGCAGACTCTTGTGATTGTACATCTGTGATTGACACGTCAGATCTCTGTGCCTGAATTAATTGGTTCATTGCAATCTGCTGGTTGCCTGTTTCTGGTATATTCTGCTCAGTATCAGGTTGAATAGTTTCATCAGTGATAGCGGAATCCGTTCCTTGTGCAGGTTTAAATGCTTCGATATTTTGAGCCGGGATAAACAGATCAGCCAGGCGGGCTTGCGACCGGCTTCTCAGGATAAGTACAGTAACTGATCCAAGTACCAGGATGGCAGCTATTGAGGCCGCTATGCGGTAATAAAGTATTTTTTGTTTTGGTCTGACTCTCTCCCTGATTTTTTTCTTAAGGTGTTCAAGATCTTTAACAGCTTCCTTTTGAGAGATCCCTGAATAACCATCAGTAGCTTCATCGGAAAAGGGATCCCGCAGCAGCCTTCTCTGAAAAGAATTCTCTTCTCTTTGTGACATTTCTCCTCTTACATACCTTCCAACCTCGGAGAGATATCCTTTTTTGTTGTTATTCGTCTCTTTCATCTTTCTCCTCAATACAAATTTTCAGGTTTCTTTTACCATTCTGCAGATTGCTTTTCACTTTTTTTTCATCAATACCAAGATCCTCCGCAATTTCTCTATAGCATCTGTTTTCGTAATAGAAGCGCTTAATGCATTCTTTCTGCTCGCCATTCAGTCTTTCAATGCAATCAGCCAGCAGGTTATCTGTTTCCTGCTGCTCGTTGTCTAAAGGATGCACATAATGTTCATTTTCCACAATTCCTGTTGTAAGCATCCATTCCCTCAGCTTTTCATCTTCACTTTTCATTGACCTGAGTTGCATCAGGCAATAATTCTTTGTTACAACATGCAGCCAGCTCCTGAAGTTTTCAATTTTTTGTTTTGGTATATCCGAAATCAATTTCTCAAAGATCTGCATTACCGCATCCATAGCTTCTTCCCTGTTCTTCAAGTACTTCAGGCATACACCATAAACAAGATGCATGTACTTTAAATAGAGTTCGCCAAGTATTTCAAGGTCATGCGATGAGCTGAATTCAAAAACCAGCTCTTCATCCTTCATTTTATGCAAAGTCCTGATATTCCCTTTAAAATATCCTTAAAGATAATTTAAATAAAAAAAAATGGAAATTCTTTTATGGAATTTTGCCGGCTTTTGCATCATGTAAATGAATATTAATCAAAAAAAATAAAGTCATGAAAAATAGTCCGGTAATCTTAGCAATAATGATCCTTGCTTCAATCCTTATCTCTTTCACGGGATCGGGTATTATAACAGGCAGGGTGACTGATGAAACATCCAAACCGCTCTCCGGAGTGAGTGTTAGTGTAAAGGGTTCACAAACAAGAACGAAGACAGACAGCAACGGTAATTACAAGCTATCCGTTGATGATAATGCCAGGTTTCTTGTATTCTCCATGGCTGGCTTTAAGACAGAAGAGGTTCGAATTGACAGCAGAAATATCATAAACGTGGTAATGAGGTTCAATTCTGCTGAAAAAGAATCTCAGAAGATCATTGCCAGAAAAAGTATTATGGATGAGGCTTATTATGTTGCATCACCGGCAGTCGGGATGGCTTATGACTCGCGGACCGGTTTCCAGCGTTACAGTCCGGGGTTCAATACTGAAAACTATGCATCAGTGAACGAAAACGGGTTCAGGAGTGTGAAGAATAACCCCCTTTCAACGTTTTCTATAGATGTTGATAATGCGTCTTATTCAAATATAAGAAGGTTCATCAACAGCGGCACGTTGCCTCCTCCTGATGCTGTAAGAATAGAAGAAATGATCAACTATTTCAGTTATGACTATCCTGAGCCGCGGGGGGAACATCCGTTTTCAGTTTCCACAGAGACGGCTGTATGCCCATGGAACACTGATCATATATTGCTTCAGATAGGGTTGCGAGGCAGGAGCATTGACAAATCATCGCTTCCTCCTTCCAACCTGGTTTTTCTGATAGATGTATCAGGTTCTATGAACCAACCTGACAAACTCCCTCTGCTGAAATCGGCTTTCAGTTTACTCGTGAATGAACTGAGGCCTCAGGATCATGTAGCTGTTGTTGTTTATGCCGGTGCAGCCGGGCTGGTCCTTAAATCGACACCGGGTAACCGGAAAGAGGAAATACTGAGGGCAATAGATAATCTTGAGGCAGGCGGATCGACAGCCGGTGGGGCAGGTCTTCGGCTGGCATATAATGAAGCCGGCAGGAATTTCATTCCGGGTGGGAATAATAGAATAATCCTTGCCACTGATGGTGATTTTAACGTTGGTGAATCAAGTAACGGAGGGATGGAGAGACTCGTTGAGGAAGAACGAAAGAAGAACATATTCATTACTGTACTTGGCTTTGGAATGGGTAATATCAAGGATGATAAAATGGAAATAATAGCTGATAAAGGTAACGGCAATTACTCCTATATTGACAACCTTCAGGAAGCCCGCCGCGTCCTGGTACGTGAATTCGGAGGCACTCTATTCACTATAGCGAAGGATGTGAAGTTCCAGATTGAGTTTAATCCTTTCAGAGTGGAATCATACCGGCTTGTCGGTTATGAAAACCGGCTCCTGAATGATGAAGATTTTAATGATGACACCAAAGACGCCGGTGAGATGGGCTCAGGACACAGGGTTACTGCTCTCTATGAGATAGTTCCGGCAGGATCCGGGGAGCGCATGCCTTCTATCGATCCGTTAAAATACCAGCAGACAGCCAAAACAGAAAATAACAGATATTCTGATGAGATGCTTACTGTTAAAGTGCGTTACAAGGAGCCGGACGGAAATACAAGTAAAATGTTCGGGAAACCTGTCAGAGCATCCTCCGTTGATATTGGAAAGGCTTCTGAAAATATGAGATTTGCGGCTGCTGTTGCAGAATTCGGAATGATACTCAGAGATTCCGAGTTCATTGGGACAGCCACACTCCAGGGTGCTGCAAGACTTGCTGCATCAGCCAGGGGAGAAGACCCGGAGGGATATCGTGGTGAACTGATAAGGCTTATTTCTACTGCAAAAGATTTGAGAAATGTAGCCGAAAAAGAGATTATCCCAATTGATTAAGTCTTTCAGAGGTTTCTGAGATAATTGTCTATCTCACGTGCAGCTTTCCTTCCGGAAGCAATCGCGTTAACAACAAGACTTGCACCATTAACTGAGTCTCCGGCAGCAAACACCTTCGGGATGTTTGTTGCCAGAGACTTGTTTACGCGGATATTCTTCCGGTCATCAAGTTCGAGATTAAGATCGGTCACCAGTCCGTCAAGGACAGGGTTGACAAATCCGAGGGCAAGCAGAACAAGATCAGCTTCAATAACTCTTCTTGTACCTTCTACTGGTTTCATAACATACCTGCCGTTATTCTTTTCCCAGAGGACATCTTCAACTTCAGCTCCACGTGTTATCTTTCCATCGCCAACAAATCTGACAGTTGAGATGCTCCATAATCTCTCGCAGCCTTCTTCATGTGATGTTGAAGTTTTCAGTATTTTCCCGTAATAAGGCCAGGGATTATCAGGTGTACGGGTCAGTGGAGGCTTGGGAAGTATCTCTATTTGTGTCACTTTTGCAGCTTTCTGACGGATTGAAGTACCTACACAATCTGAGCCTGTATCGCCGCCGCCAATTACAAGAACCTTTTTCCCTTCAGCTTTAATAGGGTTGTCTGTCATGGGTAAGAGGCCTGCATTGACCCTGTTCTGTGAGGAAAGAAAGTCCATCGCAAAATGAATACCTTCAAATTCACTTCCTTCAACAGTTAGCTTACGAGGCTGACCAGCCCCGATTGCGATACAGATAGCATCATAATTATCAATCAGTTCCTTTGATGAGATATCTTTACCTGCAGTAATTCCTGTCCTGATTTCTACACCTTCACGGATCATCAGGTCCAGTCTCCTGTCGACAGTGGCTTTGCTTAGTTTAAAATCGGGGATTCCGAACCTTAGCAGTCCGCCAGCGAATTCGTCCTTTTCAAAAAGAGTAACCGAATGCCCTGCTTTGTTTAAGAGGTCCGCTGCAGCCATTCCGGAAGGTCCGCTGCCTATAACAGCTATTTTTTTACCTGTCCTTTTTTTGGGAGGCATCGGTTTGATATATCCTTCAGCAAATGCTCTCTCAACTATTGCCACCTCATTTTCGCGAATAGTGACCGGTTCGAGGTTAAGGTTCAGCACGCAGGCATGCTCGCAGCTTGCAGGACATATTCTCCCTGTGAATTCCGGAAAATTATTTGTCGCCTGTAGTCTTTCATAAGCTGCTTTCCAGTCGCCCCTGTAAAGGAGATCGTTCCATTCTGGTATCAGGTTATCCACAGGACAGGCCCAGTGGCAGAAGGGTATGCCGCAATCCATACAGCGTGATGCCTGCAGCATCCTGTCTTCACTGTTCAGTGTCTGTTCTACTTCGCTGAAGTCATATATTCTCTCATGAAGGGGCCTGTTCCCGGCTTCCTTTCTCTTAATTTTCAAAAATCCTGTTATGTCTCCCATTTTGATTTAAGTTTACTTTGCTGTCCTGTTCATTTTCCAGGATCATATTCCACATCCATTTCAACACTCGCTATCTTCTTTTTCAACTCTTCGAGTTTTTGTTCCTGAAGAACCTTTTTATAATCATAAGGTATTACCTTAATGAACATAGGAAGATATTTATCCGGATCATCCAGTATCATTTTTGCTTTTACACTTCCTGTGAATTCATAATGGCGCGTCAACAGGTTGTTGAGCTCATTTATATCACTAAGATCCTCAACGAGCGATAACTCAACCATTCCCATATTACAGTAATAATCGAAATTACCGGCCTCATTCAGTACAAAGGCTACTCCACCGCTCATTCCTGCTGCGAAGTTACTGCCGGTACGTCCTAGAACAATTACTCTTCCACCTGTCATATATTCACAGCAGTGGTTTCCGACACCTTCCACAACAGCTGTGGCCCCGCTGTTACGGACAGCGAATCGTTCGCCGGCAACGCCACATATATATATCTCGCCTGAGGTTGCGCCATACAGAACAGTATTTCCGATAATTATATTCTTATCCGGTTCAAAGACAGATCCAGGAGGTGGCACAACAATTATCCGTCCTCCTGAAAGCCCTTTTCCAAGATAATCGTTGGAGTCACCGGCAAGAAAAAGCTCAACGCCCGGGCAGAGGAAAGCACCGAAACTCTGTCCGGCCGATCCTGAGAACCTGCATTTTATTGTACCTTCAGGTAATCCGGCTGAACCATGAACAGAGGTGATCTTACCTGACAGCATTGCGCCCGTTGTCCTGTCAGTGTTCCTGATTGATTTATAGATCTCAACAGGTTGTTTTTCAGAAATTGCTTTCCGGGCTTCTGCTATCAATTCAATGTCAAGAACCTTATCGAGCTTGTATTCCTGCTTTTCCGTACATCGCATAGGATTATACGCAGATTCAACGGGAAGAGTCAGCAATCCTGAAAGATCAAGATTCTTTATTTTCCAGTGAGTCACTTCAGGATTACGCTCGAGAAGATCGAGTCTCCCGATTACTTCATCAAGGGTACGGAAACCCATCTCAGCAAGGTGTTCCCTGACATCTTCAGCAAGGAAACGGAAGAAGTTCATCAGGTATTCTGCCTTGCCGAGGAAGCGTTTTCTCAGTTCCGGATTCTGCGTAGCAATTCCTACCGGACAGGTGTTCAGGTGGCATTTTCTCATCATGACACACCCGAGAACGATCAGAGCACTTGAAGAGAACCCGAATTCCTCAGCTCCCATGAGTGCTGCAATAATTATATCTCTGCCGGTCTTCAACTGTCCGTCAGTCTGCAATTTAACCTTTCGGCGGAGGTTATTGATAACAAGTGTCTGCTGTGTTTCAGTAAGGCCAAGTTCCAGGGGGAGTCCGGCATGTTTGATCGATGACGAAGGACTGGCTCCTGTTCCACCCTCAAATCCGCTGATAGTTATCAGTTCGGCTCCTGCTTTTGTCACACCAGCAGCGATAGTACCCACACCGCTCTCGGACACGAGTTTGACACTTACTTTTGCTGAGGGATTTACATTTTTAAGATCGAAAATAAGTTGTGCAAGATCTTCAATAGAATAAATATCATGATGCGGAGGAGGGGAGATAAGGGTTATTCCCGGGATGGAATATCTGGTTTTGGCAATTATCCTGTCGACCTTATGTCCGGGCAATTGTCCCCCTTCGCCAGGTTTTGCACCCTGGGCAATTTTTATCTGTATCTCATCGGCGTTAACAAGGTATTCAGCAGTAACGCCAAAACGCCCGCTGGCAACCTGTTTTATAGAACTCCTGGTGCTTGTACCATCTTCGCGGAGCCTGAAGCGTTCAGGGTCTTCACCGCCTTCCCCTGTGTTACTTCTTCCTCCGATACGGTTCATGACTATAGCAAGAGTCTCATGAGCTTCACGACTGATTGAACCATACGACATTGCACCGGTAACAAAGCGTTTCATAATGTTCTCTGCCGGTTCCACTTCATCCAGAGGAACTGGCACAGGGTTCTTCCTGATCTGCAGCAGTCCTCTTATGAAACCGGGCTCTGCAGTATCCTTATTGACGAGCCTGCAGTACTCCCTGAATTTCTCCCTGTCACCTGTCCGGGTGCTCCACTGAAGAAGAGAAATGGATTCAGGATTCCACGCATGATGCTCGCCATGCTTACGGAATGAATAGACTCCTTCATTCAGTCTTTCACGGAAAGGCTCATCACTGAAGGCTCTTCTGTGAGGGATCAGTGTTTCCTCTGCGATCTCACTCAGACCAATGCCTCCGATACGGCTTATAGTGCCGGCGAAGTAAGTATCTATTACATCAGGATGAATCCCGACTGCTTCGAATATCTGTGATGATCTGTAGCTTCTCAGAGTGCTGATCCCCATCTTTGACATTATCTTAAGCAGGCCTTTATTGATGGAGTTTATAAAGTTCTCTTCAGCTTTCTGATAGTCTAGCTGGATAGTTTTTTCCTTTACAAGTCTTTCTATAACTGCAAAACACAAATATGGGTTGACAATACTTGCTCCGTACCCGAACAGTAGGGCAAAATGCATTACTTCGCGGGGCTCTGCAGACTCGATGACAAGATCGATCTGCATTCTCTTTCTTTTTCTGATCAGGTAATGGTGCACAGCAGAAACAGCGAGCAGCGATGGTATTGGAGCTTTATCATGACTTATGCCCCGGTCGGACAGAATAATATAATTCTTCCCTTCATCAACTGCCTTTTCAGAATCACGACAGAGCCTTTCTATTGCATCACGGAGGCCGTCAGTACCTCTTGACGCATCAAAATGCATCATTAGTGTGGCAGATGAAAAACCTTTATAACGAAGGTTTTTTACTATTTCAAAATAGGTATTGGAGATAACCGGATTTTTAAATCTTACCATTTTGACTTTGTCAGGCGATTCGTCAAGCAGGTTTTGCTGCAGTGATCCGAGGTAACCTGATAAAGTCATTACCAGTTCTTCCCTTATCGGATCTATTGGCGGGTTTGTGACCTGAGCAAAGAGCTGTTTAAAATAATCGAAAAGTCTGTATGGTTTATGCGAAAGGACTGCCAGAGGTGCGTCATTTCCCATTGAACCGGTAGGTTCCTTTCCGGTAGCAGCCATCTCTTTTATTATTCTGCTAATATCTTCGGCTGTGAAATTGAATGAAGTAATATATTTCTCATATTCGTCACCTATTCCGGGATTTACTATATGGCCTGTCTCGATCTTGTCAAGAGTCACCATATTCTCCTGGATCCACTTTTCATAGGGGAATTCGTTAGCCAGGCCGGCTTTCAGTTCATCATCATAATAGATCTTACCTTCATGAGTGTCGACAAGCAGCATCTTCCCGGGCTTCAACCTGCCCTTTTCCTTTATTTCCCTGGGTTGGAATGTTTGAACCCCCGTTTCAGATCCCATGACTATCAGGTCATTTGTTGTTATAAGGTATCTTGACGGGCGAAGGCCGTTCCTGTCGAGCATCCCCCCGATGTATCTGCCGTCTGAGAATATCAGGGAAGCAGGTCCGTCCCAGGGTTCCATGAATGTTGAATGGTAATGGTAGAACGCACGCAATTCAGGTGAGATCGGATTCTTGGCATTTATTGATTCAGGGATCAGTATCGACATTGCATAAGGAAGAGATTTACCACTCATCACGAGAAACTCCAGAACATTATCAAGAGATGCTGAATCACTTTTACCTGGTTCGATTATCGGATATATCTTTGACAGATCTCCAAGTTTATCTGATTTGAGTATCGATTCTCTTGCTTCCATCCACATTCTGTTTCCCCGGATAGTGTTTATCTCACCATTATGCCCGAGCATTCTGAATGGTTGAGCAAGATCCCACGAAGGGAAGGTATTTGTGCTGAATCTTGAATGGACGAGGGCAATGGCACTCTGCATCCTCCTGTCGGTAAGATCCCTGAAATATTCACCCAACTGGGTGGATGTCAGCATACCTTTATATACAAGTACTTTAGTTGACAGGCTTGGAATGTAGAAAAAGCTTTTTTGCCTGATATCCGATTCGCGGATAATCCTTTCAGCCTGTTTTCTGATTATATATAACCTGCGTTCAAGATCTTCCTGAGGCATGTCAGCTCCAAGAAGGATCTGCCTGATCTGAGGTTCTGATGCGAGAGATATCTCTCCAAGGACGCTGTTATCACACGGGACATCCCTGAAACCGATCAGATCTACTTTCTCTTTCTTTATTATTTCCAGCAGGATCCCGATGCATTTTTCTGCATCCTCCTTATTTTTAGGAAGGAAAAGCAATCCGGTCCCGAACTGACCTTCCGGAGGTAATGAAAATCCCTGAATGAGATAAAAGTCACGGGGTATCTGAATAAGCACTCCGGCTCCATCTCCTGTTTTACTGTCTGCGCCTTCGGCTCCTCTGTGAAGCATATTCCTGAGGATATCCAATCCCTGGCTTATTATGGAATGCGATTTTTTTCCTTTCAGATGGGCAACAAATCCGATTCCGCAACTGTCATGTTCAAATTCCTCCCTGTATAATCCATTGGAGAGAGGCCGTTCATTTTTCATCATTTTATTATCAAATTAAAAGACCGTTCTCAGTTTCTGATGAGAACGGTCGCCCCTAATTCTAAGCCATATACCATTCTCATTCGAAACATAAATTCCTTTTACGAGAAACAAATGATAATATGGTTCTTAATCTTTTCATTTTTAAATTCTGTGGCAAATATATAAAATATCTTACATTTTAAAGTTAAAAATTAAAAAAATATTAATATTATTAATTAAAATAACTTATAATGTATAAAATATATGATAAACTGCATTCCTTGTTAAATCATATTATTAAGACAAAATTACATGTTGCCGTCCTTATCATTCTGTATTTAAAATCAATACTATGTCGTCTTAATTTTACGGTGCAATAATAAGAAAAGTTATTAACAATTCTGATATTTCTTTAATCGTGTAGGAGGATAAAATTAAAATACGGATTATCAATATTATAATAAGAAAAAGGTACAGAGGCAGAGAGCATTCCGGAAATTGAAGAACACAAAGTTCAGGGAAATCAATTTTTAAAGCTTAAGTAGAATACTGATAAATCATTTTAACACGATCACTTCTGTTAAAAACTCAGATTTTCTTTTTGAATTGTTTACCTATTTTTGATTTTAATCACTTGTTGAACTAAATTCTATTAGCTATGTCACACGAAAAGGCAAAAGAACAGGCAAAAGTAAAAAAGAAACCTACAAAGACTTTAAAGGAAAAGAGAGCTGAAAAGAAAGCTAAAAAGGAAGGGAAGAAGTAGCCCCTTTCAGCTTCATAAAAAGAGTTCGGCAGCGATTAAGATACCTCACCCTGATGAGGGATGAGGTTATTGCTTTTACATGAACGGTACAGTTTTAGGTAATCTGTACCGTTTTTAATTTAATAAAGGAACCAGATGAATATTAATAAAAAAAGAAAGGGTGCCTTTTGAAGCACCCTTTGAAAATCTGAACTATAGTAAATTAAGCAATTTTTTTAACATTAACTGCATTAATACCTTTTTTGCCTTCAGCCAGCTCAAACGTAACTTCGTCGTTTTCTTTGATCTTGTCAATCAATCCGGAAACATGCACAAAATATTCATTTTCTGATTCTGCATCTTTTATAAATCCGAATCCTTTTGATACATTAAAAAATTTTACTGTTCCTTTGTTCATTGTATTGTGTTTTAAAATTTGGGCGAAATTAAACAAATAAATTAATAATATCAAAAAAATACCGGAATACCTTTAAATACAACCCATATCCCGCGGTGGGAAACCCACTTCCGGAAAAATATTGATACTTTTATCATTTATACATCTCAATAGTGTCCGTAATGAAAAGGTTACTTCTTATAGGTGCTCTCTTATTAATATTAATGGAATTAAATTTTCTATTTGCCCAGCCAGGATTGCTGACAAGGGCAGAGAGCTCAAATTTCACATCAACATCTGACTATAATGATGTAATGTCATTCATTAAAAGGCTTGATGATCTGTCGGGTAAGATAAGGATAGATACGATCGCTGAATCAGCGAATGGGATGTCAGTACCTCTTATAATAATCGGAGAACCTCTTCCACCTGAATCAGGGTTAAGACGGGATGATAACAGATTAGTCATTTACATACAAGCCAACATACACGCCGGCGAAGTTGAAGGAAAAGAAGCATCACTTATGTTTGCCCGTGATCTGTTGTCTGGCAAAGACCAATCCCTCTTAAAAGATCTGGTAATACTCATTTGTCCAAACCTCAATCCGGATGGTAATGAAAAAATAGATCCTCTTAACAGGGCTTATCAGAATGGACCTGTAAACGGAGTGGGAGTGAGGTATAACGGCCAGTATCTTGATCTGAACAGGGACGCTATGAAAGCTGAATCACCTGAGGTCAGGGGTGTTATAACAGAAGTCTTCAATAAATGGGATCCGGCTCTCTTTATGGATTGTCACACAACTAACGGATCCTATCATGTCGAACCTGTGACATTCACCTGGATGGCTAACCCTAACGGTGACAACTCCCTGATAAAGTATATGGAAAGGATCATGATGCCGGAAATCCATAGCACTCTCCTTAAAAAGTACAAAGTAGAAAACTGCTATTACGGAGAATTTGTTGACATGCTCGATTTTGATAAAGGATGGCTTTATGAAGCTGCAGAACCAAGATATATGACCAATTACTATGGATTGCGTAACAGACTTGCCATACTTAATGAGAATTATGTATATGCTGATTATGAATCACGTGTCAGAGGCTGCTACTATCTGATCAGAACAGTGGCAGAATATTGTGCAGCAAACAGAGATGCTATAAAGAAAATGCTTGAAACCGTTGACCAAAAGACTATTCTTAGAGGCATGAATCCATCACCTGCCGACTCATTTGCAATAGAATTCAAAGTAAGGCCTCTTTCCGAAAAAGCTACTATTAAAACTTTTGAAGCTGAACCGGATAACAATTCGGATGTATGGCCACCTTTCAGGAAAACAAACAGACAGGTAACTGTTAGTGTTCCATATCTTATTGATTATTACCCTGTTAAAAATGTTAAGTTTCCTTTTGCTTATCTTTTCACAGTAAACTCACCGGAAGTTCGAAGCCTTCTTAAATCGCAGGGCATTGTTCTCGAGAAGCTTTCCGGAAAATCAAAAATTGAAGTGGAAAGATTTGAAATTTCTGAACTTACAGCGCAATCAAGGTTAAACCAGGGGCATTATACAAATTCAGTCAGGGGCAGGTATATTAGGGAAACTAAAGAGTTCCCTTCCGGAACTTTAGTAATAAGGACTGCCCAGCCACTGGCAAACCTGGCGGCATATCTTCTTGAACCACAATCTGGGGACGGACTTCTGACATGGAACTTTCTGGACCGTTATATTGTTCCCCAGTGGGGAACGGGTTATAATACTTACCCGGTGTACAGAATTATTGAGCGGGCAGATATTAAAACAATGCCTTCAGATTAATAAATTAACATAATTTACACTTTTTGTATTTCATTTTATGATGCTGAAAGGCAGGATAATTATTCCTGTTTTTTATACCATTCTCGTGTTAATTTAATAACATTGCAAAAAATTAGATTTACCGGATCATTAATTCATAATTACAGAAAAAACAAAAAGGAAATGAGAAAATGGCGTGTGGAGGATTCCGCTGAGTTGTACAATATCAAAGGCTGGGGTGTCGATTATTTTTCAATTAATGATAAGGGGCACGTTACAGTAACCCCTCAAAAGGATGGTGCCACGGTTGACCTGAAAGAATTACTGAATGAATTGATGCTTATGGATGTCTCCACACCTGTACTGGTAAGGTTCCCTGATATACTTGATGATCGTATAGTAAACATTTCAAAATGCTTTAAGAAGGCATCAGAAGAATACGATTACAAGGCACAAAATTTTGTCATCTATCCGATAAAGGTAAACCAGATGAGGCCTGTTGTGGAGGAGATTGTCAGCCATGGGAAGAAATTCAATATCGGACTGGAAGCCGGTTCAAAGCCGGAACTGCATGCTGTGATAGCTATCAATACTGATCCTGAATCGTTGATAATCTGCAATGGTTATAAAGATGAAGACTATATTGAGCTGGCTCTCCTTGCTCAGAAAATGGGCAAAAGGATATTCCTTGTTGTTGAGAAGCTTAATGAGCTTAAACTCATAACGACAATCTCAAAGCGTCTTAAGGTTAAGCCAAACCTGGGGATCAGGATAAAACTTGCCAGTTCGGGGAGTGGTAAATGGGAAGATTCAGGAGGAGATATAAGCAAATTCGGACTGACATCAAGTGAACTTCTGGAGGCGATCGATTTCATCCAACGTAACAGGATGAGAGATTGTGTAAAGCTCATCCATTTCCATATAGGAAGCCAGGTAACAAAGATACGCAGGATAAAGACGGCGCTCCGGGAGGCTTCACAGTTCTATGTACAGTTACGCAAGCTGGGATTCAATGTTGAGTTTGTTGACATTGGAGGAGGACTCGGAGTCGATTACGACGGAACCGGTTCTTCTTACAGTGAAAGCAGTATGAACTATACTCTTCAGGAATATGTCAATGACTCGGTTAGCACCTTTGTGGATGCAAGCAACAAGAATAACATTCCTCATCCAAATGTAATAACCGAATCCGGGCGCTCTCTGACCGCCCATCATTCGGTACTGATCTTTGAGGTCCTTGAAACAGCAACACTGCCTTCCTGGAACAGTGAAGAAATTGTGAACGAGCAGGATCATGAACTGGTAAAGGAGCTTTTCAGCCTCTGGGATAATTTCAATCAGCAGAGGATGCTTGAGACATGGCATGATGCGCAACAGATAAGGGAAGAGGCACTGGACCGTTTCAGCCTGGGACTCATTGATCTCAAAACAAGAGCACAGATCGAATGCCTTTTCTGGTCGATAGCGCGGAAGGTCTACCAGATCGCGAGAACATCGAAACATGTCCCCGACGAACTGAAGCAGATATCAAAAATCCTTTCCGACAAATACTTCTGTAATTTCTCCCTTTTCCAGTCCCTTCCTGATGCATGGGCAATAGACCAGGTTTTTCCCATCATGCCTATCCACCGGTTGCACGAGGAACCGACCGTCTGGGCTACAATCCAGGACATGACCTGTGATTCAGATGGCAAAATCGATAATTTCATCTCAACAACCAATTACTCCCATCATATCCCTGTTCATCCGCTTAAACAACGTGAACCATATTTCCTGGGTGTATTCCTTGTCGGAGCTTACCAGGAGATACTTGGCGATCTTCATAACCTGTTCGGTGATACGAACGCCGTACATGTTTCAGTTGATGAGAATGGCTATAAGATAGATCAGGTGATAGATGGTGAGACAATAGCTGAAGTCCTTGATTATGTGCAGTATAATGCAAAAAGAATGGTCCGGACCGTGGAGTCCTGGGTTACTACATCCGTTAAGCAGGGGATAATCACTCTCGAGGAGGGAAAGGAATTCCTTTCCAATTACCGTTCGGGGTTGTACGGGTATACGTATCTGGAGTAGAGTCTGATAGTCTTAAAGTCTGATGGTCTAAGAGTCTGATAGTCTGTTGTCGGAGTGTCTGGTTGTTTTCCCGCAGATCTCGCAGATTTACGCAGATAGTAAAAGGTCTTGCAGTTCGGGCAGATCCAGGTCAGAACTCACATCTTCTTGCCCTTCGCTCCCTGCTCCCCGCCCCCTGCAACTAAATTAATTGGATAAATACTACCGTATATTATTTTTTTTCCTAAATTAGATTGTTCTATTTATCCCTTATGTGATAAACTATAAACCTTTTAACTGATTTACAACTATGAGTAATTCTACATTTGACTTCAATGTTTTTATTAAGGAATCCAAAGATGTCCTTACGAATCCTAAAGCCTACTTTTCAACAATGAAAACGACTGGAGGTATTGCTGAACCTTTGATCAAAGCAGGTATTTATGGTGTTGTTGCAGGAGTGATAGCTCTTATATGGGGCTTTCTTAAAATCGGTGGTATGACAGGCGGACTTTTCGGAGGCGCTGTAGGCGTAATGTTGTTTGTATGGTATATCATCGCTGCAATTATCGGCCTCTTTATCGGAGCAGTTATTCTACTCATTATTTCAGCTATCTGCAAAGGTAATACCGACTTTGAGGCCTGCGCAAGAGTAACAGCTTCTGCTATGGTAATTATGCCCATAAGTGCTCTGCTCAGTTTTATATCAGGATTGAACCTTACCGCTGGTTCTATTGTCGGATTGGCAGTTAATATTTACATGCTTTATCTGCTTTATCATGGCCTTGTAGAAGCCCTGAAAGCCAAACCGGATACAACAAAGATCGTTATGTATGTCCTCGCCGCTCTGCTGGTTCTGTTTTTTATAATCGGACTGGGTGCCAAGAGAAGAGCAAGCAAATTCATGGATGAGTTCAAGAACAGCGATCTCCAGGAAATGATAGAAAATGCCCAAAAGGATATTGAAGATTCTGTTGAAGAATAAGGATGTTTTAGTTATAAATATTCTCAGAAGCTGACTGAGAGGGTTGACTCCCGATTAGTCAGCTTGTTTTTTTGTAATTTTCGTTTGAATTTCAATCAGCATCGGAATAAACTTTTTCATAATTTTGTCTTAGTTGAGTAAAATGGTTAGGTTTTAAAACATGATTGATATGAAATATTTGGTATCCTTACTTTCAGTTTTTTTCATCTTTACGGGTGCATACACCCAGAAGGGAAATAAGAGCAACAGCCGCTGGAATAATTATGTTGCTGATGCAGACGCAATTCCACAGACCGATTTTCAATTCTTTAAAAAGGGCAATCTGTATTACCTCACCTCAAATGACGATAAGAATTTTTATGTTGACATAAGGGTTGAAGATACGGAAACTGAAGCCAGGATATTGAGGGAAGGCCTTGTCTTATGGATCAACTCTGATGGTAAATCAATGAAAAACAAAGGCATCCACTATCCTATGGGTACGGATAATGCAAGAAGACCCGGCATGAGAGGAGTGAATATGCCTGCTCAGACGGAATCAGGGGTTCCTAAAAGTCCTATCGCACAGGCTAACACAATAGAGCTGGTAGGATTTCCTGAAAATGAACAAAGATTTTTTCCTTCAGAAAATACCGATAATATAAGAGGTTCAGTGAAGTATAATGATCAGGGAATACTTTATTACAGACTCATCATTCCTGTTGACAAACTAAGCCTCATACCTGCTAAAAGTGGTAATGGTAAAATCCCGTTCACTTTGGGTATTGAAGTGGGGGCCCGGGTTATGATGATGATGGGTCCGGGTATGAGGCCCGGCGGTGGACCACCTTCAGGTGCATCTGCAGGAATACCGGCTGGAGGGGGAGGCAGACCCGGTGGTGGCGGACGAGGTGGTGCTCCCGCTGGTGGCGGTGGCATGCCTCCTGTTAATGGCGGAACACAAAACCCTGTACTGTGGATTAAAAATTTGGCATTAGCAACTAATTAATATCTGTATAATATCCAGATATACAGATAAATATAACTTCACTGCATGATAAAGAGCTGGGTCTTTTCCAGGAATGCCGTTGTAGTACTAATATACCGGATTATCATTGTATTATTCCTTTTTTCACTTTGCCGGATAGGTTTTTATATTTTTAATCTGAAAATGTTCCCTGGTATTAATGCCGGTGAATTCCTTTCCATTATGAGGGGAGGACTTGTATTCGATATCTCAGCAACAGTATATACTAACTTATTGTTCATACTATTACAGATCGTTCCTTTCGATTTCAGATATAACGGGACTTACCAGAAAGTATCAAAATACCTGTTTTTTATTACTAATGGTCTTGCATTGGCAATTAATTGCGCTGACTTTGTTTATTACAGGTTCGTATTGAAACGGGCAGCATTCGATATTTTCAAGACTTTCCGGAATGAATCCAATCTGCCAAAGCTGATTTTAAAGTTTATGCTTGATTACTGGCCTGTAACCCTTTTCGGGATATTATTATTGATAATGATGGTTTACCTTTATAACAGGGTAAAGCTTGTAAAACCTGAACCATCCAATAAAGTCATATATTATTCGGTGAATTTCCTTGCAATACCTTTATTTGCTGCTTTTGTAATAGGTGGCGCCAGGGGAGGACTGAATGACTCTATCCGTCCGATAACTATCAGTAATGCTGCCCGTTATGTTAATAATCCGCGAAATGTAGCAATTGTTTTAAACACACCGTTCAGCCTGATGAGGACATCCGGGAAAAAAGTCCTTGAGAAATATTCCTTCTTCGATGAGGAGAAGCTGAAGGAACTTTATAATCCCCACCATATTCCTGCTGGTGATAAACCATTCTCAGCAGATAATGTTGTTGTGATCATTCTGGAAAGTTTTTCCAGAGAATATATCGGTTCTTTGAACAGGGATCTTGATGGAGGAACTTACCAGGGCTACACCCCGTTCCTTGATTCACTCATAAGCGAAAGCCTTACTTTTGATGTATCACTGGCGAATGGCAAGAAATCGATTGATGCAATGCCATCAGTCCTCGCCTCTATACCTTCCCTCGAAACTCCCTATGTGATTTCTCACTATGCCAACAATGAAATAAACGGTCTGGCCTCTGTTCTTAAAAAGAAAGGTTATCATACTGCTTTTTATCATGGGGGCCCTGCCAGGTCAATGGGTTTCGATTCTTTTGCCAGGATGTCAGGCTTCGATAGTTATGTAGGATATGAGCAGTATCCACGCAATAAAGAGGATGTTGACGGGATGTGGGGGATTTGGGACGAACCTTTCCTGAAGTTTTTCGGGAAAGCCCTTGACAGTATTCCTGAACCATTCCTGGCAGCTGTTTTCACACTTTCATCACATCATCCATTCATTGTTCCGGACAAATATAAGAACACATTTAAAAAGGGACCGGTACCAATTGTTGAGGTAATAGGCTATTCTGATTACGCCTTAAGACAGTTCTTCAGAGAGGTATCCCGTTCCTCCTGGTTCAAAAACACTTTATTTGTTCTGACAGCCGATCATACAAATGAGTCGATACACAAGGAATTCCAGAACAATTTTGGATCGTTCTGCATACCAGTGATCCTGTATAAGCCCGGAAGTACACTAAAAGGAATGAAAAGCAGAATTGCTCAGCAGATAGATATAATGCCGACAATACTGAGCTTTCTGAATTTTGACGAAGAATATATAGCCTTCGGGAACAACCTTCTTGACGACTCATATGAATCCTTTGCCTTTAACACAAATGGCAGTAACTATCATCTGTATATGAAGGACCATATCCTTGAAATGGTGGATAATAAATCTGTCGGACTGTATAATTTTAAGACAGACAGATTCCTTGAAAAGAATCTGCTTGATTCAGAAACGGAGCTTGCAGTACAAATGGAGGAAAAGCTTAAAGCAATTATTCAGACATATAACTCACGACTTATTGATAACAACATGATTGTCAGGAAGTCCGACAATAATGTCGTAAGGTGATATGTTCAGAGTTTCCCAAGCTTTGAAAGGGCAGAATCAAGATCATCAGCGAAAAATACTGTCCGGCCTCTGTTACTCTCGCGGATGAAATCCTGCAGACTCCTGCTCTTGTATTTAGTAAAATCGCCAATTATAGCCAGCTTTACCTTGTAATTCGAGAATTTCTGGAGTATCTCACCGGCGATCTTTGTCTTCAGATCGAAAAAATCATTATTCAGGTTGCTCTCTCTGACAACGATCCTGTTACAGGAAGGTTCATCCAGGTTGGCAAAAAGTTCCAGCGCATCATCAGGTGTTGCAATCCGGATATTCTTATCTGTAATCTCAGCTATTTTGATATTATTATCAGTAGTATGGTATTTTATCATTGTCCTACAATCTTAATTAGTTTTCCCACCTGAACTTTATCAGTCAATTCCATATCATTCAGCAATGCAAGCTCGTCTCTCATCTCCTGTTTCACACCATAATATGCGAAAGCATCTGCGAGTGTTCCTGCTCTCTGGACTCTTCTGACCAGTAATTTGTTGGGCTTTACATTTATTTTTGACTGATCGGTAAGTCTTGCAAATGTTTTCATTGTAGATTCAAGAGGATTAAGATAAGCCGCAAAATCAGCCTCAGTGCTGACGCCGTGAAATACATAAAAGTAATTATCAAGCTGGATAAAATAGGAGAGGACCATATTAACTGCCTTGGCTCCTGTGTTCTGATCCTGCAAAACCTGTTGTGAGGTTGTTGTGATAGCTGGTAACCCGTTTACTGTAATACTCCTTCTTGACTGAAGGGTAAGTCCCAACTGAGCAATAGTGCTGTCAGCTGCAGCCTGCAGAGTTTTCTGCCCTGAAAGTGTAAATACCAGTAAGGCCTTCCCATCCTGCGGGGCCATGTTAACCTGTGTAGGCTGGTTCTGATACTGCCATCCGGCAGGATATGTAAATCTGAATTTTAATTCAGGGTGATAAAAGGTCGTTCCTTCCACGTATCCCTGTCTGGGATCTTCACCATAAACAATGCCGTCAATCATCTGAAGATAATTGTCAGCATTCACCTTCCAGCTGGCTGTTCCTGTCAGTTTTGACTGCCATTCAGTCGCGGTCTGGTTAACAGAGTTATAGCGGTCGCCCGGATCAGGATGGGTTGAAAGGAATGTAGGAACACCGCCCTCGCTTTCTGACATGTTCATCTTTTGAAGCACTCTGAAGAAATCAGCCATTTTATGGGCATCATAACCTATTTTGGATGAGTATTCCACACCAAGGGCATCAGCCTGCCGTTCATCGTCACGGCTGAATTTGAGGAATAAGAGCTGCATTCCCTGCATTGCTACTTCGGCATACTGTGCGAATTTTTCTGAGGCTATCATTCCGCCTATGAGAAGAAGCTGCCCGAGCTGCTGTTTGCTCATCTGACTTACTGAATGCCTCGCAGTAACGTGACCCATCTCGTGGCCTATAACACCGACAAGTTCTGCCTCATTATTCAGTTGTGCAAGTATACCACGTGTAAGATATATAAAACCTCCGGGAACTGCGAAGGCATTTACAACGGGCGAGTCAAGGATCTTTATATGATACTGAAGCTTCGGGCGATGAGAGATCAGACCCATTTCATTTGTTCTTGACTGAAGAAAAGACAGTATTTCATCATCTTTATATTCACCGAAAGTTGAAATGACCTGGGGATCATATGCGAGCCCCTGCTGCACTTCGTCAGCTTCAGACATTAACATTATCTGCCTCTTGCCAGTAACCGGATTTACTGCGCATGATACAACTGCTGCTATAACTGTGATTAATAGAGCTAAATTTATTAAAGCTGTAAGTCTTTTCATTTTTTTTAGATTTGAAATTACTCAGGTAAAAACGAACTTCTCAAAGATCGTAATAATATTTTCCAAAAAAAATACTTCAAATCATAAACTGATCATTGTTGATGACGCCATTATTAATCTGATATCTCCTTGTTTTTCAGATATTTGGTTTTCCGGTATTTCCTGAAAGTTTCCTGAAGAAGGTCCAGATACCAGGTAACCGGGGAGGAGACTGGAGTATCTCAATGATTTTCTGCTTCTCTTCCTGATCGCATTCAGCGGACCTGATATACTCCATGCTGAAGGAGAGTATGCTTCCGGCATATTCAGATCTTAACCTGCAGCAGCTTCCAACGATACCTTTGAACATTTTGATGAAACTAAAATATTCATCAGATACAATATCAATAAAGCCGGGAGGTATGAGATTTTTTATCAACCTGCCAAAGGGCGACATCCTGATAATGATCCTGTTCAGTTCTCTCTGATTCATAAGCATCGGCGGGAAGGTGTCGAAATACCAGAGAGATCCGTTATGCAGGGCATAATTCCGCAGAGTCGGGTGAAACCCGATCTCAGCCGTGTTCTTCCTGTTATTCCTGAATTTTAATGTCTCATCAAAAATGAGTCTGCAAAGACCCAGCATCTCATTTTCAGAGGATCTCTCCATTAAATACCTCAGCATTTCTTCTTTCTTGAATGCCTCCTGAATTATGATTATCTGATGCTTCCTCTTTGACTGAACTGCTTTGATGACTGTTTCAGGAATCCTTATCCCAAGCGACATCAATTCTCCCACGTAACTGTCATGATTCCGGATTATATAATTTACTGTCTTGTCATCTCTTACCGGAAAGTACTTTTTAATTATGAGTTCCTTTTCCTTGAATTTCAGGCGGAATGGCTTTGAGAAGAAACCAAGTTCAGAATCCCTTTCACTTCCGCTTACCTTTGCCAGCAACAGTGCCAGTTCACTATCTGAGATATCAAGCATAAAAAAATTATTTGATCATGACAATATTCAACTGGCTGGTCTTATTTCCTGTAGTATTCAAGCACATTCATGGCAAATCTTGCTGACACTGTGCCTGGTCCTCCCGCCATCTCTATACCAACTTCAATTGCTTCAATGATCTGCTCTTCAGAGGCTCCATTATCGAGTGCCTGTTTAATATGCCATTCCATGCACGATTCGCAGTTAATGGCGACAGAGATACCTATTGCTATCATTTCCTTGCATAACCTTCTGAGCGAACCATCCCGGTAAGTTTTTTGTTCCATATCAAGGAACGATTTAAAAACATCGGATTTTGAACTGTAAAATCCATTGGCTTTTTTCCTTGACTTAATAATGTTCTCTATTTTTTCTTTTTCGGCGAGTTCCATTTTAAAAAAATTAAATATTTTTTAGAGGATCAGTTTGTTTAATCATGGCCATAATGCTCCATGAGCATTTACATAGACCGAGTAGAGTGACTGGCTTGCGATCATGAACAGGCGGTTCCGTTTTGCGCCGCCGAAGCACAGATTGGCACATCCTTCGGGCAGACAAATTTTACCGATCATTTTCCCATCCGGGGCGTAGACATGTACACCATCATTACCTTCCCCGACTCCGCTTGCTGTGCACCATATATTGCCGTCGGTGTCGCAGCGGATCCCGTCGGATGGCTTTACACCTGTATCGCAGAACAGCCTTCCGTTTGTAAGCCTCTTGCCATCAACTACATCAAAAACCCTTATTGGTTGCGGTTTGCCTGAAGGCTGTCCCGTGTCAATAATATACAGCAGTTTTTCATCAGGCGAAAAGCACAACCCGTTAGGTTTGATAAAATCACCAGCAACTACCGTAGCCTCCCCGGTTGAAGGATCCAGACGGTAGACGTTTGTGGGAAGCTCGAAATCATCCAGGTGACCTTCATAGGCCGACATTATGCCATATCCCGGATCAGTAAACCAGATAGAACCGTTGGAATGTACCACTACATCATTGGGAGCATTCAGAGGCTTACCCTGGTACCGGTCCATCAATACAGTGATGGTCCCGTCATATTCAGTTCGGGTAATACGCTGAGTATCGTGTTCACAAGTGATCAGTCTTCCCTGGCGGTCCCGGGTGTTCCCGTTTGAGTTGTTTGAAGGCTGGCGGAAGACTGATACCTGACCATTATCTTCATTCCACCTCAATATCCTGTTATTAGGGATATCACTGAATAACAAGTATCTGCCGTCGCCGAACCAAACTGGTCCTTCACCCCACAATGCTCCCGTCCATAGTCTTTCTACCGGGGTATTCCAGATAAAGTACTTTTCAAAACGCTTGTCAAGGACCACGATTGAAGAATCGGGATATCTCTTCTGAGGCAGTCCGTCAGGATCCTTACCGGATCCAATTACCTTCGGGGCCACAAGTGCACCTGCAGCAACAGTTGCCGCCTTTCTTAAAAAGGTACGGCGTCCGGTAAATCCGAATTGACCGTCATTTCCGGATCTTTCAGGGTTATTTTTCTTCATAGTTAGCAATATTTTAGTTACCAGAATTGATTTAGAAATCTTGATTTACGAGCCAGGGAGCCTTATATCCAGGGGCTCTTTGTTTTGCTGAGGGTTCAGATGGAACGAAGCTTATGTCTATTTCACTGATATTGTTTTTATCAATCCTGTATAAGAGCGACTGATAGGGTTCGAAAATAAGATCAACTTTATATTCTTTCCCTCCGTATTTTATTTTAACATTAATAGTATCATTTTTCTCACAGAGGGATTGCCCGTATTCAAGCGGGAATTTGAGCCTTCGGGCTTTGGGATTCGGGAAAAAGATATAGAGTTCATCACCGTCCTTCCTGCACCAGTGAGCGGGGATCTGTATTCCTGAAATGAACGGGATAAGATCATCAGGTAACTGAGCCATAACATTTTCCGATCTTTTGATCTCATCTATCAACTCCCGGTAACCGGGCGAAGAAATTGCTCCGGGTTCACGGGGTTCCTTCTTTAAAATAATGTGTAATCCCCGGGAGGCCAGTTCAGCCAGACGTTTAACAACCTTAATGTCGAGATATTCCGCATCGACATACAATGCTTTGCACCGGGCATTACCCACATGAAGATTGCCATCAGCCACCGAAGCCTTATCCAGGAATTCGCTGTTGATCCAGACCGGGTTAAAACCTTCCAGTTCAGAAGGAAAATAAACATAGCGCATTTCATAATATCCCCATGCCCAGATAAATTGTTTTTCGACAGGCATTCTCCCGGCAGTCCAGGCATCTTCAGTTGGCAGGTAAACGGAAATATCCGAATAAGTTGAGCCTTTCTTCATATATGACGAAACTTTCCTGAGGTATCCATTGAAGCCTGGGATCTCTCCTGCCATCGCGCTTTCAGGGCCCACATGGGTAGTTGCATAGAAGCTGACAGTATCATATCCTTTCGGATTATGAGGTTTACCATGCCAGATGATATGATTTATGCCGTTTGCGAACAATGCATCCGCGACAAGTTTAAGATCTGCTGTCTGCTCCTTGCGCATGTAATCGGCCGGCCATCCGTACAGGCATGTAAATGTTTCAGATGATACTACATTCTTCCCGGACAATAATGCAGCAGAAGCTGGTATAGTGCAGAATTCCGGCTCAAAAAGCATTGATTCTCCCTCAGGTATGTCCATAAGGGCATATCCGGATATCAGATCGCATGGAGCGCCCGAGACCTGGCCTCTTGAAAGGACACCGGCAGCGTTAAGTGTAGAATCGAAATTATAATAGAACTTCAGCACTTTTTCTGATACAAGTGACATATAATCATAAAGGTGCCTACTGTTAACCGGATCATATATGGAATCCATAAATGGAGAGATATCATATCTGAATTTCCTGATGAAATCATCCTTAAAGCTGTCTGACCATAGCTTTTCGGTCTCGACCTCCCAGCTGTCGATAAAGTAAGCCTGGGGTAAAGATGTAGCAGGTCTGGGGAATGACTTTATCAGCCTTCCGAAATAGGGAAGGTAGTTTTGCGGGGTTAAATGGTCCACTACGTAACCGCTGACCGGGTGCTGCCAGGAACGCGTTATTTTCTGCCGCCAGTGAGGATCACCGTATCTCTGAGTGGCCTGGTCAAAAGGAACATAGCTGTCGCCGAAAGGCCAGAGAGTGCCAAAGGTGAGATCACAGCCCAGGCCAATGGAGTCTGCATATTTAACGGTATAATCAACTATTTTTGTCCATTCCGGACTGAGCCATTCCTGCCGGGGAGTGTAAGTAGTATCCTTTGGGTTAAACCGGTTCAGAGGGTAGACCCATGCTATTTCCACACCTCCGAATCCGTTTTCCTTTAACCAGTTGAGATTGTATCTCACATCATCTTCGGTGATCGTGGAAGCAAACCACCAGTATCTTGCATAGGGTCTGGAGTCGTCATTAAATGGTCTTACGGGTGATTCTTCTGAACAGGAGATAATTATCATCATCAATAAATATCCTGTTAAGATGTGATGTTTTTTCTTTAACATCCCGTAAAATTTAATTTTCAATAAAAATAACCAAAACTTTTTACCGGTATATTTGTTTCTTTTGATTGTTTACAAATATCAACGGATCATGAGGAAATTATTTCTAAATATACTGGCAGCCTTAGGCATTATATCCCTTACATCTGCAGTGCCAATACCGAAAGATGTGGTTCCGGTAAAGCCATTTGATAAGCAGAAATATCTTGGCAGATGGTACGAGATAGCCCGGATGGATTTCAGGTTCGAACGTAACCTCAATAATGTAACTGCAACATATTCATTAAGAGATGACGGTCAAATCAAAGTAGAGAACCGTGGCTATAATTATGTCACAAAAGAATGGAAGCAGGTTACCGGTAAGGCAAAACTGGCAGGAAAGCCAGATGAAGCTTCGCTCAAGGTTTCATTTTTCGGGCCTTTCTATTCAGCATATATTGTTATAGCTCTCGACAAAGATTATAAATATGCTCTTGTAGCAGGAGAAAGCCTGAAGTACCTCTGGATACTGGCACGGGAAAAAACAATTCCGGAAACAATAAAACAGGAATACCTTAAGAAAGCCGGTGATCTGGGTTACGATGTCTCAGCCTTAATATGGACAAAGCAAGATTAGACAATAATCTGCTGATTATTATAAGAAGGACATAAACTATTTCTCTTTTTCCGCCCTTTTGGCTACTATGGTATCAGTTCCGAATTCACCAACTTCCCTTGTGAAGTTGATTACGCCGTTTGTAAGTTTTCCTTTATAGGTGGCCCTTATCTTCCCGTCCATTATGTCCATCATTTCGACAAATGAAATGACCCCGCCTTCAAATTTTCCTTCAAGCATATCGGTCTCAATTTTCCGGCCTTCAATTATTCCGGTTATTTTTCCGGTCAGCTTTGTTCCTTCCTGCTTTATAACATAAGTATAATTCTGTATTCCGACAGGAGTATCGAATTCAGCTTTCCATGTGCCTGTAATATCATCTGCCATTTCAGCTGCCATAAGGGCAGGGGAGAACAACAGGGTAGCCAACGAAAAAAGGATAACAATTTTTTTGTTAAAATTCAGATTCTTAATAGTTTTCATTTTAGTTCAGATAATTTGTTAAACAGATTCTACGAAAGCGAATAAGCATACAAGATAGCTAAAATCCCTGTAATAAAGAATGATTTACGGCATAGTTTTAGGTTCAGCTATCCTTTGTAAATTATATTACCGGAGCAGGAATTTTCCCGGATTCCATCATTTGGCGGAATGAGTCCCTGTATTTCTGTAAATAGACTGTATCAAATTGGTCTTTCCCTATAATAAGCGGATTAGGTTCACCTTCTTTCCTGCTCCGGAGAGCGGCAAAATCTCTTTCCGATGAATGAAGCCACAAACCGACATCGCACCCGGCGTCAATCGCAATAGCTTTGAAATATTCAACAGATGATTTATAAAGTTTGGCTTCAGTGTCGGTTGGCCATACACCCCTTCCTCCCATGACACCTGCCATATGCTTCTCGCCATGTTCGTACACCGGGAAAATATACGACAGGCAGCCCGGACTGTGACCAGGAGTAGCAACAGCCTGCACATATGTATTCCCGATCTTTATTTTCATCCCGTCGTTAAGGAAAATATCCACTGATTCCGGCCTGGAACCGACGTAAACCCATTCCGGCGGTACACTCTGAAGCAAATTCCATCCGGTAAGGCTCATTGCCACTTTTGCACCGGGACAGACATTCTTTTTAAGATATCTTACCCCGCCATAATGATCGAAATGTTCATGAGAAATAAAGATAACCTTTATATCAGAAGGATCAAGGCCGAGTTTCTTCATATCGGCAACCATCATTTCAGCATCGGTATCACCATTACCGGTATCGAGCATTATCAGACCATCGCCTGAATCTATTATGAATGCACCAACAACAGTTGTTCCTACGAAGTACAGGTTATCGAAAAGCTTAATTGGTTCAATAGATCTGTAGGGAGGACGATATCCAGGTGGTATTTCAGTCACTTCCCTGGAATAATCTGATAGTTTTGCAGCAGCTTCCGGCACTTTGAGAGATACTATGGCTTTATCAACTGTCAGGTACTCAGTCGTGATCCGTGAACAGCTAAGTGTTATGAATAATATCAGACTGCTTAAGAGAATTTTTTTTATCATTTTATTGTCGTTGTTAGTCTTATAGTCTAAGAGTCTAAGAGTCTGGGAGTCTCTTCGCCCCCTCGCCCCTTCATCCCTTCAACCTTTTCAGCCCTTCCATCTCATACCAGGTCACATGCATCCGGCGGCATCCAGTGGGCGTCCATACCTTCCCATTTAATATTACAACCGATCGGATTGGTAAGCGGGACCGATATCGGCATTCCTGAAGTAAGTTCACTGAGTGCCCTGTCGAGATCGTTGACAGTTGCGATGGCAGCATTTCTAGGGGTGTCGACTCCGCGGCCGGTGTAGACCAGTTGTCTATTTTCGTTGAAGACAAAGAAATGGGGGGTGCGTAATGCACCGAATTTCTTTGCTATACTCTGGTCCTTGTCGTAGAGATAGACCCACGGGAACCTGAATTTCTCCATTCTCTTCACCATGTTTGGAAAACTATCCTCCTCATAAGTCCTCTCACTGTTTGAATTGATACCCACGAACTTCACACCTTTTAAGGAGAACTTTTCAGCAGTGGCTCTTGTAACCTCATCTGAACCAATTACATAAGGACAATGGTTACAGGTGAAAAAGATCACAAGGAAGCGGAACTGACTGAAATCATCCAGTGAATACTTCTTCCCGTTAGTGGCAGGTAGGGTGAAATCCGGAGCTTTTTCTCCAATCTGTAATGTAAATGCCATTTTTAGTAGATATAATTATTTATCCTTTAATTATTTTCCTAATTTCAGTTTTGCCTGCTGAAACAACCCAAATATATAAATACCATCCGGAAAAACATCTATATCAACAGTAGTTTGACTGCTATTTGATTGTTACTTTTCCCTTACAGCTTCTGGCATGACGGGCAGTAATAAACTGCACCACCGAGATAAGCTTCCTTCCGTATTGTATCGCCACAGACAGGACAGGGTTTATTTGCTGTATTCTTTGACAAAAGGGTTTTATATTTTCCGCACTGTCCGAAGAGATCCCTTTCAGTGTCCCTTCCTCCCAGATCAGTCATATTTCCCAGTGTCAACTTAAGACTTTGAAAAAGCTTGTGCAGTTCAGAATCAGAAAATTTTGATTTCTTTCTCTTTGGATGGATACCGGCATTGAACAGTATGTCCTGAAGGACTCCGTTACCCAGTCCAGGGATCCTTTGTTCCGTAGCCAGCAACGCTTTTGCGGAAAGATCCCTTGATTCACCGTGCACGATCTTATTGAAATAAGCCTCGTTAAAGCCATCATCCAGAGGTGATATGCTTTCCAGACTTATTATATGATATTTATTGTCAAATCGTCCTTTATAAGCCCATATCAGTCCATACATCGCCACATTGAAAGAAATAAAGCTTTCATCATCAAAGGTAATCAGGAGCTGGTATTTGTCGGGAGCCTGTGATGCCGGCGGGTGATATCTAACGCTCGTCCCTTCGCCAATAGTGAGGGTTGTATCCTTATCAAAGCAGATATCAACAAACATCCCGTGTCCTTTGGCAGATATTATTTCTCTTCCTTCCAGAGTCCCTGCGTATCCTGCGGGATCGCCATTGAAAAAAGCAAATTTATGAGGACTTTTAGGTGAGAATACGGAAGTGACAATCTTCCCTTTCAACATACTGTCTGACTGGATACTTATTGTTTTCGATTCGGGAATTTCTAACATGGATGCAAGGATTTAAAGTTATTTACTAATTTCTTTTTCAGGAGTGAAAGTAATTCTTTAAATCTGATTTTTTCAGGATAACGCCTGAATTTTATCCGGATAAAGAGTCCCGCCTTTTGTAAGCCATGATACTCCAAAAGCTGCCAGGGCTGCGGTTTCAGTCCAGAACACGAATGTGGAATCAGGATGATCATCCTCAAAGTAAATGAAGAAGACAAGTATCGTGATCATACAGAGCATCATAACTGAACCGCAGATTATATAGATCCTGTTCCTTGCAAGTTTTCTTTTTGTCGGATTAGGCTTTTTCCTCGTGAAAATAAAAAAGGAGAATATCGATAGCACTATGAAAAAAAGTGAGGCGCATATGAAATGCATCTTTGCAGAGAGGTCATATGGTTTACTCTTATCTGTTGGAAAGAAGGCGATACCTAAAGCCAGTAAGCCGGCAAGATTGCCGGCAATATTGTCCCATTTAGTATATCCCCTGTAATAAAACAGAAAAAGTGCAATAGCACACATGGCACCCACAAATACATCTCTCATGCCTGTATAGTAATACTGACTGATATTTAAGGGGATCTTCTCCTCCTTAAAGATAAAAAGCACTCCGCCCAGGAGTACAAAAGGAAGCAGGATCCCTATCCAGCCGACGGCTTTACGCAGGGCCAGGTAAGAATATGTCTGATCGATAGGTTCCCTGGTTTGTTTCATGCTTTATATTATCAATAAGAATTCATGAGCGGGATCAGAAGAACAATATCAATAAGAGGGCCTGTTTACTGTAATTTTTATCATTTGTTTGGTTACGAAATACTGGAGTGATATAAGGGCAAGACCACCCAGGAGAATAATTAGTATTACCATGCTTTTTGTTACCTCAAAATTGAGATTTAACATCCCCTGCAATTCAAGGCCTATTGTTTTTTCCCGAAGAGCAATCACCGCTGTCGAGATGCAAATGAGCAGCATCACTGTTGTTGTAAAAAGTGTTACTTTTTTAGTCAATTGTTTTGATTGATCGGAAGGTAAATCCAGATGTTTGATCTTAAGACCATAATAATATCCTGCAACGATTCCCATCGACAGGTTGAAAACAGGAAAACCCATGAACATACCATACAGACCGATATTGTAGAAAAGGTACAATCCGATTAGGATCCAGACCGGAAGTTCAAGGACCTTTGCCTTTGTCTTATTAAGAAACAGAAGGTCAATAAGTATTCCGGCAGCCAATCCGGTAAAAATGAATATGAATACGTTCCAGCTCTGAAAAAAGAAGAACCAGATTGTAAAAAACACCATTATGAGAAACAGGGGACCAGCAGACCCTAACAACAAACCCAGGAGGAACTTGTCAAATCTTCTCATAGATTTTCTGACAGGCAATTATATCTTCTCACGTATCTCCTCCAGTCTTTTCCTGGAGTCAGGATCAAAGTTATAATGTTTTATGAGTTTCTCACAGGCATAATCGTTGCAATATGCACAGTTTTCAAGTTTTCTTTCAATTGCACACAACCTTATCCCGCAACCTGCTATCATTTTATATTTTGTTTTTTTTAATGTTCGACAAATTGAGGCCCGCTGACCGGATTGAGTATTATTTTTACTCATTTTATAAACAATTAGGATTTTTATGCGTATAATTATAATATAGGGTCACCACAAAAAGCTCTCCTTTTGCATGTCCTGCAGAATTTTCCCATCCATACCTCATCGAACTGATCCATTATGGCTTTAACTGTTTCGGGGTCAGTTGTGATGAATCCTGCCTCGAAATTACGTGTATTCTCTCCTTTGATTCCCAGTCCCGCCCCGGTGAGATTAGCGGAACCGGAATAAGCAAATCTGCCATCAATAATAATATGCTTGAAATGGACCCTCGGACAAATCTGTCTTTCAATATTATCCCATAGCATTGGATATTTATCAAAGGTTTTCCTGAAGTTAGGGCCGGGTTCTTTTGCATGGAGAAGCCTGACAGCAACTTTTTTCCTTACCAAAGCATCCAGAACAGATAAAAAGGAATTCATACTCCCCCTGGTGTGAACATGAAGGTCTTTCATATCCGATGTTCCGATCCAAACAAAAGACTTTGCACCAGCTACAGGTTCAATTGCCTCCTTATACAATTGTTCGTTAGTTATAAATCTTATGCTCATAGTTCAAACCTTAATCCGCTCACCTGTCACCGCTCATTGCTCACCTCTCATTGCTTTGATCTGCACCGATCTGCGTAATCAGCGGGAAAATGTTTTTCATTTCCAGCAGTTAAGCGCAGAAAAAATCTCACCGTTCACTTTATACAAACATCCCCCTTGACCCCCTTCAAAGGGGGAATAAGAGAACTTGTATCTCACCGTTCACTTTATACAAACATCCCCCTTGACCCCCTTCAAAGGGGGAATAAGAGAACTTGTACCTCACCGCTCACCTCTCACCGCTCACCTCTCCTTCGCCAACGCCTCAAACTTCTCCTTTATCATCTTCAGATCCTCGAACTGAAGTGAATTCAGATCCAGTATAACTGTTCTGTCAGATAGATTTAATTGTATCTCAAACAATTTAATATTTATTGATACAATATCATCAAATTTTATTGTCTCAGACCTCTTCGGGAAGGGAAGGAAATACCTCAGCTCCCTGTCATCCCATTCTATATAGTATTTTCTGCTTATAAGGCCTGATGAACCCATTATTATAAAGAGCAAACCCTGAATTGTGTAGAGAATTGAATTCCAGTCTCCTGACGGGAATTCTGTATTGAATCCGTTCATTAATGCTCTGATTATTAATATAATGCCAAGAACGGTGAAGAATGCCCCGAATACAATGAAAAATTTTGAAAAGACAGTGGGGGTTTTATAAACGCTTATTCTTGTCATGTTACTGATTGTTTAGTAAAATTTATTGCAGAAAGAATGATTACCCGGTAATCTTAAAAGCCATTTTCTGAGCCTTGAGGGCTAATTCCGTAGCAAGGAAGCAATGATCCTGGGTCATTGCTGTTTCGGTGCGGTTTACAACATCACTTACAAGCTGTTCACCATAAGGCATGTATACATTGGTGCAGTTGTAATACTTTGTTTCTTTTTTGTCAACAAGGAACAGATGATTTCCTCCCTCGCGGCCGGCTATATCGGCATACTTCCGCAATTCGATGTAACCTTCTGTCCCAAGGATGAACATTCTTCCATCACCCCAGGTATTGAGGCCATCGGGGGTGAACCAGTCGATACGTATATACCCTGTTGCCAGCGGGCTCCTTACACTCATATCTCCAAAATCCTGGTACCTGGGATATTCTGAAGTGTTAAAATTCCCGATCTGGGCAAAGTTCACCTCAGCCTCCCTTGACCCTGTATAAAAGAGGAACTGATCGCTCTGATGAGAGCCGATATCACATAGTATTCCTCCTGCCTTGTCGGGGTCAAAAAACCAGGCAGGGCGCGTTTGAGGCCTCATTCTGTGAGGACCAAGGCCGATTGTCTGAACAACTTTACCGATAGCTCCGCTCCTGAGAAATTCGCCGGCCTGTACCGCGGCAGGATTACCGAACCTCTCACTGTACATTATTGAATAAATACGCTTAGTCTGTTTCTGGACCCTTTTTACCTCATCAAGCTGTTCGAGCGTAAGGATACCCGGCTTATCTGTCATATAATCTTTCCCTGATTGCATTACTCTCACCCCAAGAGGAGCGCGGTCAACAGGGATTGATGCGCTGGCTACAAGCTGAATGGAATTATCCCCGATTATCTCAGCTTCACTTCTGGCAACCTTCGCGTCGGGATACCTCTTGAGGAAAGCCTGTTGGAGATCAGCTTCTTTTGAGTAAACGGCCACCAGTTTTCCTCCTCCGCCAATCAGTGCACTTACCATTCCGTAAATATGATCATGGTTGAGACCTATTACTGAAAATCTTATTGATTCGGTTGGTGCGGGTCTTTTTTCAGGTTTTATAATGATCTCTTCCGGATGGAGTGTATTATTTAATCCTCTTGCTAACTCTGCTGAAGGTATTATACCTGAAGCTGTTAAACCTGCAACCGATGCAAAAGACTGCCAAATGAAATCACGTCTGTTTCCTGTCATAATACAATAAATATCTGAGTGTATTTAAGTTTTAAGTGTCTAAAGTGCCTAGAGTGCCTAGAGTGCCTAGAGTTAATGCGATTTGATTTTTAACTTTAAGTACTCCAAACTTTAGCTCACTTTAAGTACTTATCAGTGATATTTCTTACTTACCCTTCATATATCCCACCTCCCGGTAGTACCTTTCTGCGCCCGGGTGCAGTGGTACCCCGAAATTCTGCCAGACAGTATTCGGATCGTAGGTATATACCCTTATGAACCATTTCAGTGCTCCGTGATGTTCATCAATTGCCCTTGCAAGGTCATAAGCTGCCTGTTCCGGAGTATCATCGCGTGCAAAAACCGATTCCCCCGACCTGCCGAGTGTCTTTATCCTGCGGTTAAGCCCCCTCAGCAAAGCATGTTGTGCTACAACAATTTCAGCGTCAATGTTTTGCTGGGCTATCTGTCTGAGAAGTTCCTCGGGTAATTCAATGAAATAAAGATCGAATTTCTGGCTCAGTGTGGTCCAGGAAGAAGATTCCGGGTTCAGTGCGGGACTGGCAAGAAACCCCGAGATTATATCAAAATCACCTTTTATTGCCTCCTCCTGAGTGACTCTCATTTTACCGCCCCATGCTTCAATATCCTCGGAAGTTATTCCATAATACTTCAGTATTGTCATCATATTGGCGTCAGCGCCCATGATCCTTACAGGGAGATGTTTTTGCTTTATCTGGTTAAAATCCCTGATTCCTGATTCTTTTCTCACAGCAACAAGGAAATAAAAAGGGTCTTCTATTTTAGCTATAAGGCGCAAATTGCGGTATCCTTCCTTGCTGCCGGGGGATCCTTTATATGCTGAGCTTAGCATAGCGCTTGATGTCACCCCGAAATCGACCCGGGCGTTTACCCTCATGTTAACGCCATCCTCAAGGTTTACCTCATCAAGGGGTGGGGGATAAGCATTCTGAGAAACAAGCGGAGGGCCGTATGCCCTGTTGCAGTTCCGGCAGAGGATCACTGAATAGCCGTAAGGTTTCATAGCATCCTTTACAAAGTCGCCGATCTCTCCCCATGGACATCCGTTGTCGCATGCAGATGCCATGACTGGCCTTTTGATTTTCCATCCCGTTTCTCCAACATCGATGTCTTCCTGCGCCAGAATATTATTACCGGTGATAATTAGAAAAACAGAGATCATTGCAGCAAATAAGCTTCGGTTTTTAACAGATGAAAGTTTCATGATAAGGATTTTAATTCTTTTCCAAGTTAATAAAAGAAATCATTTGTAGACATCAATGTTATTAATTGATAATTTCTATCGGCAGAATGCCTGAACTATTCTTTAATCACCATTCCAGCTTAATGAAAGAGACACCCTGTCTTGGCAAGGTAAAATGGATACGTGTTCCATCCTTTTTACATGTTATCCATTCCGGGGAAGTAAGCAGCTTTAAATGTCCTGCTTCTTCAACCTGCCGGTATTGTTCCGCCGAAGGCTGCTGAGGAGAGCCCAGTTTCCGCCACATCGCATAGGAATTACTTAATTCCTGATCGACCCGGTAATGATGCATCAGGGCAGGTCCATCAGGTATATTCTTTACGATCATCTCTATATCATTGATCTCTCCAAGGATATCGTCATCGTGGTAGTTCCAGACCATTATTGTCACTTCATTTTTATCGGCACATGCAAACGCATTGATATCCGGCTGATTACGGATTCCTTCCTTAATGACTTTCTCAGCCGGATAAGGATTTCCATCGACCCTGATCCGCTGGCCACGCATCATCCCAAACATCCGGAAGATATTCATTACAGGTTTATCCACTCCGTTGGAGGCCAGTTCACGGAACCCTGCGAACCATTCCTGGTCTTCAAATTCAAAGGCCCAGGTAACAGCGCCAACGAGATTGACCTTATAATCGTCCATTAACTCAAATATTTTGGCGAAGGAAGAAGCTGTATAGCTTGGATAAACAGTACCGTTCCTGTAGCCGTATCTTGGATCGCGCTTCCATGAGCAGGCTGCACAACCCTCCGGATCACATTCACCAATGATTATCGGAAGCCCTTTCAGTTCCGGGAAGCTGTTAACCGCTTCAAACCCTTTGGCAATGTCATTCAGCTGAGTGCCCATATTCATGCGAATATGCCCTTCAACCGTCTGAGGATTGCCCTTCGCATGAAAACCTATGTATTCCAGGGGTGATCCTTTCTTCCCTGTTGTGTAATTTGTTCCGTTCACACAATGATCCAGGAAACGATATAGGTAAACATTGCCGCTCTTCCCGGCCGGACCGGTTGTGTGAGGTCCACCAACAGTACAGTCCGGACAGGCACGTTTAACAGCATCAACAGCATAGTCGTAGAGCTTGCAATACTCTTCAAATGTTCCCGACCAGTAACCAATATCCGGTTCATTCCAAACTTCCCACAACCATTTTTTTATCTCGTTTTCACCATGGACTTCCTTCTGATGGATCACAAGCTGATAGATCAGCTCAGCCCATTTTTTGTAATCTTTTGGAGGATAGGTCCAGCCGGTAAAGATGTTTCCTGTAGTGCTCCATTCATGTTTGTAGGGTTCAGGATTTGTTGACAGTGCCTTTGGCATGAATCCGAGCTCGACAAGAGGTATCAGACCATTCTCAACCTGTGTATTCAGAATCTTATCAAGAATGGTCCAGTCATATACCGGATTTCCCCGTTTGTCTTCGGTGTACACATTTGTAAAGCCCCACTTGAGATCCGGTTCACCTTCTTTGGAAGTAAGGAGGTTGTGCGTACGGACATATACCGGCACCGGGCTCAGATCGGCGATCTCTGCAAGCAGCTTTTTCCCGTTTTCGTAATATGTATAGTTTGGTTCATCATATCCGAAAAAAGCATAAATGGGAAGCATTTTTCCGACAGGATGGCCTGCATCGATTTCAAGAATAACAGGTTTCTGCTGGGCCTTAATTGAGGTACACCAGCATATAAAAAAACTGATAAGAATAGAAGTGAGTCGCATGGGAGATAAGATATGAGTTTAAATTACTCATTTTTTTTCATATCCCTGTGATAGTTCTTTAA
>MWDJ01000003.1 GCA_002070505.1 Bacteroidetes bacterium ADurb.Bin145 | reverse complement strand
TGGAGCAAGGGGTTTTGCTCATCTCGGGGTTTTGCAGGCCCTGAATGAATCAGAAATATATCCTGATGTAATTTCGGGCACAAGTGCCGGAGCTCTGGCCGGTGTTCTTTATTGTGACGGGTATTCGCCGAAAGAGATTTTGAAAATAATGAAAGCCAGCAGTCGTCTTGAATATATGAAACCCACTCTTCCCCGTGATGGTTTATTACAAATATCTGGTTTAATAAAGATCCTCTCCAGTCATCTCCATGCAAAAACCTTTGAAGAACTTAAAATACCACTATTCGTTTCAGCAACAAATATCAACAACGGCAAGGTTGTTTATTTTTCAAGAGGAGAACTCCTGGACCCGGTAATTGCATCAGCAAGTATTCCTGTTTTATTTAAGCCTGTCATAATCAATAATAGTTATTTTGTTGATGGAGGAGTGCTGGATAACTTCCCGATTCGACCTCTTGAGGGTAAGTGCATGACAACTATCGGTTCTTTTGTTAATCCGCCAGGTTATGAAGAACACACTACTGGATTAATAAAAATTGCTGTCAGGACATTCATGTTAAGCATGTCAAAAGAAATGCTCGAAAAATCGAAAAAAGTCGATCTCTTCATAGCTCCTGATGAACTGAAGAATTTCAGTATCCTGGATCCTGAAAAAGCTGAAGAGATATTCAGTATTGGCTATAAAGCTGCTAAAGCAAAGCTCGAAGATCAGGATTTCCAGAAACATCTTTTAGAAAAACCTGATCGTAATTTAATCTGAGTCTATTAATATTCAATACGGTTTTAACTACTTAAAGTAACTGCTGCCGTCCCAGCAATGAGTACATAATTTTTCCTTAGGCAGGCCGATTGATTCGATAAGATCATCAAGCCGCTGATAAATAAGAGAGCTGAGATCAAGATTCTCGGCAATTTTCTTAACCATTTCCCTGTATTTTTCCGAATCCGGATCCGAATACTCCTGAAGATTGCTGTCATCGCCGTTCATTTGTTTGATCGCCCTTCTGCCCGCCAGTTCCATTGGTGTTCTTGACTGTGTAAAATTCAGAAAATCACAGGGATACAACAGTGGGGGACAGGCAATTCTCATATGTAATTCCATGGCGCCGCTTTTCCGCATGTCATTTGTATTCTCCTTTAACTGGGTCCCGCGTACAATGCTGTCATCTATAAAAATAATTTTCTTGCCTTTAATAATAGCTTTGTTAGGAACAAGCTTCATCCTTGCAACAAGGTCTCTCTGTTCCTGAAACGAAGGGAGGAAACTTCTCGGCCAGGTTGCTGTATATTTAGAATATGCTCTTTTATTGGGTATCTTTTTTTCGTTGCTGTAACCTATTGCATGCCCTACCCCGGAATCAGGTATGCCACAAACAAAATCAGCATCAACAGAATCTCTGCGTGCCAGTGCAGCACCGCATCTGTAGCGGCATTCCTCAACATTAATACCTTCATAATATGACGGAGGATAACCATAATAAACCCACAGAAAAGAACAGATCTGCATTTTTTCTCCCGGTTCTCTTAGCCGGGAAAATCCTTCTGCCGTAACCTGAACTATTTCACCTGGTCCCATAAAATAATCAAGCTCAAACCCCGTGTTCGGAAATGAACACGACTCAGAAGCGACTGCATAAGCACCTTCTTTTTTACCAATGACAACAGGCGTCCGTCCCAGTTTGTCTCTGGCTGCAATTATTCCATTTTCTGTCAGGATCATTAGAGAACACGAACCCTTGATGTTTTCAAAAACATTTTCAATTCCGTCAACAAAAGTGTCTTTTTCACAAATCAGGCTGGCGATCATTTCTGTTGGATTGGTGTTCCCTTCAAAATTCTCGGTCAGGTGTTTTTTTCCAAGCAATATTCTCTTCTCAAGCTCAGCGATATTCAGCACCCGGCTCACGGTTACAATTGCAAAACGGCCAAGATGTGAAGTAAAAAGAATTGGTTGGGGGTCTGTATCACTTATGATGCCCATACCTGAATTGCCGCTGAATTCCTGTAATTCACTTTCAAATTTTGTCCTGAAATATGAATTCTCAATCGTATGTATTGAACGTTTGAATCCTTTGCCGTTGGCAATAAATACCATACCTGCCCGTTTTGTGCCCAGATGGGAATGATAATCCGTTCCGTAAAAGATTTCTTTCACACAATCTGTTTTGGATACAACACCGTAGAAACCACCCATAATATTGAATATAAAAAAGTTAAGAAATAATAATTCATTGGTAAATTTAATCATAGAAATGAATAATAAAATTATATGAGATATTATTATTTTTGTGGTCTTATAACTTTTTAAAAATCATTTAAATGACAGACAGTAATAATCAGTCCCAGCGTACAGGGGCAGAAAATAAGAAACCGCCGATTGGTATGATTGCAATATCAATTATTCTTGCGGCAGCCCTGATATTTCTTGTAGTAATGTATTTCGACCAGAAAAATAAAATGGTTGAGATGGAACAGGTCCTTACGCAGGAAAAAGATTCTCTGGCAAATGAACTGAGAAAACTGGCGGCAGGCTACGACACTCTTAAAACTGATAATGATACTTTGAATGCAAATCTTCAGAGAGAGAAAAAGAGAATAATAGATCTTCTTGCTATAAATGCATCAAATGTACAGCTTATAAAAAAATATAAAAGTGAGATATCAACGATGAGGGATATTATGAAAAGCTACATCGTGCAGATTGATTCCCTCAATACCCGCAATAAAATACTTGCAGCTGAAAATATTCAGATCAAAGATGAAATGACAAAGGTGCAAAATACAAATATTGAACTGAATAAAGTACGTGAAGAACTGAAATCAAAAGTAGAGATCGCTTCTGTTATCCAGGCTAAGAATATTGTTGCTGTCGCTCTCAATAAAAAAAGAAAGGAAACAAACAGGGTAAATTCACTTGATAAAGTCCGTACCTGTTTTGTCCTCCGTGAAAATCCTATAGCTTCCGCCGGACAGAAGGAAGTTTTTATGCGGGTTATCCGGCCTGATTCACTTGTTGTCACAACCAGCTCTGACAATATTTTTAATTATAAAGGAAATACCCTGGTATACTCAGCAAATCGTACAGTTGATTATCTTAACCAGGATGTTGAAATGTGTATATTTTTAGATAATACCGGTGATTTTATTATAGGTACTTATAACGTAGAACTTTATCTTGAGAACAATCTTATAGGGAAGACTGCTTTTATCCTCAGCAAGCGTTAGTCTTTCTGAACAGGCATTATAAATTCGGAGATAATATTATCTGATATCATTTTGCCCTGATTTGTCAATGTCAGGGCATTTTCTTTCTGTTCCATCAGGCCATAATTAATAAACTTTCCTGCCAGGTTAATTACATAATCATAGCCTTCTTTTTCAAATGCTTTTTCTACATATTGAAGATCAATGCCCCACATTGTTCTTAATGATGTAAGTATATATTCGTTGAATTTTGTTTTCAGATCGAGTTCTTCCTTTTCAAAGAATGTTTTGTTTCCCTTAAGCGAGTTTGCATATTTTTTGAGGTTCCTCACATTCCATTGCCTGGAATATCCGTTGAATGAGTGAGCCGATGGGCCAAGTCCCAGATACGAAACCTGTCTCCAGTAATTTGTATTATGAAGTGAAATATATCCCGGTTTGCTGAAGTTTGATATTTCATAGTGAACAAATCCTGCTTCTTCTGTTTTTTCAATCAGAAGATTGAATTCTGCAACACTTTCTTCTTCGTCTGTTTCATTAAGCCGGTTTTTTTGTTTCATTTTTCCGAATACAGTATCAGGTTCTATGGTAAGATGATACGCAGATAAATGTTTTATATCGTAGGAGAATGTCCTGATCAGATTTGAAGCCAGATGTTCAGTTGTCATTCCGGGTATTCCATAAATAAGGTCTATTGATACATTCTCAAAGCCGGCTGCAAAAGCAGAGGCAAGGGCATCAGCTGACTGTTCGCTTGTATGTCTTCTGTTCAGGAAACGAAGATCCTCATCCCGCCAGGACTGTACTCCCAGACTTATCCTGTTAATGCCCAGGTTTTTTAATTCTCTGAAATAATTATCTCTGATATCATCCGGATTGACTTCTATTGTTATTTCATTTTCTGATTCAATGATGAAATTCTTCCTGAGAATATCCAGGATGAATTCTATTTCCTTAATGCTTAATACTGAAGGGGTTCCTCCTCCAAAATAAATTGTTGAAACAGTTTCCCTGTTCAGATAATCCTGCCTGATTTCTATTTCCTTTTTTAAAGCATCAAGAAACAAGGAATGATCATTGTCGCTTATGATATGATAAAAGTCGCAATAGCTGCAAAGCTTTTTACAATACGGTATATGAATATAGATCCCTGCCATTTTCTAATACATTTCATAAAAATATAAATAAATTGCAATACGAATAGTTACATTTGCTGTAAAGCTTTAAATATGATCAGAAAAAACATATTCACAATAATCACAAGTTTTATAATTGTATATCTGAGTCTGGCCGGATCCATTACATTTAATCAATCTGCTTTTCTTAATATCCCCTATATAGACAAAATCGGTCATTTCGGACTCTATTTTATTCTCATGAGTGTGATAATCCTCGAACACAGAAATTCTTTTCATAATACAAGACAATTAATCCTGGTCGCATTAATACCTTTTTTCTTTGGAACATTAATGGAATTTCTTCAGATGCTTATCACATCTGACAGGAAAGGTGAGATCCTTGATGCCGCTTCTAATACCGCCGGGATAACTGCTTCTTTATTCTTATGGTTGATTATTAAACCATATTACAGACAGAATAATTAGATAATTATTGAATTCGTACTTTCGGATTTTTTTACCAGATCATAAATCGTTCTGTTATTGAACAATTTTATTATTTCCGCTCTTATTGCGTCATAATCATCGTGAAGGGTACATTTATGACCTTCAGCATCCTTACATTTATTGTTATGCATAACGCAATTTGTAAAAATCTCTTCACCATCTATGATCTTTACAATATCAAGTAATGTTAGTTTAGATGGATCCTTTGAAAGAGAGAACCCGCCATGAGGCCCTTTAAGAGAAACAAGTACCCTGTGCCTTGTAAGCTGCTGAAGTATTTTTGCCAGAAATGGCATGGGAAGTCCAAGATCTTTTGAAATCTGCTTAATGCCTGTTTTGCCGGCATCTTTTGGCTGGCTGGCAATATATATTATTGCCCTTATTCCATATCTGCAGGAATTCGAAAGCATTTTAATATATTTTTAAAGAGATTTTATCTATTCTTCTTTTATGCCTTCCTCCCTTGAAAGAAGCGTTAAGAAATGCTTTTACTATCAGAATTGCTTCCGCATCATTGATAAATCTTGCCGGAAGTGCACAAATATTCGCATCATTATGTTCTTTTGCCAGTCGCCCTATCGTCTCATTCCAGCACAAAGCACTTCTTATACCCTGATATTTATTTGCTGTCATATTCATACCATTTCCGGTTCCGCAAATTGATATTCCCGCATAATATTTTCCCTTTAACACTTCCTGTGCAAGAAGATGTCCATAATCAGGATAATCAACCGGTTCTTCTGAATCTGTTCCCAGATCTTTTATACTGTAATTTTCTTTAATAAGAAATGCTATTAGTTTTCCTTTCAGATTATACCCTGCATGATCAGAAGCTATAACAATGTTTTTCTTTTTCACTATGGATTTATTTTAATTGCAGATCAAATTAAGGAAAAAAATATTCTTTTATCTTTATTTTCGATTATTTTTTAATAACAAATCACTATCCGTTTTGTTTAATGATTCAACAGCCATTATTCTGCTTTTTATAATGTTAATAAATTGTAAACTGATTCATAATAACATTGAATAAAACTTTAAAAATCTCTGAGTTGAAGTTTCACTTAAAATTTAATAACATTTTAAAAGAATATTTTAATGAAATAAGGATATGGTATGAACTATTAATGAACCATAAAAACAATACATTTGATAAATTATCTGTATTGATTTCTTGTTATAACAATTGTTAATCGTTTTCATAATGCTCTGAAAATCAAAAATGGTATATTTTTTGAGCTGTTTAAAAGATGTTAACACCATGATAAATACTTAAAAAACAAAATAATTACTGTTAAAGTTTTAACACTATTAACAGCATATCATCATCATCAATAGTTTTTATATAATTTTTAATTAAATATGTTTAAGAAATTAATATTTGTTGATAAGTAATGAAGAAAACCAAACCAATTGATTATATAACTGAAATTGAAAAATTAAAAAGGAAGAAAAACGCTATAATCCTGGCTCATTATTATCAAACCGGCGATATTCAGGATATAGCTGACTTTGTGGGAGATAGTCTGGCATTATCTCAGAAAGCTGCTTCAAATGATGCAGATATAATTTTATTTGCAGGAGTAAAATTCATGGCCGAGACGGCTAAAATACTATCTCCAGGAAAGAAAGTACTACTCCCGGATGTGGAAGCAGGTTGTTCGCTGGCTGATTCATGTACTGCAGAAGAATTCACCAAATTTATAAATGAAAATCCTGGCAGAACAATAATTTCTTACGTAAATACAACAGCTGAGATCAAAGCATTATCTGACATTATTTGTACATCCTCAAATGCAGTTCAGATAGTAAATTCATTCCCTGAAAAAGAAAAATTCATCTTTGCACCAGACAGAAATCTTGGAAATTATGTAAAAAATTTGACCGGAAGAGATATTGTAGTGTTCAATGGAGCCTGCCATGTGCACGAAGAGTTTTCTATTGAAAATATACTAAAGCTTAAGGAAGAGAATCCTGAAGCAAAAATCATTGTTCATCCTGAGTGTGAATTACCTGTAAGGATGATAGCTGATTACATAGGATCTACTTCAGGATTGCTGAGTTTTATAAAGAAAGACGAAGGAAATTGCTATATTGTGGCAACAGAACCCGGGATTATACATCAGATGAAAAAAGCAAATCCTGATAAAATTTACATTCCTGCACCCCCAAAAGATTCAACTTGTGGTTGTAAGGAATGCAATTTTATGAAGCTGATAACCGTTGAAAAAATATATAATTGCCTGAAAAATGAAAATCCTGAAATAATCCTGGATGAGAAGACAATGGAAAATGCAAGGAAACCTATAATGAAAATGATGCAAATTTCTGAAAAACCGGGTCTTTAAAAAAATGAAAAAGACAACTATTTTATTGGCAATATTATTAGGAACAATTGAACTTAATGCACAGACAACTGATATAAAGGATGGTTATCAGGTCTTTAAGTATCCTAACGGTTCTGTTTCCAGTGAAGGATTATTTAGAAATGGAAAACCTGATGGCTATTGGAAGAATTATTATGTAACCGGCGTTAAGAGGTCAGAAGGAAAATATACAAATTTTATGCTTGACAGCATATGGATATTCTATGATCAGGCTTCAGACACAATACGGAAGATAAGTTATCTGTATGGTAAAAAGAATGGATATTATCTTGAATATAAAAAAGACCCTGTTTTCGGCCTCTATTTATCATCAAAGGAATTATATGCCGGAGATAAAAAAGAAGGAACAGCCTATACATACTTTCCTGATGGCAAAATACAACAGATAATCTCCTATAATGGTGATAAAAAGGAAGGATTGTCAAAGGAACTTGATAAGAACGGAAACGTTATTACACTTCTTGAATACAGAAATGATTTTCTTGTAAGCCGGCAGAAAATAAACAGAACTGATAATAATGGTCTTAAGCAGGGAGAATGGATGGAATTTTATCCTAACGGGAGCATAAAATCTGAAAAGACATTTAAAGATGATCTTCTGCATGGCTATTACAAAGAATATGACACCCGTGGCAAAATCGTCATAACAATGCTTTATGAAAACGGGGCAATAGTGAAATCAAGAGTCGAAGACGAACCGGATATTCAAATTGTTGAAAAATTTGACGATGAAAAGAAACTGATATATCGCGGCCCGTTCCGGAAAGATGTTCCTGTGGGGATCCATCGTGAATATGGAAAAGACGGAAAGGTAACAAATGGATTCATTTATAATGATGTGGGTTTATTATCGTCGGAAGGTATTATTGATGAGGCAGGAAACCGCAATGGTAAATGGAAAGATCTTTATCCGGATGGAAAAATTCAGGCCGAAGGAACTTATACTGACAACAGACGGACAGGCTTATGGAAATTCTATACAAACAGCGGTAAAGTTGAACAAACAGGAAATTATAATAACGGAAGACCTGACGGACTTTGGAAATGGTACCATGATAACGGAAATATAAGAAGAGAAGAAGAATACTTCCTGGGTCAGCGTGACGGATCTTATATTGAGTATAATGAAAACGGAGACATTATTGCCCAGGGGAAGTATTCTGACGGAGAAAGGAATGAGAAATGGACCTTCAGAAATGGTGATATAACCGAAGAAGGACGCTATATAATAGGACTGAAAGAAGGCCAATGGAAAACCTATTATATAGACGGAAAACTAAAATCAAAAGGTAATTATGTCCAGGGAAATCCAAATGGTCAGCATAATTTCTACTATCAGAACGGGAAACTCAAAGAAGAACAGTATTACAGGAACGGGCTTAAACAACAAACCTGGAAGAAATATGACGAGGAAGGAAATATCCTGCTCACCATTAGCTACAAAGATGATGTCGAAGTAAGTATTAACGGAGTAAAAATAAACCTTCCTGAAACCGATACAAAGCTGATAAAATAGTTACTTTGCCTTATTATGGAGGAAAATTTCGACATCAGGAAGAATAATATTTCTCTGGCTGACACAGAATTCGAAAAACAACTAAGACCAGTTCGTTTCGATGATTTTAAAGGTCAGCAGCAGGTAATTGATAATCTTGTCGTTTTTGTAACTGCAGCAAAGCAGAGAGGCGAATCATTGGACCATGTGCTCTTACACGGTCCGCCAGGACTTGGCAAAACAACTCTTGCTGCAATAATATCAAATGAACTTAATGTAAATCTAAAAGTAACTTCAGGCCCCGTGCTTGACAAACCCGGAGATCTGGCAGGACTTCTGACAAACCTTGAAGATGGAGATGTTTTATTTATTGACGAGATACACAGACTCAGCCCCGTTGTGGAGGAATATCTTTATTCAGCCATGGAAGACTTTCAGATCGATATCATGATTGACAAGGGTCCCAGCGCGCGATCTGTTCAGCTTACATTAAACAAATTTACACTCATTGGCGCCACGACGCGCTCAGGTCTGCTGACCAGCCCGTTAAGAGCCAGATTTGGCATAAAATTCCATCTGGAATATTACGATCACAATATTCTGACCGGTATTGTAAAAAGATCTGCTAATATTTTGAAAATCAAAATAGACGATAATGCTGCAGTAGAAATAGCAAAACGAAGCAGAGGAACTCCCCGAATTGCAAATGCAATTCTGAGAAGGATCCGTGATTTCGCACAGGTCAGGGGATCAGGGAAAATCGATATTGAAATTACTAAATATGGCCTGAATGCTTTAAATATTGATCAGCATGGCCTGGATGAAATGGATAATCGAATCCTGTCGGCTGTAATAAATAAATTTAACGGAGGCCCTGTAGGACTAAATACAATAGCGACAGCTGTTGGAGAAGAAAGTGGAACGATAGAGGAAGTTTATGAACCATTCCTGATAAAAGAAGGATTTCTTAAAAGAACTCCCCGTGGACGGGAAGCTACAGAACATGCATACAAACACCTTGGAAAGCAATTCTGGCGCACAAGGGATGAAAATACATTGTTTTAAAAAGTATTGAAATGATTACCGGCAGAGTGATCAATTGAAAACATTACTGATTTTTTCAAGACCCTTCGTGCTCAGGATCTTTATCTTTCTTCCCTGTAATTCGAGAAAGCCATCGTTTTTAAATTCGGAAAGAAGCCTTATTACCGATTCAGTTGCTGTACCAACAATATTTGCAAGTTCTTCTCTTGTAAGTGCGATTTGCAGATAATTCTGGTCATCAAGCCCAAAATCGTTAACAAGAAGAAGAAGTATCTCTGCAAGCCTTTCTCTCACAGTTTTCTGGGCAATATCAGTTATGAATGAGTTGGCTTCACCAAGTTCATGGCAGGCAAGCTTGAGCAATTCATGAGCAAAGGTTGAGTTTGATTTAACCAGGGAAATTAGTATTTCTGAAGGAATAAAACACACAGCACAATCTTCAATCACTCTTGCTGAAGTGCATGCCAGTTCATTGCTCAATACGCTCCGGTATGCGATGATTTCACCAGATTTGGCAAAACGTATGATCTGTTCTTTTCCGTCAAGACCTGTTTTAAAAACTTTTATTATTCCGCTGTGAATACAAAAAAATCCGCTGATACGGCTCCCTTCATTATAAAGGATTTCACCGCGTTTATATTGCCTGAACTCCTTTTCAAAGTTGATCATATCAACTTCTTCCGGAGACAAATGTTTAAAGATGGAACCGGTTTCATAAGCACATTTGTCACAATAGGGAACTGGTACCTCCTGTTGCTTCATTGCCTGATGATTAAATAATCTTAAATAACAAAAACATTAATAATATTGTTCAATTCTAAAATGCTGTCCGGAATTGTTCAAGGAACCTTATATCATTTTCAAAATAAAGCCGCAGATCATTTACCTGATATTTTAACATTGCCGGTCGTTCTATCCCCATACCGAATGCAAAGCCGGTATACTTATTACTGTCAATATTACATGCTTCAAGCACAGCCGGATGAACCATTCCGCAACCTAAAACTTCAAGCCAGCCAGTATACTTACAAACATTACATCCCTTGCCGCCACATATTGTACAGCTAACATCCATTTCAGCCGATGGTTCAGTGAAGGGGAAATAGGAAGGCCTCAGTCTTATTTCTGTCTTTTTTCCGAACATCTCCCTAGCAAAAAACAATAAAGTCTGCCGGAGATCAGCAAAAGAGACGTTTTCATCGATATATAATCCTTCAACCTGGTGAAAGATACAATGAGCCCTGGCAGAAATAGCTTCATTCCTGAATACCCTTCCGGGAGAGATCGTTCTTATTGGCGGTTTCTGAGCCTGCATTACACGTACCTGAACAGACGATGTGTGTGTCCGGAGAAGGATATCACGCGGATCAGAATCTTCCGTAGAGAGCCTGGAGATATAAAATGTATCCTGCATATCCCTCGCCGGATGTTCCGGCGCAAAATTCAGCTTCGTAAAGACATGATCATCATCTTCAATCTCCGGCCCTTCAGAAACCGTGAAACCAATTCTTTCGAAAATACTGATAATATCATTTCTCATGATCGAGATAGGATGTCTCGATCCCAGATTCCATGGATATGCTGGCCTGGTAATATCATTGATCCGTGATGTTTTCTGTGTTTGAATTAGAGAATCTTTCAAATAATTGTATCTCTCCTGGGCTTGCTGCTTCAATTGGTTAAGCTTTTGCCCAAGTTCCTTTTTTTCGTCAGAGGCAACATTCCGGAAATCATCAAATAATTCGGAAATATATCCTTTCTTGCTCAGGAATTTCAAACGGAATAATTCAAGGTCATCCGGACTTAAAACTGAGAATCCGGATATTTCGGCAATTAGTTTATTTATTTTATCAAGCATTCAGTAAGGTATATTTATATGAGCTATATTATCTGGAGACTATTTTTGCTTTTATGATCTTTACATCTGATATTGGTTTATCATTATTGTTTGTCGGCACGGAAGCTATTTTGTCTACCACCTCGATTCCTTCCAGCACCTCACCAAATACGGTGTAAGTTCCATCAAGACGTGGAACTCCGCCTGAGGTTTTATAAACAACACGCTGATCATCAGGTATTTTATATTCGCCTTCACTTGTAAGAAAATTGAACATTTTATAAGATGCCAGACTTTGAACTTCAGCGTCAGAAAGTGGTTTTCCAGATTTAGTTGCACTATCGGCAATATGTCTTATGATTTTATTGAAAATTGCCTGCCTTATATTACTGTTTATTGTTTCCTCAGCAATATTCAATTCTTTATCATTGAATACAGTTCCCTGAACAATGTAAAATTGTGTTCCGGAAGAACTCATTTCAGGATTAACATTATTTCCTTCGCGGGCCGCGGCAACAGCACCTTTTTTATGAAAATGAAGCCTGTTGAATTCTGAAGGAACAGTATATGTATTCAAAGAATCTGCAGATTCTGGAAAAGAAACTGTCCTTGTGGATGGATCACCCCCCTGAATCATAAAATTTTGAATAACCCGATGAAAAGATATACCGTCATAAAATCCTGAATTAACAAGCTTGATAAAATTATCCCTGTGAAGAGGTGTGTCATCGTAAAGACTGATTGTAATGTCTCCGAGAGTGGTCTTCAGCTGAATTATTGTGTTTTCATTACTATTTTGAGCGCTACAGGATATGAGTGAAAAAAGAAAGATTATTGAATAGTCTTTCACAGAGTTTTTGTTCATGAAAAAAGTAATTTGGTTGATAATGTAACTTAAATACGAAGGCAAAGATATTTAACTTTGCCCGATCATGAAAAAAATGATTTTCAAATTGTTTTGTTTTTAACCAATTAATTGGTTTTAAACGAAATTTACATTAGAAAACTATCTTTGTCCTCAAATTTTTGAATTGAAAGAAGTCAGAACACTGGCAAAGCAAACCATCATCTATGGTTTTGGTACAATAGTTCCGAGATTTCTGAACTATGGCATTTTAACTTTCTTTTATACAAGAATATTTGAAAAAAGTGAATATGGCATTGTAACCGAGCTATATGCCTGGATGGTCCTGCTACTTGTGATCCTGACATATGGTATGGAAACAGGATTCTTCAGATTTGCGCAGGACAGGAAAGACTACGAAAAAGTATACAGCACTGCATTATTCAGCCTTCTGATAACATCATCTCTTTTTCTGATCCTGGTAAATATATTTATTAAACCAGTTTCTGATGCGCTGAAGTACAGCAATAATCATGATTACATCAGGATGTTTGCTGCAATTGTTGCAATAGATGCATTTTGTGCCATTCCGTTTGCACGGTTGAGAAATGATAATAAACCATTGATATTCAGTATTATAAAGGTTACAAATGTTATAGTAACAATTATTGCTGTTATCATTTTATTGATGATCGGACCAAAACTTTATGAAACAGGACCCTCCTGGTTCAGGAAAATATATAATCCTGCGTATGGTGTAGGCTATGTTTTCCTGGCAAATCTTATCGGAAGTGCATTTACATTATTGTTACTACTGCCCTATATAGTCAGGATCAAGCCGGTATTTGAGACGGTTCTCTGGAAAAGAATGATTACATATTCATTTCCTCTTTTAATTGCAGGACTGAGTGGTTCTATAAATGATGCAATAGATAAGATATTGCTCCGGAGGATCATAGGTAATGAAACAGGGCTTGAGACAGTGGGAGAATATGGTGCCGGATATAAAATCGCAGTTCTGATGGCTTTATATATTCAAATGTTCCGGTTTGCAGCAGAACCTTTCTTCTTCGAGAGGGCAAAATATGAGAAAGCGAAGGAAACCTATGCCTTTGTAATGAAATATTTTGTAATTACAATGTTATTAATATACCTGGGAATTAACCTGTATATTTCAGGTTTTCAATACATAATCGGGAAATCATTCAGGGAAGCAATAATAGTTGTACCCATTGTCAGTATGGGATATCTGCTTTATGGAATTTATATAAACCATAGTATCTGGTACAAACTGAACGACCTTACAAGATATGGAATTTATATAACCCTTATAGGGACCCTTGTAACGATTTTAATAAATATATTATTAATACCGGCATATGGATATATGGCTTCAGCATGGGCTCATGTGGCTTCATATAGTGTAATGCTGATTATGTCCTTTATTTTTGCTCAGAAGCATTTCAGGATCAATTATAATATGAAAGGACTTATTCCGTATTTTATTGTAGCAGTGGGAATGATCGTCTTCAGCAGGGTTTTCAGATACGGATCCCTTGCAGAGGAACTGGTTATAAATACTTTCTTAATTTTAGTTTTTGTACTTTTCACACAATATAAGGATCAGACAATTTCAATTTTTCTCAGTAAAGGAACAAAATGAAGATTAAAATAGTCAATAAATCAAAACACGATCTGCCTTCTTATTCTACAACAGCATCTGCGGGGATGGATCTGAGGGCTAACCTTGAAGAATCCGTTATTTTAAAACCAATGCAACGAGCCCTGATCCCTACAGGATTGTTTATCGAAATTCCTGTTGGCTATGAAGCACAGATAAGGCCACGAAGCGGGCTGGCAATAAATAAGGGTATCGGTATTTTAAATTCACCCGGAACAATAGATGCTGATTACAGAGGTGAAATCTGTATAATTTTAATTAACTTTTCCAATGAGGACTTTATTATAAAAGATGGTGACAGGATCTGTCAGATGGTTATTGCAAAACATGAGAAAGCTGAATGGCTGAATGTTGACGATTTGGAGAAAACAGAACGTGGTCACGGAGGATTTGGCCATACAGGAAATTAATGAATATGAAAAAATCGAATATACTAGCTGCAATTATCTCAATTTGTATAATATGCATGTTCTCATGCGGAAAAAAAATAGCCCCGGCGACAGTTAAACAGGATGTAAGAAACAAAACGTACGATTCAGTCAGGTTTGACTATTTTTTTGTAGAGGCCGTTAAGCAGAAACTGATGGGTAACAGCGGCGAAGCACTGCAAAGGCTGGAGCAATGTATCAGAATTAATCCCGAAAGCGACGCAGCATATTACCAGAAAGCCCAGATAGCAATGGGACTGGGAGATCGTATACACGCAAAAATATATGCACGAAAAGCATATTCCATTGCACCGGCTAATTTTTGGTATTTAATGATGCTCGCCGGACTTTATTATAACGATAATAATATTGACAGTGCAATTATATACTATGAAAGAGCATCGTCCCTTTTTCCAGAAAAGGAGGATGTTCTGCTTATGCTTGGAAATTTATATTCAGAAAGCGGTAAATATGCCAATGCTGACGAAGTCTTTAAAAAATTTGATGCAAAGTATGGAATTAATGAAACTTCTACTGTCGCCAGCATTAAAAACATGATTCTGGCAAAAAAATATGATGAAGCACTTGCAAAGACGAACCTGCTGCTGAAGGAATTCCCGGAAGAGTTATTATACAATAGGTTCCTTGCTGAAATTTACAGTGCAAAAGGGGAAAACACGAAAGCGATGGATGTATACAGAAACCTGATAGAAAACCATCCTGAAAACCCTGAGATTCAGCTTTCATTCTGTGATTTCCTTATAAATTCAAAAAACTATAATGATTTATTTACTTTTTTGAATAAGGTAATGCTTAACGAAAAGGTAAGCAGAGAAGATAAGATATCATTGCTTGGCAGTCTGATAGAAATACCGGAAATTGTTAAGGACTATGGAAATAATCTTAATGTTGTACTAAGAATTCTGGAAGCCAACTACCCGGATGATGATATCGTTGTACTATTAAGACCTGAGCTGTTGGTAAAACAGAATAAACCTGGAGATGCTTCTAATCGACTGGAAGAGATTATCTACAAAAGACCGGATAATTATTTCGCATGGGAAAAACTACTGATTATTTACTTGCAGGCGAAAGACTTTAAAAAACTTCAGGAACGGGGAAAAGAATGTGCAACAAGATTTAACAGATCATTCATTGCAAAAATGCTGTATGCATCGGGGGCAACCGAGAATGGTAATTATGAAATTGCTTTGGATGAGCTTAGAAAGGCATCTATTTTAGCCGGAGATACCAAGGAAATGATTATGCAGGTTCTTAGTCTGAAAGCGGATGTTTATTACAGGCAGAAAAAATATAAAGAGGCATTTGATACATTTGAGGAAGCCCTTAAAACTGACAGCGGAGATCTTACAATATTGAATAATTACGCCTATTATCTTGCCGAACAGAATATGAGGTTAAAGGAAGCAGAAGAAATGGCAAAAAAGGTAATAAATATAGAAAAGAACAATACAACTTTCCTGGATACTTATGGTTGGGTTCTATACAAAAGGGGGAAAATTAAAGAAGCACAGAAAGTAATGGAAGCAATAATAAATAGCGGCGAAAAGCCAGACCCTGAATGGTATGAACATCTTGGTTATATTATGAAAAAAAGAAAGGACTGTAAAAATGCTGTAATTAACTGGAATATTGCTTTAAAACTTGACAGTACCAAAACAGACATTAAAGAGGAAATTAAAAAATGCCAAGGCTTATAATATTTGTTTTAATTCTGATTTCATTATCAGCCTGCTCAATACTTAAGAAAGAAAGAAGTTTGATTGAGCAACCAGCTGGTGGAAATGGTTTTAACATAACAAATGCAAAAATCTATAATCTGACAGGTCATGATTTTAATATAAGGAAAGCAGTTATTGAGTTGAATAGCAACAATGAAAAACAAAAATTAATAGCGAACCTTAAATACCGAAAACCTGGAACTTATTTAATTAGTATGCGCAACTGGACGGGAATTGAAGTTGCCAGAATATTTTTAAGCCCCGACACGATTTTGATAAATGATAGAATTAACAGGAAGTTATTCTATGGATCAGCAGCATATATTAAAGATAAATACGGATTATCGATTGATGCAATTCCGCTTTTGTTAGGAGACTATATACTCAATCCGGCTTCATACTCAGGACAAGATAAATGTATTAATGGGAAAATAAATTTTATAGAATTATTTGAAAACCGAAGTATTTCAGGAAATATTGATTGTTCAAATTATAAAATGCTGTCGGCTATTTTTAAAAACAAAACGGGCAGAAACGAAATAATAATGGATTACGGTGATTTTAAAAAGGGTAATGGTATTATTTTTCCCAGAAGTATAAACTTAAGTGATGGTGAAGGTAAACTATCTTTATCTATAAGTCTTTCAGATGTAGAATTAGGTGTTAATGATATTATAGATTTCATTCCGGGCAACGGTTATGAAAAGGTATTATTGAAATGAAGAAAATAGTTTATCTGTCTGTAATATTTATTATTTGTGTATTTCATAAAACGTTCGCACAATCGAGGACCGAACTCGAGGAACAGAGAAAGAAAGCACTTGAAGAAATAAATTACGTCGATCAGGTACTGAAAAATACTGAAAAGGAAAAAAATGAAAGTATTAATTCTTTGAGAATTTTGTCAAACAAGCTTGCACTAAGAGAATCTGTTGTAAAAGGGATGAAGCAGGAAATAAGTCTGTTGAGTGAAAGAATTGATCTGAACAAACTTGCGATTGAAATGATGGAAAGAGATCTGGTTATTCTAAAAAATGATTATTCTAACTCAATAATGAATTCATTCAGATTAAGAAAATCGAACCCGGAAATAATATATATCTTATCAGCAAAGGATTTTAATCAGGGATACAAGAGAATTAAATACCTGCAGCAAATAACAAAATTTCGAAGAAATGAAGCTGAAATTATTGCAGAATTAAAGAGCGAAATTGGTGAAACAAAAGTTAGGCTGGAATCAGATTTGGCAAGAATATCGGATCTGAAACAAAAAGAAGAACAACAAAAAAATCTTTTAAAAGGGGAACAAACAAATGAGCAAAATATTTTAAAATCGTTAAGAAATAAAGAAAAGCAACTGAGAAAGGAACTGGAGGAAAAGAAGAGAGTAGCTGGAAGAATTGAAAAGGAAATTGCAAGAATAATTGAAGAAGAACGAAAAAAAGCGACAAAAGGAGAGCTTACACCAGAGCAAAAACTCATAAGTGATAATTTCTCGGATAATAAAGGAAGATTGCCATGGCCGGTTGAAAGGGGAGTAATTACAAGTCATTTTGGAACTCATCCGCATCCGATTCTTAAATACGTAACAGAAGAGAATATTGGAATTGAAATAACAAGCCAGCCTAACACGGTTGCAAGAAGTATCTTTAAAGGGGAAGTATCAGCAATTTCTACTATTCAGGGGGCAAATATGACAGTTATTATTAAGCATGGTAAGTATTTATCTGTTTACAACAACCTGGTAAAGGTAAGAGTTAAAAAAGGCGATAAAGTTGACGTTAAGCAGATAGTCGGAGATATTTATCAGGATCCTGAAGAAAACAATAATTGTACATTAAAATTCATGATTTTTGAGGAAAAAAATGCCTTGGATCCTGAAGCCTGGATAACAAAAATGTAATATGTTTTGAAACAAATTGAAAAAAATCAAGTATAAGGGAATTAGAAAAAAGGGAAATGCTAAAGAAATACAGAATAGTTTCTAAGATCGGAAATTTGCGAATCATAGAGAAGGCAATTGATGACATTACAGCGGAAACAGGAATAAGTCAGGATAGTTACGGTAAAATTTTGATCGGTACTCTGGAAGCTGTTAATAATGCTATTGTGCATGGAAATAAGTCTGATGAGAATAAATTCGTCAGTGTGGATATAAATATGGGCAAATCAAATCTTGAGGTTACCGTAGAAGACCAGGGAAAGGGATTTAAACCATCTGAAGTTCCTGATCCCACTAAGCCTGAGAATATTGAGGCATTAAACGGAAGAGGCATTTTCCTTATGTCAAGACTGGCAGATGAAATAAAATTCAATAAAAAGGGAAATAAAGTAACATTAATTTTTAAAAATGTTAGAGCTTGAAAATAAGGATATTTTATGACAACGTTAAATTTCGTCTGAAAGAGAGCAAGAAAGTTTTAAAGATTGTAGAAAAGGTCATCAGGAGAGAAAAAAAAGTTCCGGGTGACCTTGTTTTTATTTTATCAAACAACAAAGAAGTAAGGAAAATCAATAAAGAATTTCTTAGTCATAATTACAATACAGATGTTATTGCATTCGATTATTCTAACGGAAAGATTTTAAATGGAGAGATTTATATCAGTTGTGAGAAGGTAAAAGAAAATGCAAATAACTATAAAGTTAGTTACAGGGAGGAATTGATAAGGGTAATGATTCATGGGACTTTACATTTATGCGGTTATGATGATAATACAGAAGAAAAGAGAGAACTGATGATGGAAAGAGGTGAGAAATGGATATCAATGCTTAAGTAAATGAAATTTAAATATGATATAATTGTTGTGGGAGGTGGGCATGCAGGATGTGAAGCTGCCCATGCTGCAGCCAGGATGGGTGCAAGAACGTTGCTGGTTACAATGGATATGACAAAATTGGCTCAGATGTCATGTAATCCTGCTATGGGAGGTATAGCAAAAGGGCAGATTATTCGGGAAATTGATGCTCTTGGAGGATTAAGTGGTCTGATTACTGACAGAAGCATGATACAATACAGGATGCTAAACAGATCAAAAGGACCTGCAATGTGGAGCCCGAGGGCACAATGTGACAGACAAAAATTCTCAATAGAATGGAGGAAAGCGCTGGAAGATACAAAAAACCTGTACATATGGCAGGAGGAAGCAAAAAAACTTATTATTGAAGAAGGTAAAGTAAAAGGGGTTGAGACATCATTCGGAACTCAATTTTATGCGGAGGCGGTAATCCTGACAAATGGAACATTTTTAAACGGTCTGATGCATGTGGGATTTAAAAGGAAACAGGGAGGAAGATCGGGGGATGAGGCATCAAAAGGACTTAGCGACCAGTTGGCTGAAATTGGATTCACTGTTGAAAGAATGAAAACAGGAACAAGCGCAAGGATTGATGGAAGGACCATTGATTTTGGGGCAATGACAGAGCAAAAGGGAGATGAAGAAAAAAGATCATTTTCATTCCTAAACAGGAACTTTGAAATAGAAGACCAAAGAAGTTGCTTTATAACTTATACCAATGAAGAAGTCCATGAAGAATTAAGAAAGGGAATGGAATACAGTCCTTTGTTCAAAGGAATTATTAAAGGAAGGGGTCCGAGATACTGTCCAAGCATTGAGGATAAGATAGTAACATTTAAAGACAAGAAGGCTCACCAGTTATTTATTGAACCAGAGGGTAGAAACACAGTTGAATATTATGTTAACGGGTTTGCAAGCAGTTTGCCATTAGAAGCTCAGTTTAAAGCGCTAAGGAAAATAAAAGGGCTTGAGAAAGTTGAAATATTCAGGCCAGGTTATGCGATAGAGTACGATTTTTTTCAACCTACCCAGCTTAAAGCAACTCTCGAAACAAAGAGAATAGAGAATTTGTATTTTGCGGGACAAATAAACGGAACAACAGGATATGAAGAAGCAGCTGCACAAGGTATTATTGCAGGAATAAATGCTGTAATGAAAATTAGTGGAAAGGATGAACTGGTTCAGGGAAGAGATGAGTCATATATTGGAGTGCTTATTGATGACCTTATAACAAAGGGAGTGGATGAACCTTATAGAATGTTTACTTCAAGAGCAGAATACAGAATACTTTTAAGACAGGATAATGCTGATGAAAGATTGACAAAAAAGGGATATGAAATTGGACTGGCAGGAAAAGAAAGACTGGAAGCTTTACTTAAAAAAGAATCACTCATTAATGATATATTAAATATTCTTAACGAAAACAGTATTGCTCCGGTTAAGATTAACGGATTCCTTGAAGAAATCGGGACAAATAAGATAAAGCAACAGGTTAAGGCAATTACACTGGCAGCACGACCGCAGATAAGCATAATAAAATTGTTGGATTTTATAGAGCAGGGCAAAGTATTAAAGGAAAAAGCAGGTGATCTTCTATGGGAAGTAACAGAAGCAGCAGAAATTAAAATTAAATACGAAGGTTATATAGAAAGGGAGAAAACAATTGCAGATAAAATTAAAAGACTTGATAAGTTAAAAATACCTGAGGATATAAATTACAGCGAACTTTTATCAATTTCAACAGAAGGACGACAAAAGCTTGAGAGAATAAAACCGGTAAATATTGGTCAGGCAGGCAGGATAAGCGGAGTTTCACCTTCTGATGTAAATATTTTACTAATGTATCTGGGGCGATAACTGTGTTCCACGTGGAACAAATTTTTATTTTATTTTTTATTTTTATTGTATATTTCTCAGATAGATGATAATAGAATCTAATTTAGTTGACATTCATTGTAAAGAAGTTTATCCTGCCAGGTTGACGGTTAATGGTTCTATTATTGAAAATGTGGAACGAATTGATAAAGAATTAAAGCAATATGTTATACCTGGTCTGATTGATTCGCACATTCATATTGAAAGCTCTTTAGTAACACCAGCCTCATTTGCCGGACAAGCTGTTTCACGTGGAACAACCGGAGTAGTTTCAGATCCGCACGAAATAGCAAATGTTCTTGGTGTTGAGGGAATTAACTTCATGCTGCAGGATTCTGCAAAGGTTCCGCTGAAATTTTGGTTCGGAGCTCCATCATGTGTTCCGGCAACAACATTTGAATCAACCGGTGCTGTAATAGACTCCTTCGCGATTGGAAAATTGCTGGATGATCACAGAATAAAATATCTGGCTGAAATGATGAATTATCCCGGCGTAATTAATGATGATCCGGAGGTGCATGGAAAGATTAAAGCTGCAATTAAAGCAGGAAAACCAGTAGATGGTCATGCTCCGGGATTAACTGGCCGGGATCTCAGAAAATATGTTAAATCCGGAATTTCAACAGATCATGAATGTACTTCATTAGATGAAGCTCTTGAAAAAATAAGTCTTGGAATGAAGATTTTAATACGGGAGGGAAGTGCAGCACGTAACTTATCTGAACTGAAAAACCTGATCCGGACAAATCCGGATATGGTAATGTTATGTAGTGATGATATGCATCCGGAAACATTGATAAAGAGACATCTTGATAAAATAATAACTCAACTCTTATCTGAAGGATATGACCTTTTCAATGTACTTAGATCCTGTACTCTTAATCCTGCAGTTCATTATTCTCTGAATGCAGGATTATTACAAAAAGGCCAGCCAGCAGATTTTGTGCTAATTAATAATTATCTCGAAATGAACATACTCGAGACATGGATTGAAGGAAAGAAAGTTTACGACCGTGGCCGGATACTTTTTGAATATAAAAAAGAAGATCCGGTAAACAGATTCCAGGCATCTTTTGTGTCAGAAAAGCAGCTCGAAATAAAGAAAAGCGGGAACAAAATGCGCGTTATTCAAGCTTTTGACGGTGACCTTAAGACAAGAGAATTATTAATTAACGCTGGAAAAGGAAATTATTTTGAACCGGATCTGAAAGGAGACATTTTAAAAATTGTAGTAAAGGACAGATATAATGATAGCCCTCCGGCAGTTGCGCTTATAAAAGGATTCAAATTACGAAAAGGAGCATTTGCAAGTTCCGTTGCTCATGACAGCCACAACGTAATTTGCATCGGCACAAATGACAAGGATATTACATTGGCTATGAACAGAATCATTGAGATGAAAGGCGGACTTTCCGTCGCCTGCAAGAATGATGTTGAAATCCTTCCACTCCCGGTTGCCGGGATAATGTCAAATATGCCTTTAAAATATGTTGCCGGAGAATACGAAAAAATGTCAGCTAAAGTCAGATCCATGGGAAGTGAAATGGAAGCGCCCTTTATGACATTGTCATTTATGGCCCTCCTGGTTATTCCTGAATTAAAATTAAGCGACAAAGGATTGTTTCACGGGACAACATTTAATTTTGTTCCTCTGTTTACAGATTAATAATCGGCTTTGCAATTATGATAATCTGCAGTCTTTTCCACAATGTCTATTGATCCAATAAAAATATTGCCGCAGCTTCCTGAAAGACCAGGAATATATCAGTTTCTTGATAAAAAGCAAAATATCATCTATGTTGGCAAAGCAAAAAGCCTTAGAAAAAGGGTTAGTTCATACTTTGCAAGGAATCAGTCAGCCAAAACTGCCATCATGCTGAAAAAGGCAGAGGAATTAAGCTATTTAATCGTTGATAATGAAGCAGATGCTCTTCTCCTGGAAAACAACCTGATTAAAGAACACCAGCCCAGGTACAACATCCTGCTAAAAGATGATAAAACATTCCCCTGGATCTGCGTGAAAAATGAATCGTTTCCCAGGGTATTCAGCACCAGAAATATCATAAAGGACGGATCTTATTATTTTGGTCCCTATACTTCCGGGCTGATGGTAAAAACACTTCTGACGACCATAAGACAACTTTACAAACTCAGAAGCTGTTATCTTAATCTTTCACAGGAAAACATAAAATCAGGGAAATTCAAGGTATGTCTTGAATACCATATTGGTAATTGCAAAGGTCCATGTGTAGGCCTTCAGAGCGAAAATGAATATGAGGATAACATAAGGCAGATTAAAAGTATTCTGAAAGGAAACATCTCAACAGTTATTGATCAGCTAAAGAAAATGATGTTTAAATATTCATCAGAAACCAAATACGAAGAAGCTCAGATAATTAAAGACAAAATTGAGACACTGAATAAATTTAAAAGTCATTCGGCTGTTGTAAGTAACACAATAAAAAATGTGGATGTTTTTGGATTTTCCCAGGATGATAATAACATCTACATAAGCTATTTGAAAGTAGTTGATGGATATGTAATACAAGCATATACGCTTGAAATAAAAAGCAGGGTTGACGAAGAGAAAGAGTCTTTACTAAGCTCCGGTATAACTGAAATAAAGCAAAGATTATCAATTGATTCCGAAGAAATTATAGTTCCATTTAAACCCGATATAAAATTTGAAAAAGTAAAATATACTGTTCCACAGAAAGGCGAAAAACTCAAATTGCTGCAGCTTGCAGAACGGAATGCAGTATACTTTAAACTTGAACAAAAGAAAAAAAAGCTTGATACCGGCCTGAAAGATCGGACAGGAAAGAATCTGGCAAAACTGAAAACGGATCTTCACATGGCAGAATTGCCACTTCATATAGAGTGTTTTGATAATTCCAATATTATGGGCAGGAATCCGGTTGCGTCATGCGTCGTCTTCAGAAACGGTAAACCCTATAAAAAAGATTACAGACATTTTAATATTAAATCGGTTCAGGGACCCAATGATTTTGCATCAATGGAGGAAATTGTCTACCGTAGATACAGCCGAATGATACAGGAGGGTCTTTCCCTGCCACAGCTGATAATAATAGACGGTGGAAAAGGTCAGCTATCATCTGCAATAAAAAGCCTTAAGAAATTAAATCTTAATGAGAAAATAACGATAATAGGAATAGCAAAAAAACTGGAAGAAATTTATTTTCCCGGCGATAACGTTCCTCTGTACCTGGATAAAAATTCGATCAGTCTGAAAATCATCCAGCAGCTAAGGAACGAAGCTCATCGCTTTGGAATTAATTTTCACCGCGATAAAAGATCTTCGGAATCCCTGAGATCTGACCTTGATGAGATAAAAGGGATTGGCAGTAAGTCGAAAGAGATATTATTAAAAAAACTTGGTTCAGTAGACAAAATCAAAAATGCGCATTTTGAAGAATTAAAAAACCTCATCGGTAAGTATAGAGCAGGAATTGTAGTGGATTATTACAAAAATGAAGCTGAATCAAACTGAAAACTATATCGTTATAAAACAACTTATATTATTAGTAATTAGTTAAATACATTGTTTTTACTCAATCTTAACTTAAGGAGAATTCATTATTTGACAGTTCCCCCGGGTATCCACGGTTAATTTAACCGGAAAATGAGTAAAATTTCCTTTTTCAGATCTCCCTGGCTAAGGCCGGGAAAAAAGTTTTCAAATCATCTGAAATATCTGTGGAACCAGCGGTGAACAAAACTTTCATTCCGAGAGTTTCGGCTACTTTGGTGTTTCCCTCATAATCATCTACAAAAAATGACTCACTTGCATTTAATCTGTATTTTTTAAGCAAAATACGGTAGATATTAGGATCTGGTTTTGAGAAATTGACCTCTGCTGAAATTATCCCGCCGTCAAAATATTTGAAAAATGTAAAACGATTTCTTATCTCATCGAAGATGTCCATTGGGAAATTGGACAGGTAATAAAGCTTGAAATTTAGTAATTTCAATAAAGGGAGAAGCCGTGTATTGTTTTCAAGGGGAAACATAATATCGGTCCTTAAATCAAACATATCTGCTATTTGCGGCCTTTTAAGTGATGATTTTACTGAAAGCAGATCAATTGCCTCGGCGGTTGTGATGTTTCCATTATCGAGCATAGACCATTCACGGCTGCGGAATATTTCGTTAAGAATTACTTCCCGTATGTTAGGTGGGTAATTATTCTTTTCCAAATATTCTGCCGGTCTGAAGCTGATTAGTACATTTCCCAGATCAAAAATGATATTTTTTATCATATCAGGGATTCTTCATCCTGATAGGTTGCCCGGTGGCTTCAAGTACATTCCACCACAGTTCACCCTCGATATCGATTTTTTTCCGTTTCGCCACCGCCATTGAAATTGGTAGTAAAGTAAATTCATTATTCCAGTAGCCAACAACAAAGTCGGTTTTCCCGGCTAGTGCAGCATGAACGGCATTTTGCGCGAGCAGATTGCAAAACTTACTGTCATTGGCATTTGCTGGTGCGCTTCTGACTATATAGCTTGGATCGATATATTTAATTGAAAACGGGAATCCTTTTGAGATGAATTCCTCTTTGATCTTTTCTTTAAGATAAATTCCAATATCTTTATGTTTAACATTTCCGGAAGCATCTTTTTCCTGATCCCCGGCTTCAAAAAAATCCTGTCCTGCCCCTTCAGCAACAACAACCACAGCATGATGTCTGTCTTCCAGTCTTTTACGTAATATCTTAAGGAATCCTCTCGGTCCGTAAAGATCAAAAGAGATTTCAGGAATCAGGACAAAATTAACTTCCTGAATAGCAAGAGCGGCACTTGCTGCAATAAATCCTGAATCACGACCCATCAGTTTGACAAGAGCAATGCCGTTATTGGCTCCGTATGCTTCATTATGAGCATTACGGATAATATCATTGGCAATAGAAAATGCAGTTTCAAAACCAAAAGATTTCTGTATAAGATCAATATCATTATCAATTGTCTTCGGTATACCCGCTACCGCTATTCTAAGTTTCCTTTTTTCGATTTCCTCGTAAATTGCATGAGCTCCTCTAAGCGTTCCGTCTCCTCCAATACAAAAAAGAACATTTACATTAAGAATCTCCAGAGTGTCAACCATTTCCGCTACGTTTTGATTGCCTCGGGAAGTTCCCAGAAAGGTTCCGCCGGAAAGATGTATGTCGCTCACCATTGAAGCAGTTAAGTCAATGACGGGATGGTTATACTTTGAGATCAATCCTTCATAACCATATTTTATACCCAGTATCCTGTTTATTCCATATCTGTAATACAACTGGTTAACAAGGCTTCGTATCACATTGTTTACTCCCGGGCAAAGGCCGCCGCAAGTTACTATGGCAACTTTGGTTTTTGCCGGCTCAAAGAATATATTCTCTTTTGGACCTGCTTTTTCGAAAGAGACAGGTATCTCTCCGGTTTCTTTGCATTTGTTGAAATTAGCCACAGAAACATCATATATAATTCTGTCGTCATCATCAACAAATCTGTACACAGGACTATCAGTCCGGGGGCTTTGTTTAAGGGGTGAGATAACATTTCCCTTTCCCAGGCTGCTTACCAGAAAATCAGTGTATTTCATAATATTATTTTTGATTTCCTTAAAAGCAATAAGAACGCTTTTAAAAATCAAAAATAGTTAATTTTTTGGATGATTGATAAATAGCAAAATGATAATAAACACTAATACGTCATCAACAGGCAAATCGTTATTTCTGTATTATTTGTTTAATTCGTCCCACCTGCCCGTTCTCCAGTTTTACTTTTATTCCGTGCGGGTGATTTGGAGAGGATGTTAAAACTTCCTGAACCCTCCCTCCGGTCAATTTACCTGTACGCTTGTCTTCTACAAGTTCAACCATTACTGAAATACCCGGACGAATGTCGGCTCTCCGCGTCCCATCTAAACCCCGTAATTTTACAAGAGGATCCATTATATTATTTTTATATAAGACTGCAATAATAAAAAAATTTTTTCTGATTTTTTAATAACAAAAGTGCAAGACAATTTAACAGGATGAGAATCGGAAAAATATCAATATGTCCCTTTTACCCTGGTTTTGATTCTGTAAAGACCTTTACCGGCAGTAATTATAAGACTTTTCCTGTTTTTATCTCCAAAGCACACATTAGTTGCTGATCTTTCCGGCAAACTTATATTTCCTAATTTTTTACCGGTTTTATCAAAGACAGTCACACCTCTTCCTGTAAGATATAAATTGCCTTCAGAATCTATTGTGATACCATCTGACCCCATCTCGCAAAATAGAGTTTTATCTGTCAGTGAACCATCCGGATTTACAGTATAAGACCATGTTTTATTGCCTTTTATATCAGCAATATATATTTTTTTCCCGTCCGGAGTGCTCACAATACCATTAGGACCACGCAGATCTTCGACAATACGCACAACTGTTTTTAGATCAGGTTTAATATAATATACACATTCCTTATCCTGTGGCATATTTGTATGATCCCAATATTTCCGTACATAAAAAGGATCAGTGAAATAGATATGACCGGTTGATGTTATCCATATATCATTCGGACCATTATATGGTTTATCATTAAAAGTGCCAGTTATTATTTCAACTTTTTTATCGGGAGAGATGCGCCAGACCTGATTCTTTTCATCAGCACAGGCCCACAGGTAGCCTTTTTTATCAAGATAGAGCCCGTTAGCCCGGCCGGCGGGTTGCAAAAAGACCGACAAACCTGTTTTAAAATTGTATACCATAATCCTGTCATTAGGCTGATCAGTGAAATAAATGCTGCCCTTTTTATCAACAGCCGGACCTTCTGTAAACTCGAATCCGTCAGCTAGTTTCTCCACTACGGCTCCTTTTTGTATAATTCTCTCGAGACCTGTCGGTTCCTGAGCTTTGACGTAACTAAAAATCGAAAACATAACAGCTATCATAAGAAGGGATCTGTTTTTATTCATAATATTAATAGAATTTAAAGTGGTAGTATTTAATTATTTATTTAACGTTATTAATTTATAGCTAATGCCTGTCCTGTCCAATTAAATAATCAGGACTTTAAAACTTTTCTCATTCTTTCAATACAATTATCAATCTGATCTGTTTGCTCAAATCCGATTATGATCATATCAACTGTGCCCAGACCAAGGACGAATTTCAGAGACTGGTCGAGTTTTTGAGTATCATCCCTAAAGCTGCCATTTCCAAAGACTTTCATGGCAATAATGCCTTTACCTGATTTGTGGAGTTTTTCTATAACCGGTGTAACTGCTTCAGGCTTGGGCGAATCCATTGAAGCACCGAAGGGATTTATCCGTACATGGGTCACATCTACCCAGGGACTTGCAGCAGCTGCTTCCATTGCCGGAAGGGAGTGGATAGAAACACCGTGAGCACGAATAATGCCTTTGGCTTTAAGCGAATCGAGTATGTCCATCTGTCTCTTATGTTCATCAGGCCAGGTGCCGCTAGTCATGAGGTGCAGTTGTACGATATCGATATAATCTGTGTTAAGTTCTTTTCTGAAACGATCAACAATTAAATTGGCATCCGGATTTGCGGAATCCCGGGAAGCTCTCTGGTTAAGCATAATTTTTGTATTAATTGTATAGCTTTCCCTTGGGATATCTTTCAGAGCCCTTGCAGTAAAGGGATGTGTTCCATAGGCATCTGCACAGTCAAAGAAGCGGATACCTCTGTCGTAGGCATACCTTATGACTTTTTCTGCAACACCCGCTCTTGTAATACTTGAACTGTTGTTATAACCATTGTATCCTGTTCCCATCCCAAGCAGGGTGGTTGTTATGCCTGTTTTTCCAAGTGTAATTTTCTGCAAGGGATCTTTTTGTGCCGATAATGGCTTATTGTCATCATGTCTAAATAAATTGCCAACCAGGAGAGTACCGGTTCCGGCTGCTGCGTATGAAACAAACTCTCTTCGTGTAATTCTTTTCTTATTCATATTAGAAAGTTTTAATCATAATAACTTTTGAAATATGTCTCCGGGACGAATAGGTTTACCATTTCTCACTGCTGCCCCGGTCACTTTTGCCTTTATAATAAGTTTTTCATCAGGTTGTCTGTATATATCCTGAAGAAAAACAAGCCTTACATTTCCTTCCTGTTTAATACCTGACCTAACAATAAATTTATCATGACTTCGTAAAGGATATTTATAATCTATTTCAATTCTGGATACAATTAGGTCAATTCCCTCATTGTGAAGAGCAGAAAAACTTATACCGCGCGAGAGCAGGAATTCGTGCCTAGCGTGTTCCAGATAATGTTGATAGTTTGCATTATTTACCACACCCTGGATGTCACATTCATAGTCCCTGACACTAAATTCAGTGGAATGTATGTATTTATCTTCTGGCATAAGTTCTTTACGGGAATTCATTTGGGATATCTTCCGAAGAACTTCTTCAATCCGGCATGAAATTTATGGATACTATGTGGTTTGTAGTACATCAGGATACATTGTCCGGTTATGTAATTAATATCGCTTCCCTTAAGTATCTCAACAGCTTCTTTGCTTTCCGACGATTGCTGGATCCATATCTGTTTTAGTCCTATTTCTTTTGCCTGTCTTACGATCTCCGCTGTCTGGCTTTTTTGTGTCATGATAAGAAGACCTTTTACATCGGCAGGCAATGATTTAATATCATTATAAACCCTTGTCTGATGAATCTCTTTTGCGTGAGGATTGACAGGTATAATATTCATGCCTTTCTCCTTCAGTTCCCTGAATGCTGTAAAACCAAATTTCCTCGGATTTCTTGATACTCCGACCATTGCAATTGGTTCTGATGCAATGAATTCTTCGATCTGTTTAAGTGTAACCATGCTGGCAGTTTATTAATATGTTTATATATAGAATATAATTTCAAATACAGGCCGGCGTATAAAATTAATACAAATAATTTATTTTTGTTCAGCTCCTCCCTTTAATGGTACTACAGACCATATCCCGGAAAGTATAAGTCCTGATATTATATGCCACACACCCCACCAGGCAGTTATGATTGCCATCCCCCCGATCATCATATCCGACGGAAAGATATTTGGATTAAAAAGAAGTACAAGTCCGAGTCCGGAATTCTGTATGCCTGTCTCTATTGTTATTGCTCTTCTGTCAAAAGGAGACCTGCGCAATGCAGTGGAAAAGAGAAATCCTGTCAGAAAAGCGAGGAAATTATGGATCAGTACGAGAATAAAAATGATTTTAATGAAACGAAGGAAGAAATCATAATTGCTTTTAAAAAGGATTACAACCATTGCCAGGAACACTAAAATCGAAAAGATCTTAATCGGTTTAATGATCGCTTTTGTTATTTTCGGGAGGTAATTAGCACACAACATTCCTAATAACATGGGTATCCCGAGGAGGATAAAAACAGTTTTAAACATTTCAACAGGATCTATTCTCAGAGGCTGAAGAAGGTCCGGGGCAGTTTTCTCATAGATATCCAGAAAGAGTCCTCCCCAAACCGCAAAATTCAAAGGGGTCATGATTATTGCGGCCAGCGTGGCGATTGCAGTAAGACTTACCGACAAAGCAACATTACCCTTCGCCAGAGAAGACATGAAATTGGATATATTACCACCAGGACATGCGGCTACAAGGATCATTCCCATTGCAACTGTAGGGGTGATAAAATTTCTTAATAAAAGAGTCAAACAAAAAGTAATCACTGGAAGCAAAACGAACTGAGATAAAAATCCTACTATCACTGAAGAAGGATTTTTTACAAGTCTTGTAAAATGTTCAACTTTAATTCCAAGTGCAACCCCGAACATTATAAATGCTAATGTGAGATTGAGTACCAGAAGTCCTTCCTGGGAGAACCTCAGTGATACAGTATCCATAGCTTTCAAAGAATCAAACATAGGGAAAGGGTTTTATTACAGGTTTAAGAACTGAGATATTATCACATATTATTTGTTTCTTGAAGTAGTAAAATATACAAATTTCTTAAGGGAATTTTTATAAGACGAATCAGGATACGAATCCAATATTGCAAGCGCTTTATCGCGGAACTGATTCATTTTCAATTCTGCATATTCAAGTCCTCCTGAGGTAGAAACAAATTCAATGACTTCTTTTATTTCATCTCTGGTCTTTTTCTTCCTTTTTACTATCGACATTATCCGGTTCCTCTGCACAGTAGAAGCAATCTCAAGGGAATGGATAAGCGGCAATGTAAGCTTTCTTTCCTTGATATCATTCCCCACTATTTTGCCTGTCAGTCCGTTGGTTTCATAGTCAAGCAGGTCATCCCTTATCTGAAAAGCGATTCCTATGTTTTCACCAAATTCCTTCATTTGCTGGATCACATCCTGATCTTCAGTCACCGACCTTGCCCCGGATGCGGTGCAGGCTGCAATGAGCGCTGCTGTTTTACTTATAATTATCTTATAGTAGTCCGGTTCCTTTATGTTAAGTTTCCGGGCTTTCTGAAGCTGAAGCAGCTCCCCTTCAGCCATTGATTTAACAGCTTCAGATACTATTTCAAGCATTTCATACCGTGATTTCTCGAGACTTATCAGCAATCCCTGTGAGAGCATATAATCGCCTACAAGCACTGCTATTTTCGAATTCCAGAGAGCATTGATTGACAGAGCTCCGCGCCTTTCTTTAGCATCATCAACAACATCATCATGCACAAGCGAAGCTGTATGAAGAAGTTCAATCAAAGTCGCTGCGACATATGTCGACTCTGCTATCGTTCCATTAAGACCAGCGGTTAGAAAAACAAGCAGAGGCCTCATTTGCTTGCCTTTTCGCCTTAAAATATAATTAAGAATTATTTTTAGAAGAGGAATGTTGCTTTGCATGGTCCTGTTAAAGAAGGATTCAAATTCATCCATCTCCTTTTCAACTGGCTTTCTGATTTCATTGAGGACCGGCATTGCTCATATATTTGCTCAAATATAGTAATTTCACCCTAACACCCTGATCTGTCCGGTTATTTGTTCCGGTATCAGGAGAGGACCTTCTCTTATATATATTTAGCTATTTAAATATATTAGTTTAAATTTGTAAATCAAAACACCGACTATGGAATTTAAAGATCTCAATCCCGAAATCCTCGAAAAGGCTGCATCAATGCTTAAGGCTATTGCTCATCCGGTGAGAATTTCAATAATAAGTTACCTTGAAGACGGTAATATGAGAACTGTAACGGAAATACACACGCACCTTGAGGTAGAACAGGCAATTGCATCCCATCACCTGGTAATTCTCAAGGACAAGGGAGTGTTATCATCTAAAAGGGAAGGGAGGAATATCTGGTATTTCCTGAAGCATAAGAATCTGGGAATCTTGCTTAAATGTATTGAAGAATGTTGCTCATAATGGGTCTTTTCAGCTTATAATTCAATACATGGGATTTAGTTGAAATCCCTGAACATCCTTTTCTGGAATAAAAGAATCGCAACTACACCACACGTAATTGCCGAATCAGCAATATTGAAAATTGGTCTGAAGAAGACCAGCGACTCTCCCGCTCTGAACGGTGACCATTCTGGCCATTGAGTATTTATCACAGGAAAATAGAACATATCAACGACTCTGCCAAGCAGGAAGGAAGCATACCCGCCTTCCTTTGGGAACATAACAGCAGGCTGAGTAAAACTCTCACTGAAAATCAAACCATAAAAAGCAGAGTCAATAATATTCCCGATAGCTCCGGCCAGGATTGCACTAACAGCGAATATGAGACCGGCATTAACTTTTTTACGGATGAGCGAGGAGAGAAACAATGAAATAGCAATAATTGCAAAAATCCGGAAAACACTTAAAAGAATTTTTCCTGCTTTGCCTCCCATCTCCATACCAAAGGCCATGCCATTATTTTCAATGAAATGCAGCATGCCCCATTTACCGAATAAAGGGATCTCCTCTCCGATCGTCATGTGTGTTTTAACCCAGATCTTCAGGATCTGATCAGCCACAAGGATGCAAAGAATTAACAATAAGGATTTCTTCCCCACTGACATCTGATCATGATTTAAGCGGAGCAAAATAGTAAAAATAGTTCAATTAATAAGTTAAATAAAAGATAGGTTTTTTTTTAACAGGTTATATTAATGTAATTCCCATCCCAGCAATGCCAGCTATTGTCCCCGAACAGATCAAAGCACTTAACATGACCGTTATGGGTTGTTGAATTCCACTCAACGTTCATTTCTGAGAATTTAAGTCCGTTGTAGTAATGGATATTATAATAGGAATCAAATGTTCCGGTTGCTCTCCCATATTCTATGTAACTTGATTTAAACGGATCAGTGTTCCGGTTGTTATCAAGGGTTCTTTCATAGGTATATTTAATGTAATTAACAGTGCTGCCTGTCTTTGTCCAGTCAATTTTAAGCAAAGGTTCCTGGAACTGGGAGCTGTGATTGAGGGTCCATTGACCTCCTGTCCCGTCCAGCCTGGATGTTCCTTCAAACCAAAGAAATTCTGCGAAACCGCCGGTTCCTTCTTTTGTTATGTACATTTCCCATTTCACATCGCTGGTCCTTATTTCTCCGGTAAGGCGGGCTTTATAGGTCACGCTGGCCAGCGACACTGAATAACTCCACTGCCAGGTTTTTTCTTCGAGGTAAACAGGTTTCTGATCAAGCGCCTTATCAAAAGCAAGAACAGGGACTGCAAGAGTGGTTATAATGAGAGCCCTGAAATACCCTGCAACACCAGCTGCAATTTCCCAGTTACTATTTTCAACACCCTTTTGTAAAATAATATTGTCAGATTTTTTCCCTGATTGAAAATTTGAAAAATCAATATTAAATGATTCTAAGGGAGGAAGAGTCGGCGGGTCACCCTTATCTTTTTTACATCCCGCTGTTAAACAACAAATTATTATTCCTAATAACAGAATATTGAAAATCTTTTTCATGATTGAATGTCTTAATTAATAATGTAACGATAAAAAGATATATAAAGTTGCACTGTATCATAGTTTTTTGAGCAATTTAAGAAATTGTTTTATCTTTAATGAACATAATCAATGCAGGTTTGTTTAACAACAAAAACCGATCAAAATGGAAAGGAGAAATTTTATAAAAAACATTAGTCTTGGAGCTGCTGCAGCCATTATATCAGGCGAAGTAGTATCTGGTGAAAGAAATAATTTAAAAAATATCGCAATGGACAATTTACAAACCCTAGAATTCCCGTCACTGCCGTATGCATATGACGGATTGGAGCCCTATATGGATGCTAAAACAGTAGAGATCCATTATGACAGGCATCACAGGAATTACTTCAATAATTATGTTAATGCAATTAAAGGAACGGCTTATGAAAATATGCCGGTTGAGAAAGTTTTTGCAGAAGTGTCAAAAGCAGGGAATGCTGTCAGAAACAATGGAGGCGGATTTTACAACCATGTACTTTTCTGGAATAATCTCGGGAAAGGTTCAACCAAACCCTCTGCTGAATTGTCAGCGGCCATTAACAAAGCTTTCGGTTCTTTTGATAAAATGAAGGAAGGTCTCGGAACAGCAAGCAAGACTCACTTTGGAAGCGGATGGGGATGGCTTTATCTCACTCCTGACAAAAATCTGGCAATTGGCAGTACTCCCAACCAGGATAATCCTTTAATGGATATTTCATCAATAAAAGGCATACCTCTCCTTACAATTGATGTGTGGGAACATGCCTATTACCTGAAATACCAGAATAAAAGAGCTGACTTTGTCGATAATATCTGGAATATAATCAATTGGGATGAAGTAAGCAGAAGATATCAGCAGGCTATGAAATAATAACCTGATAGTTTTAAAGCGAAAGGGTATCTCAAAAGAGTACCCTTTTGTTATGTGTAAAGGAATCTCTTGATTTTCAGAGTGGCGGTTTTCTGGAACGGCACCGGCTGAAGTTCAACACGATAAATCTGACTGAATTTATTTACATTGGAATTCACATATTCTTTCAGTTCATTCAGCAATTCTTTCTTTTTCTCTTCAAGCTTTTCAGACATATCCTGTCTGAAAACCTGATATCTCTTTTCAATCTCTTCCATATTGAGATGTACAAGAGCAACAAGTTTGCCTTTTTGCTGAATAACAAGTGATTCAACAACAAAACGAAAATTATTGATCACTGATTCAATCTCCTCGGGATAGATGTTCTCACCGCTGGCACCGACGATCATATTCTTTAATCTGCCTTTAATGAAAAGATTATTTCTTTTATCAAGAACCCCAAGATCTCCTGTTTTAAACCAGCCATCTGATGTAAGGACTGCAGAAGTCATTTCGGGCTCTTTGTAATAACCCTTCATAATATTTGCGCCTCTGGCCCAGATTTCACCCTCTCCGGTCCTTGGATCCGGATCATTGATTTTAAGTTCAATATCTTCTATTGCCGGACCTGTCGATTCATAGACCGTTTTTTTAGGATTCGCTCCGGCAAGTAGCGGGGAGGTTTCTGTAAGTCCATAACCAATTGCATAAGGGAAAGATGCTTCGCGGAGAAATTTTTCCACAGTTTTATTAAGCTTTGCACCGCCTATGCCAAAGAACTTTATTTCTCCGCCAAATGTCTTCATAAGTTTTTTCCCAGCCACTTTATTCAGGGCCTTTCTTATGAGAGGGATCTTATAAATCAATCTTAATATCTTTTTGTTATTAAAAGTGGGAAGGATCTTGTTATAATATATCTTTTCGATAATCAGGGGAACTGTAAGCATAGCGGTCGGCCTGATAAGTTCCAGGGCCGGGATTAGAACCGTGGGAGTAGGAGGTTTTTGAAGGTAATAGACGCATGCACCTGAAAGCATTGGCAGTATTAAACCAAGTGTGTTTTCATAAGTGTGCGATAACGGCAGTACTGAAAGGAACCTGTCATTTTCATCCAGGTATTGAATAACTCTTCCTTTCAGGGCGTTAAATGAAATATTTTTATGGGTGAGCATTACTCCTTTTGACCTTCCTGTTGTACCTGAAGTATAAATGATTGATGCAAGATCATCTTCTTCAACATTATATTCTGATTCCGGAGATAATTCAGAATTGTATTCAAGAGCTGGATTATCAGATTCAATTATTGAAAAATCTTCAATCATGATATATGTCCTCAGGTTTGAAGATCTGAATTCGGAGATCTTTCCGGCAAGTCCGGAAGATACAAAAATTGCTTTGGACTCAGAATGCTCAAGCACATTGGCAATTTCAGTAGGGGAGAAGTCAGGTAAAATGGGAACTACAACAGCTCCCATAAATGTAATACCGAAGTACGTAATAGCCCAGTTCGGCATATTTGCACTGAGTATAGCAACCTTGTCTCCCGGACCGATACCAGCTTTTTCGAGTAGTGCCGTAACTGAATTTATCATTTTAGCAGCAGTCCTGAATGTGATAGGTTCTTCACCAACAAAAGCATAGGCAGGAGAATTGCCGCACCTGTTTAAAGTCGAGTAAAACAATGAAGGGAATGTCAGTTTTTCTTTATTTTCTTCCATTGGAATAATTTAATTACTCTGAGTCTGCAAAGGCAATGAATTAATTGTAACTGCTTCAGGAACATTTATTATTATTGTTTTGTTCAATGAATGGGGAAGAACAGATAATATCATTAATCCGCCAGAATGTCTAAATTTGAAATTAAAACCGTTTTAAAATAATGGATCATATTATTAGGGTAACAAGAGAATTTTCATTTGAAATGGCCCATGTTCTGGGCGATTATGATGGTCCTTGCAGAAATGTGCATGGACACTCCTACCGATTATTTGTGACAGTTGCCGGTATTCCGGTTAACAACAGCAATAATCCTAAAAACGGGATGGTTATTGATTTTAATGATCTGAATAAGATTGTAGAGGAAAAAATTATCAAGTTGTTTGACCATTCTGTCGTAATAAGCAGAGATTTCGAAAAGGGAAAGGCAGAGATGCTTAAAACGACATTTGGAAATACAGTGATTGTGGATTACCAGCCCACGTGTGAAAACCTGGTGAATGATTTTGCCGGAAGATTATATAATGAATTTCCCGGGGGAGTTAAATTACATAGTCTCAGGCTTTATGAAACCGCAAAATCGTACGCGGAATGGTTTGCTTCAGATAACAGCTAATGAATATGTCAGATAATCAGGAAAAGAAACTGTTCCTTCTGGATGCTTATGCGTTGATCTTCAGATCATATTATGCATTCATCAAGAACCCGCGGATAACCTCAAAGGGATTGAATACTTCAGCAATTTTCGGATTTCTTTTAACCCTTGAAGAGGTACTTCAGAAACAAAAACCTTCACATATCGCTGTGGTATTTGATTCCCCGGGTCCTACATTCCGCCATGAAATATTCAGGGAATATAAGGCTAACCGCGACGAAACACCTGAAGATATCAGAAAGGCAGTTCCTTATATTAAAAGACTTATAGAGGCCTATAATATTCCGGTTATTGATTACCCGGGATTTGAAGCAGATGATATAATAGGGACCCTGGCTAAAAAAGCTGCCGGAAAAGGTTTCATTACTTATATGATGACTCCCGATAAAGATTTTGCACAGCTGGTAAGCGATAAGATCTTCATTTATAAGCCATCAAGAGGTGGAAACGATGCGGTTAAATGGGGTGTTGAGGAAATCAGAAAGGAATTTTCAGTGCAACGGCCGGAGCAGGTAATTGATATCCTTGCTTTAATGGGTGATACATCAGATAATATACCCGGAGCTCCCGGAGTAGGACCCAAAACAGCAATGAAACTGATCTCGGAATATGGATCTGTTGAAGAATTGTTCAAACATACAGATGATCTAAAGGGTAAACTAAGGGAGATCATAATTGAGAATAGGGATAAAATCGAATTGTCAAAGAAACTGGCCACAATAGAATTAAATGTCCCGGTTGAGCTCAATGAGGATAAACTCATAACGGAAATTCCCGACGTACAGAAACTAAAGGCCCTGTTTGACGAGCTTGAATTCCGGACAGTTGCAGGAAAGATTCTGTCGGAAATAGGCAAAAAAGCCGCTGAACCCGAAATCCGGACTGATCAGGGCATTCAGGAGGCTCTTCAGGGATCACTTTTTTCTGCTGTGGAATCAGAACAACCGGCAAATTTAAAGAAGACAATTCATGATGTGGATCATGATTACCGGCTCATAAATAACGAGAATGATCTGGCAGAATTGATAGCAGATGCCAGCAGGCAAAAAGAGATTTGCTTTGATACTGAAACAACAAGCTTAAATCCGCTTAATTCGGAAATTGTTGCATTGGCTCTGTCGTGGAAGAAAGGATCAGGTTATCTTGTTCTTTTTCCTGAAGCACAAAACGCTGCGAAAAAACTTCTTGAAATTACAAGGCCACTCTTTGAAGATCCCCGGATTCTGAAGATCGGGCAGAACCTGAAATTCGATCTTCAGGTCCTGGCCAATTACGGCATCGAAGTAAAAGGTCAGTTATTTGACACAATGATAGCCCATTACCTTCTCGAACCAGATCTGAGGCATAATATGAATTTTCTCTCTGAAACATATCTTTCCTATTCACCTGTGCATATTGAAGAACTTATCGGAGAAAAGGGCAGTCTGCAGAAGAATATGAGAACAGTGCCGGCTGATATTCTGAAGGAATATGCAGTTGAGGATGCTGATGTAACATACCAGCTTAGTAATATATTCAGGCCCAGACTTGAAAGAGAGGGATTATCCGGACTTGCATCTGATATTGAAATGCCTCTTATTAAGGTTCTGGCTGAGATGGAAAGGAATGGAGTTATCCTTGACAGCAATGAACTGAAAAAAATTACGGCAGGGCTCAGGGATGATATACTTGCTCTTGAAAAAGAGATATTTGATCTTGCAGGCATGGAATTTAATATTTCTTCCCCTAAGCAGCTGGGAGATATTCTTTTTCTGAGATTGAAACTCGATGAAAATGCCAGGCTGACAAGTACAAAACAATATGTAACGAATGAAGAAATACTCCAGCGGCTTGCGCACAAGCACCCCATAGTGAATAAAGTACTGGAATACAGGGGCTTGAAAAAATTATTGTCAACTTATGTGGAGGCGCTTCCACAGCTTGTTGACCCCGGTACCGGCAGGATACACACCTCATTTAATCAGGCTGTTGCAGCCACCGGAAGACTTAGTTCAAATAATCCTAATCTTCAGAATATACCCGTAAGAGATGAAAGGGGACGGGAAATAAGGAAGGCATTTATCCCGGCTGATGGTTCACTGTTTTTTTCTGCCGATTATTCACAGATTGAATTAAGGCTGATGGCTCACCTGAGCAAGGACAGGAATATGATTAGCGACTTCCTGTCAGGCAATGATATTCATGCTGCTACTGCAGCGAAAATTTTCGGGGTCGATATTAAAGACGTTACCAGGGAAATGAGAGGCAGGGCCAAAACAGCCAATTTCGGAATAATCTACGGGATATCTTCTTTTGGATTATCTGAAAGGCTTACAATCGGCAGAAAGGAAGCAAAAGAGTTAATAGACGGATATTTTAAATCTTATCCGGGTGTTAAAACTTATATGGAGGAGAGTATAAAAAAAGCGAGGGAAAATGGCTATGTGACAACAATGTTCGGGAGGAGAAGATACCTGCGCGATATTCATTCAAGGAACCAGGTGGTAAGAGGCAATGCTGAAAGGAATGCAATTAATGCCCCTATTCAGGGCTCTGCTGCGGATATTATCAAAATAGCAATGATCAGGATCCATGAGAACCTGATAAGGCAGAAACTGCGTTCAAAAATGATTCTGCAGGTTCATGATGAATTGATATTTGAGGTCCCTGAAAGGGAACTGGAACAACTACGGGATATGGTAATTTTTGAAATGTCAGATGCAGCCCGTCTGGATGTTCCTCTGAAAGTTGACTGGGGAACAGGGAAGAACTGGTTTGAAGCACATTAGAAACCCACAAAATGGAAATAAAAGTCTTCTTTTTTGGGATCCTTGGGGATATTGCAAAAACGGGGTTTAAACATTACAGGAACATAACATCTTTTCATGATCTGGAGCATAGAATTGAGGATGATTATCCTGAATTTGTTCATTATACTTACAGAATTGCAGTTAACAATGAAATCACCGATGAAAAACCTGATCTCAAAGATGGGGACCAGGTTGCATTGATGCCTCCTTTTAGCGGCGGATAAGAAAAACATGTCAGAGAATATTCTTATAGAAGGTCCTGTTTCCCAGGCCGTTATCCTGAACGGACTGGATGGCTTCAATCAGTATCCTGATGCCGGAGGAATTTCTATATTTATCGGAAAAGTCAGGAATGATGTTGTGTCAGGGAAATATGTTCAGGCAATTGAATATTCAGCCTACGAGGCCCTCGTTATTAAGGAAGCGGAAAAAATATTCAGTTCTGTAAAGGAAGAATTTCCGGAAGTGAAGCTCATAAAAGTGTTTCATTCTGTCGGGATTGTGAATGCGGGAGAAATATCAATGGCTGCCATTGTTGCTGCGATTCATCGTGATCAGGCTATGCAGGCATGTAAAAAAATTGTGGAACTTGTCAAGGTAAAACTACCAATATGGAAAAAGGAGATATATACGGATCTTACTTACATGTGGAAACAGGATAATCTGGCATAAACAGTTAATTGGTCTTTAGTTCAGCCTTTGTCTTCACTTCCTTATCCCTGGCAGTGTTTGTTACAAGTACGGGTTCGGCTTTACCGCTCAGGATTGAAACATATTTCTCCCTGTTATTCAGGATCTCCAGCGCTTTCATTACCTGTTCGTCTTTTGTGATCCCCCATTCAATTGATCCCTCTTCATAAAAATAACGGCTAATTATTTCTTCTTCAAGGAGCTCGGTTATTTCTGTCTTGAACAGGACAAGATCATGATCGAGGCTATGTGTAATATCTTTTTCTATTTCGTCAAACATTTCTTTATGAGAGTCGTAATATTTTTCCCTCTTGGCACTTTCAACCAGCTTCAGGAAAGAAGTCTCGGTAGCAGTAGTATAATTAAATCCGCGCTTTTTTAAAAAATCATTGAAATCACTGTAATCTTTATCGGTAAAGACAAAATCGGAAGGATTTTTAATGTTGGGGTGAGCCCAGTAATAACGGGTTGCATAATCAAAAATGAAATTCCTGAGATATAATTCAGTAGCAACCTGGCTGAGTTGTTCGGGAACGACTTCTATATCCGGGGTTATTCCTCCTCCATCCCTGACAATTCTTCCGTTCTTTGTTTTAAAATCGGAGATCAGAGAGTCAGGAATAATACCTACGCTTCCATCTTCATTGGGATGCGAGAAATCAAGAGCCTGAATACATCTTCCCGAAGGGATATAATACTTTGCTGTTGTAACTTTGAGCTGTGTGTTATAGCTGAGGGGGCGGGTCACCTGAACAAGTCCTTTTCCGAATGATCGTTGTCCTATTATAACACCCCTGTCAAGATCCTGGAAAGCTCCAGCAACGATTTCAGATGCAGAAGCAGATCCTCTGTTGATAAGGATTGCCACAGGTATATTTTCATCAACAGCAGCCTGGGTCGTTTTGAATTCTTCTGTGAAATCCTTTACTTTTCCCTTTGTTGTAACAACATTGTTCCCGGGTCCTACGAAAAGGTTTACAATTTCTACAGCCTCAGTAAGTAATCCTCCCGGGTTACCTCTGAGATCAAAAATAATTTGCCGGGCATTCCGGGCTTTCAATTCTGTAAGAGCCTTTTTAACATCCTGTTTACAATCCTGTGTAAAGTTTGTAAAACGGATATAGCCGGTTACCGGATCTATCATGCCATAATACGGGACTGAGGGAATGGCTATTTTTTCCCTCTTCATTGTATAATCCGACTCAATCCCGTTTCTTTCTATCGTTATTACTATTTCAGTTCCAGGGTTTCCTTTCAGCCTGTCACTAACATTATCTGTAGTAGTACCTTTTACTGGGATACCGTTTATCTTCTTAATAATATCTCCGGGTTTGATCCCTGCTTTGTCTGCCGGGAAGCCCTTGTATACTTCAACAACAGTTACATATTCACCTGTTCCTCTTACAAGAGAGCCAATGCCACCATATTTTCCAGTAGTCATCAGGGTAAACTCATCTGCCTCCGATTCAGGGTAGAATACAGTATAAGGATCAAGGCTTTTAAGCATGTTATCAATTCCTGTTTTAATAATTTTATCAGGATTGACATCATCAACATAAAACAGATTCAATTCCCTGAAAAGAGAAAAGAAAATATCAAGATTTTTTGCAATACGAAAATCTCTTGTTTCCTGTGTTATAAAAAATCCGGCACTCAGACCAGCCATAAGAATCAGGCTGAACACGATTAATATTTTCGGGGATAATATTTTTTTCATGATATAGAATAAGCTTTATTTGGAACGACGAAATTAGTAAGAATATTTCTCAAGGGGTCCGGTAAAATTATAATTTAGAAAACTTTAACATTATATTTCTCTATCGGAGATCATTAAAGTCAATTTCTTAAGTGTTTCGTCGATCGACTTTTCTACAGATTGATAATCGGGGACGGAGGGATTCCTGTAGATAATGATCATGGCGATACAGATGTTCCTGCCGGTCAGGAACTTATATAAAAAATCCTTTTTTTTTCTGTATGCCTCTTTTATTCTTCTTTTTATCAGATTCCTGACCACGGCGTGCCGGAATCCCATTTTTGGGATACTGAAAACCACCTGTGCCGGGGAGGGCATCCGGACAGGGCTTTTTATCCAGATAACTTTATAAAATGAAGAGTAAAATACATTACCTGATTTAAAAAGCAGGGAAATAATTTTCTGGCTGCATAATCTTTCTGTTTTCTTAAATGTTTCTTTCGCGCCGATCATCTGGGAAAAGCATTTTCTGAGGTGCCCAGGATTCTTAAAAACGGTCCCTCAAATAATCATTTATTGAAAATGATGATATTATTTCTGATTTCTGTTATGCTCCTTGAGATAATTATCGAGAGCCATTGTCATAGATGGTGCTTTAACATTAGGAGCATCGATATCAACTCTCAAACCCTCCTGCTGAACAGCTGAAACAGTTGTAGGACCAAAAGCCGCAATTTTTATATCTCCCTGAATGAATTCAGGAAAATTCTCCTTGAGGGATTTAATTCCGGAAGGGCTGTAAAAAACAAGGATATCATAATCAAAATCCTTCAGATTGGTAAAGTGGCTGCTAATAGTCTTGTAGAGAATGCCAATCGTATATTTTATATTGTTCTTGTCAAGAAGAACAGGAATTTCTGTATTGTGCGGCTCAGATAAAGGTACAAAATAGTTATCCTCTTTATGCTTGATTATCACATCGATAAGATCCTGGAATTTTGTTTTCCCGTGGAAAATCTTTCTTTTTCTGTAAACAATGTATTTCTGAAGGTAAAATGCAACATTTTCAGTGATACAGAAATATTTCATTGTATCAGGCACACAGATCCTTAGTTCACTACAAATACGGAAGAAATGATCTATACCGGTTTTACTTGTAAAGATAACAGCCGTAAAATCAAGGATATTAATTTTTTGGTGACGAAAATCTTTTGCAGAAATACCTTCAATCTCGCTGAAGGGTTTAAAATCGACTTTCAGGTTATATTTTTTTGCCAGATCGAAATATGGAGACTTCGGATTATTAGGTTCTGGCTGTGACACCAAGATCTTCCTTATTTTCAATTTTTTACAGTTTTAGTTCTACTACCCTGAAATAATTCGTTTACCTAAAACAAGCCTGTAAAATATTTTATCAAAACCCCGACAGGCAGAAATTCCAGGGCACAAAGGTATAAAATCAAATAGAATATCGAAATATTCCTAATTAGAAAAATCAAAAAAAGTTTTGTCAGCCTGACCAGGTAAAGAATTATAGTTGTGATAAATCCGGCAATAATTAAAGGTTTTGCAGATAAGAAAGTAGTATAACATATCAGAATTGTGATAATGAGTAAAATAAAAGCCAGATACCTGTAGAACAGATAAATCGTAATGATATATTCATTGAATGCAGCCGATTCTCCGCTAACATTACCGGTAATATAGCATATAATATGCCTGAGGGTTACTGATGAAATTACAGTCATGAGCAAAATCAGCCAGAATAAAAACCCGGATATAGTTGCAGGAATGATCTCGTAATAAATTGATGCACAATATGAAAACAGTGCCAGACTTAGAAATGAAACAAGATTGAAAAGTGTTGATTGCCAATGAAATAATTCCCCCAAATCGGAAGAGGAAGAATTTCCGATGTTCCGGAACAGAAAGAAATTTTTCACCTCACGGATTAATTTCCCGGAGTAAGTGCTGATAATGGCATAAATGAAAACGGATATTAAAACTACAATTATTATCCAGTCATCATGATAAGGTTTTTCAGGAATTTCTTTTCCGTTTTTCAGATGCCCCTGTAAAACCACCCTGGTTTTGTTTTTCAGATCCCGGTTCTTTTCAATAAACAGATATGGGAATATGTCAGAAGATGGCCTGGTAATACGGTTTATGAAATTTAACGTATCGAAAAATGTCACATCAGATATGTTGTTCCCGTAACAGACTGAAGTTGTTTCCGGTAAATCAGGTTGCAGTTTCTCCTGAAAGGAAATAGATTTTTCTGACTTTATTGTATTTCTTACCGGGAATGAATCATTTACGTTAATCGATTCCTTTTTTGAAGTATCCGTTTGCTGACTGAGGTAGTCATTTAAGGTTATTTCACGATCCTGTTCAGAAATGATCATGGCGCTCACCGGCAATTTCAGAAAGAATATTATTGGCAAGGCGGCTCGCTCCGATCCGGAAATATTGATTATTAAGCCATTCGGGACCCAGGCAGTGATTAACTATCTGATAATAAGTAAATGCATCAGTTGCAGAGGCAATCCCGCCGGCAGCTTTAAAACCTACCCTGATACCTGTTTCGGAGTAAAAATCAGATATGGCTTTACACATAATAAACGCAGTTTCGGGTGTTGCTGAGATATTTGTTTTTCCGGTTGAAGTTTTAATAAAATCGGCTCCGGCATCCATGGCAATCATTGATGCCTTGAAGATCATTTCATTGCTTCCAAGCAATCCGGATTCTACAATAACCTTAAGGTGGGCATCTCCTATGGCTTCTTTCAATTCACGTATTTCTTCGGCAACAATTGCGTAGTCATGACCAAGGAATACTCCAATAGGCATGACAAGATCAATTTCATCAGCTCCGGCATCCACAGCCATTTTGCATTCTGCTACTTTGATGCTCCTGAATGTCTGGGAATAAGGAAACGCTCCTGCGACAGCTGCAATTTTTACGTTTTTTGCCGTTAACTTTTCTTTTACCACCGGCACAAAGTTAGAGAACACACATATTGCTGCAACATTCGGGATATTTGAAAACCTGCTTTGAAAACTGTTTACAGTGCCTGTCAGATGTATGATATTACTCTTATTGTCAGTGGCGTTCAGGCTTGTAAGATCAATTAAGTTGAGGATATTCATTAACAAATGTTTATCCGGTAACTGCGGAGGGATCGCAGCAGCATTTTTCAGCCCTTGTCTTAATTCGCTTTCAGCAGGACAGGATTTACTTAGTTTCTCATATAGTTTTGTCATAGAGACTTTGAGGTGTTAACAAACAGATTTTTATGAAACAAAGACCGGGTGAAATTTAATGCTTTTTAAAATTATACAAGTGGTTTTCTAAAAATTTTGAAAAGATACAGTAAATTCAATTAAATGACAGATATACAAGAAAATAGAAAATCTTTTATTTTACAATGATTCTAAATTTCCTGTGATCTTCCTTGCATATTTTCCTGATTAACCGCTGACCGGCCATAATACCTGTCGGGAGTCCGCCACCAGGCTCGGTCCATTGACCGCACATATAAAAATTATCAAGACCAGGCAGTTGTTGAGACATTGGTTTCATGAACACATAAGAATTTGCAGGGGTTATTAACCAGCCCTCAAAGCTGCCCTGCCAGTTACCGGTATAACGTTCAAATGTAAGTGGTGTAGCAACATCAATTACCTCAATTTTTTTCGAAATATCCGGATATCTTTGTTCAAGGATCATTGTAATTTTTGAAGCGATCTCCTCTTTCTTGCTTTTATAAGCGTTTATGTCTTCCGCCAGTTTTTTCCAGTAATTATATTCGGAATTCAGGATGATTATGATTGATGTTTTTCCTTCCGGAGCCATAGCAGGATCATGGTTATAAATATGTATATTGATCCTGTCACGGACAGCATCCCCTATTTCTTCAGGCTTATTCAGGGGAAATGAAAATCCCGATACTGTCATTGGTTCCCCTGAAAATGTGTCATTGATACCCAGGCTGATAAATATCAGAGGATTAAATATTGGCCATTTTTCATATGGTTCACGGATTTTCTCATCAACGAACCTGCCATCGAGCATATTAAAAATTGTTGAATGTCCATCAGCTGCTGAAATGATCCTGTCTGCCCTGTGTTCCGATCCGTCAGTTAGTCTGATGCCAACAGCCCGGTTATTCTCAACTATTATTTTTTCAACTCTCTTTTTGTAATTTATTACGCCGCCAAGTCCTGTGTACCGTTCTTCGAGAATCTTAGACATCGGCATTGATCCGCCGAGAGGATAACCGGCATTCCTGTTATGAAGATATGCAAATGTGAAAAGCATAAAAAGCATCGAGAATTCCGGGATCCACAAATCTGTAAATGCTTCACGCAGTAAAGGATCGGTAAATTGTTCAGAAAATTCCCTGGCTGAGGTTTTCATCCATTTCTGCATATCCTTCCCATGCAGGACAAACGTTAATCCGAATTTGATATTTCTTTTTACCCGCTCCCAAAAATGTACCCTGGAGGACGGCTGGTTAAAGGCAGTGCACATCCTTATCGCTGAAGTGAAATTTCTGATAAGGGCTGTATCCTGTGGTGATAATTCCAGGAGATGTTTTTCCAGTCGGTTGACATCTGAATAAAAAATCACAGTCCTGCCATCCTTTCCTTCAAAACGTTTATATTCATCAAAGTTTATGATCCTGCTTTTTTGGGCGATACCGACTTCCTCCCAGTATTTATTGAAGGCACTTTCGGGGGATGATCCGACAAGCCAGTGGACGCAGCCATCAAAAGTAAAACCTTTCCTTGACCAGGAAGTACATAACCCTCCGGGTTTATCATGCATCTCAAAAATACGTGTATTATAGCCATTCATCCGGGCATAAATGCCAGCGCTCAGGCCCGCAAAACCTGCACCAATAATAATTATTGAATTTTCATCCGAAGTGTTTTTCATCTATCCTGAATATTTAGTTACACAGACCTTTGTCCGGTCAGGTTATTTGATAATCTGCCATTCCTGGCGAGTGATGCAAATATCCCAAAGATACAAAGCCCTGAGAAAATAAGAAATCCGGTTTTCATTGCGCCGATCAGTTCAGGGAATGTTTCGGGCTTTATTTCCTTGTGTCCCATATAAAGTGCAAGCAGCATCATTGCAATGCCCATGCTCATCATCTGTCCCAGCATCCGCATTGTTCCCACCACTCCGGAAGCAATTCCGAGATGCTTTTTATCTACGGAACTCATGATTGCATTCGAATTGGGAGAGGAGAAAAGGCCGAATCCGGTTCCCATTATCATTAGCAGGATTACGATCATTAATATGGGTGAGGAACTGTTCACGAAGCAAAGCATTATTAATCCTGCTGCCGTAAGACCCATTCCCATCGATGCTATTAATCCGGCATTATATTTATCTGACAGTCTTCCGGCAAGGGGAGATAATAAGGCCATCATAACAGGCTGTGATATCATTATTAAACCGGCAGCCCTTGCATCAAGTCCTTTAAGGTATTGAAGGTAAAGGCTTATGAAAAATCCTGTGGCGGAAGTTGCTGAATAGTGAATTAATGCTGCAATACCTGAAAATGCAAAAATCCGGTTTCGAAGAATAAGTTTTATGTCAAGTACGGGACTGGTGATCTTTTTTTCAACGAGCAGGAAGAATATTCCGAGGGTAATTCCGGATGCCAGGAAAATCCAGCCTGAGATTGAGGGTAACTTTGAAAAACCGTACATAAAAGATGCAAGGGAAACCCCGTAGATTGAAGATCCGACCCAATCGAAACTTTCTCCTTTTGCTTCAGCCCATTCGTATTTCATTTTCTTGATTACAAGGTAAAGAGAAATTATTCCGACCGGGAAGAGAAAGATAAATATGCTTCTCCACCCAAAGTATTGTGTTAACAATCCTCCTATTATCGGACCGCTTGACAGACCAGTATATACCGCAGTTATATTGATTCCCATAGCCCGACCCCTTTCTCCTGGTCCGAAAACAGATGTTAAAATAGCCAGACTCGTACCAAATATCATCGCTCCGGCTATTCCCTGAATGACCCGGAAAATTATCAACGATTCTATATTCCAGGAAAATACAATAAGTAATGTGGATATTGTAAAGAGCAGTATACCATAGGTGAAGATCTTTTTTCTTCCAAATATATCAGCAAGCCTTCCAACAGGGAGCAGGAACATGGCGGAGGAGAGTATAAAGCCGCTTGCTATCCAGCCAAGTTCCAGCGCAGTGGCATTGAGATCTTTCCCGATAGAAGGTAATGCAAGATTTATTGCTGACCCCAGGAAAGGTGTCAGGAAAGCTGCAAAGGCTGATACTAACAGAACGGATCTTTTCAGGGATTTATCCGGAATATGCCGGTCCGGTGACTGCATGTGATATTATTCTTTATTTTTTGTATCGATTATAATTGTTACCGGTCCGTCATTATGAATTTCGACAAGCATCATTGCCCCGAATTCACCTGTCCTGACAGGTTTCAGGAGAAGTTCTGAAAGCCTTGAAATAAATTCATCATAAACAGGTATGGCTTTTTCCGGTGAAGCTGCCTTAATATATGAGGGTCTGTTCCCCTTCTTTGTCTTTGCATGAAGTGTAAACTGACTCACTACAATAATTTCACCGCCGGTTTCCAGAACCGAAAGATTCATAATACCATTATTGTCATTGAATATTCTGAGCTGAACGATTTTATTACTCAACCATTCCACGTCTTCACGGGTATCTGATTCTTCAATTCCGACAAAAACTGTCAGACCCTTGCCGATTGATGCAATATTTTTTTTACCGATGCTTACAGATGCCTTGCTGACTCGCTGGATAACGGCTCTCATTTCGTCTGTTGTTGGTGAGCAAATATACAATCAAAATCAAATAATGCGGGTAGATTTTTTTATGTATGTTTGTGCGACTTTTTAATATGTGATGGACTTACTGACAATTCTTGCAGTGGCACTTGGTTTATCCTTTGATACATTTGCTGTTTCTTTGTCATATGGGGTTATACGAAGTAAAATCCTCTTCTGGCAGGCAGTCAGAATCGCAGTTGTCCTGGCTGTTTTTCAGGCCGGATTACTTGTTGTCGGATTTTCCCTCGGTTCTTTTGTGAGTGAAATAATCAAAGCTGCCGACCACTGGATCGCCCTGGCCTTGCTTTCCTTCCTTGGTATAAGAATGATCTATGAGGGAATCACAAGAAATGAAAATGACGAAAAAAGAGATTATTCGAAATTGTCAGAATTAATAACCGTTGCTGTCGGGACCAGTATTGATGCTTTTGCTGTCGGTATCAGTTTTGCCCTTCTTAAGGTCAATATATGGATATCAGCAATCATCATAGGGACTGTCACGTTCCTGGCTTCCATGACAGCAATCAGGATTGGCAAGTCAGCGGGTGCAAGACTCGGGCAAAGGGTTGAAGTGATCGGCGGACTGATCCTTATTGCAATAGGGGTCAAAATATTCCTGGAACACGTTCTGGGAGCATAATTTCATATAAAGAAAGTATTCTGTTTACCAGACCACCTGATTCCCGGATCTTGAGATCTTTCAGAACCTGATCATCCTTCGTTGTCTTTTTGTGAAAGTTGCAGTTTCAGTAAATCCGGCTGCCGTTAACAAACCGTAAGCTTCATCGAAATATTGTCCTACTCTGGCTGGCAGATGGGCGTCAGAATTAATACAGACGGGAACCTTTTCTTCCGCGAAAATGTGGAGGAATCTGCGGTCGGGATAAAAATCTGCCAGAGGTCTGTTCCTTCCATTTGTGTTAAGTTCAAACACAACATCATTCTCCTTGAAAATCCGGGCAAGATTCCTGTAAAGATCCTCCGGATCAAAATCAGGTTTATGTCCAAAAATCCTTATGAGATCACAATGGCCTATTATATCAAATAATCCTGATGATGCTGCAGCCATCACAATATCAAAATAGTCTTCAAAAAGGGTATTGAAATCCTTTCCATAATAGAAATCAGGATTAAGATCAACAGTTTTATCTCCAAAATAATGGACTGATCCTATCCGGTAATCCAGATCCAGATCAGCCAGGAATAAATCAAGTTCTTTTTCACCTCCCGGTATATAGTCAATTTCAAGACCTGTCTTAATTTTAATATCAGGAAATTGTTCCTTCAGGGAACTTATATATTCAATATATGATGTCACATTTGACGGATTCATGCACCATTCCTGTTTTTCACGGAAAAGAGAAAGATGTTCAGAGAATCCTATCTCGCTTAATCCGGCTGACAGAGCTGGTCCGATGTAATCCGTTGCAGGTGATTTACCATCGCTGAAAGTCGTATGAATATGGTAATCAGTTCTGTATGTCATTGAGGGCATTATAAAGGTTCTCAAAGGAAAAATTAAAACCAGTTTTAGTGATTTTTCCGGGATCAACCCTGCTGCCTTCCAGGATCATTGCTGACATTTCCCCGAAATAAAGTTTAAGGAGAAATGCAGGCAGCGGAGGATGAAAAAAGGGTTTTCCCATAACTGCTGCAAGAGTTCTTAAAAACTCCTTATATGTTACCTGATGAGGTGATACAGCATTATATGGCCCTTCTAAATAGTTGTTTCTGATAGCTTCAAGATAAATACGGCAAAGATCATGAATATGTATCCAGGATAAATAGTGATTGCCTTTTCCGGGATACGAAAAAATGCCATATCGTGCGGGTATCATTAGCATACCAAGCGCTCCGGAATTTTTCTCAAGAACGACACCTGTTCTTATTTTAACTGTGCGTATTCCTGATTGTGAGAAAAGGTCAGCTGTTTCCTCCCATTTCCTGCATACACTTCCGGTGAAATCATCAGCAGGCGGATCACTTTCAGTGAATGTTTTTTCTGATGTCAGGGATCCGTAATAACCTATGGCAGAAGCAGAGATGAAAGCCTTTAAATTTGTATTTCCTGAGGAAAAAGACTCGTAAAGGAAACGGGCTGAATCTACCCGGCTTTTAATTATAAGTTCCTTCTGCTTTACTGACCATCTTTTGCCCCATATACTTTCACCTGCAAGATGAATTATGTAATCAAAGTCAGTAGGAAAAATATTAGCCGGGATCCGGTTTGCCGGATCCCACCTGTAGACTCTCACCCTGCCTGCAGAACTTTGTTTCCTGGAAAGATGCGACACATTATAACCTTCTTCCAGCAGCAGTGACGTAAGATAGCGCCCAACTAATCCGCTTCCTCCTGTAATCAGTACCTTCTGTTGTTTACCGGTCGGTGATATAGCCATAATCAGGATAATAGATCTCACTTTCAGATTTGTAATAATAAGACTATTATTTGGTTTTCAGAATAAAATTAAAATGTTTTACTTTGGGAGTTAAAAAAAAATAAAAATGGAATCACATAAGAATCAAAAAGAAGTAGCAGTAAAAAAAACGAAGGGAGTTATAGCAATACTTACCGGTGGTGGTGATGTCCCCGGATTGAATCCGGCAATCAGAGCGGTAACAATACGAGCAAACAGGGAAGGATTTAAGGTAATAGGATTGCGAAGAGGATGGGCAGGAATTACTGAACTTATAAGGGATCATAAAGCCGATAACAGTAACTGCTATCAGATATTAACTGATGATATTGTAAATAAAGCCGGAAGGACTGGAGGAACTTTCCTTCATACCTCAAGGACGAGGCCCAGTCATATGTCAAAATCAAGCGTGCCGGAACACCTGAGTGATATTTACAATCAGGAAACTAACGATCTTACTCCTGAAGTGATCAAAAATCTTGAATGGCTGGGAGTAGATTACCTTATTCCGATCGGAGGCGATGATACTCTAAGCTATGGTGTCCATCTTTACAGCAAGGGAGTCAAGGTTGTTGCAATCCCGAAAACTATGGATAACGACGTTCCCGGAACTGATTACTGCATAGGATTCAGTACCTGTGTTACGAGGACAATACAGATGACAAACAGCCTCAGAACTTCAGCCGGATCGCACGAAAGACTCCTGGTGCTCGAAGTATTCGGCAGATACGCAGGTTTTACCGCAATGCTTCCTACAATGGCAGGTTCAGCAAACAGATGTGTCATACCTGAATATAAATTCGATATTGATCTGCTTACAAAATTACTTGTCGATGACAGGAACAATAACCCCAGCAAATATTCTATAGTTCTTGTTTCTGAGGGTGCGATGTTCGAAGGAGGGGAAATGATATTTTCCGATAGTGAAAGAGATGCATACGGACATGCAAAACTTGGAGGTATTGGCGATGTGGTTTCCCAGAAACTAAAGGAACTTTCAGCAAAGTATAACCATGGAAAAACAATAAATGTAATAAACCAGAAGCTCGGATATATGGTCAGGGGAGGAGATCCTGATGCACTTGATTCAATAGTGCCGATGGCATATGGAAATCTTGCCCTCGACCTCGTCCTGAAGGGAGTTCACGGGAGAATAGTAGTTCTCAAAAACGGACGATACGATAATTTACCTATCGATGTGGTTACTTCTTCAAAGAAAGTCGTCGATGTTTCGGAACATTACAATACGGAAAGGCTCAGACCCTTCTATCATAGTTTTGAAATGAAACCATTTCTGCTGATGGCTTCAGATAATTGAATTCAACCCCTTGGAAAAAGGTCTGGTAATAAAATCGACAGGCAGCCGTTACAGAATTCTATATGGTTCCAGGGAAATTGTTGAGTGTACAATAAAAGGCAAATTCCGGGTTAAAGATCTTCGGACCACAAACCCGGTTGCTGTTGGAGATCAGGTCCTCTTTGAATTTGCAAAAGAAAGAACATCCGGTGTTATAACGGAAGTTCTTGAACGGAAGAATTACATACTCAGGAAAGCATCGAATCTTTCTAAAGAGGTTCAGATAATAGCTGCCAATATCGATCAGGTATTTTTAATGTTCACAATTATCCTGCCTGAAACACAGGCTGAATTTATCGACAGGTTCCTGATCACTGCTGAGGCTTATAATATTCCTGCAAGCCTGATAATAAATAAAACAGATCTTTATAAAGAACCTGAACTCGAAAGGATGAAATACCTGATTTCGCTTTACAGCAATATTGGTTATAAATGCTTTCCGGTTTCCGTCAATACCAGATCAGGAATCGAAGATCTGAAAAACAAAATGCAGGATAAGATAACTCTTCTTTCCGGGAACTCAGGTGTCGGAAAAACATCTTTTATCAATATCCTCGATCCTTCGCTTAACCTGAAAACAGAGGAGATCTCAGAGTATCACAGACAGGGAAAACATATAACAACTTTCCCTGAAATGCATCATCTTCCTTTCGGGGGTTATGTGATCGATTCTCCCGGGATGAGGGGATTCGGAGTGGTGGATATGAACAGGAATGAAATCTATCATTTTTTCCCGGAAATTTTCAGGATCTCAAAGGGATGCAAATTTTATAATTGTCTTCATCTTGATGAACCGGGCTGTGCCGTCAGAACTGCCGTTGAAAATGACCTGATAAATCCGTCAAGGTACAGGAGCTACATAAAAATACTTGAAGATGAAAACAGGAAATACAGATAGTCCCTTATTATTTAATAAATTCTATCTTTATGTTCTCAGGAGTGTAAAATTTGTTCACAATGAAAAGGTTACTGACAATTATCTGCACTGCATTTATTGTGATAATAATAGTGAATTTCTTCTACTATCGGAGTTTGTATAACAAGCAGATAAGTTACATCACAACTTTGCTTAACAGACAATCACAGATAGTCGGACTTTCTGTCGATGGTATAGATAACGGTTTCGCAAGCGATCTCAACGAAATAAACTTTACCGAAGACCTGGGGGAGTTTTTTAATGACCAGGTTCTGAAGGCAAGAGTCATAGAAAGCATGAAATTGTTTGCTTCAAAATACCAGGATTTTGTCACCGGTATCAGACTCTTCGATAATAAACGGAATGAATTCTCCCTTAAACGCGATGAAATGGGAGAAGGATGGCTCGAACAAACTTTTATTCTTCATGTGCAGGGAGAGATTCACGACAGGGAACAGCTTATAAAGGTAAACAGAAGGTTCGATTATTATCTTCCTGTAATTAAAGATAATATAGCAGTTGGGAACATAGTCGTAACAGTCGATTATGAAAAATATTTTGAAGAAATATTTTCTGTTTTCAATTTGAAGGATTATCAGTGGCAATGGGTTATAACTGATTCCGGACAGATTATTTATAATAACCTGGAAACCCCTGTACGATATGCTGAAATTGACAGGATAGTATCAGGTATGGATAACGGGACAAACGGCAATCTGGTCCATAAAACGTCTCTTAACGGGAAAAACGAGACAATCATTTCATCTTACTACTCGACTCAGCTTTTGCAGAGATCAATTGCTCTTGTTTTTTCTGCACCTGCTGACTTCTTTCAAAAATATATTCTGAGGAATTCTTTCCTGATAGTATCCGCTACTCTTTTGCTTATCTTGCTTATAATATGGTTCTTTCTTCGCTTTATCAAATCAGAAAAAGAAGAGAGCAGACGGCTTAGTGAATCCGAAAAAATGCTTTTCAGATTGATAGAAGAGATGCCTGTCGGTGTGATAATACATGATAAAGAGAGGAAGATTCTAAAAGCAAATAAGGTTGCTGCATCAATATATTCCTATTCAGGAGAACAGGAGATGAGCGGGCAGATTTACCCGGAAGAAGCAGTTACCACAGCAGGAAACTATTTTGCCAAGAATCTTGGAAGCGGATTCAATCCCAACCAATTCATCATTATTCCGCGTAAATCAGGAGAAATGATTCTGTACAGGAACAGCATACCTCTGGTTTTTATGGGCAGGGAAGCAACGATGGAAATCCTGAACGATGTCACAATGCTTGAAACCGCAAGACAACAGGAAGCCAGGGCGAATGAAGCAAAATCAGGATTTCTTGCACGAATGAGCTATGAAATCAGGACACCGCTGAATGAGATAATTGGAATAACTGACGTAATTGACAATTACGAACTATCAGATGATGTACGGAATATTGTGAGTCTCCTTCGCAGATCAACAGAGGTGCTTCTTAATATCATAAATGATATCCTTGATTTTTCGAAGATAGAATCCGGGAAAATGATCCTGGAGGAGATTCCATTCAATCTCAGGGAAGAGATTAAATATTATTCCGAACTGGCATCAACACATATTGCCGGAAAAGAAATCGTTTTCTCAAGTGAGATCGATGAAAACATACCGGAAAGCATAATAGCTGATCCCCTCAGAATAAGGCAGGTTCTCACCAACCTGATATTGCATTCTGCCGCAAATACTGAAAAAGGTGAAATCAGACTGCGATGCCACTCCGGGGCTATTGACCAGGGAATGGTAACTCTTGATTTTGAATTGCTTGATACGGGCCGCTCTTTTGATAAGGCCAGTCTGAATAAGATTTTTGGGGATTCCTTGAATCAGGAAGCAAGAACCCTTAAAGGCAGCGATGAATCAGCACTGGGAACAATAATAGCACGGCAGTTAATAGAACTTATGGGAGGTACACTAAGCGCAGAGAGCCCCTCCGGACTGTCCGGCGATGCAGGAACAAAAATACTTTTTTCAATGAGAGTATTTTCAAATGACAGGATGTTGAAAGATATTGATCTTCAGAAGATCAGATCATTTTCAGATATTAAAACACTTATCATTACAGGGCAACAGAACAGGGATGAGGAAATAATAAATCTTTATCACAAGCTGGGATTAAACATTTCTGTTACGTCTTTCCATAAAATGACTGCCGAACAGATCAGGATCAGTTTAAATACACCGGAAGATGCCTATAAACTTGTTGTCATAATCGATGAAAAGGAATTTGATGGCTTTGAAGCAGTAAAAAGTATATGGAACCAGGGTCTTGCAGACAGGGTAATTATTCAGATGATAAGTTCAAACGATAAAAAAGGTAACTATCTGAAGTCTCTTACTATGGGGATAGACAGTTATCTTGTCAAGCCTCTTGAATCCCTCAAACTTTCCGGAGCCCTGAAAGAGTGCTTCCCATACCTGGAGACTCAGACAGGTTCTGATGCTATTGGTAATATTAAAAAAGATATCGCCATCCTGATCGTGGAAGATAATAAAATGAACCTTAAAGTGCTTGGGACCATGTTACAAACCCTTGGTTATAAATATGAAGCAGTTGAAGATGGTTATGAAGGATTCTTAAAAGCAAAAGACAAGCATTATGATATCATTTTCATGGATCTCTTTATGCCCGGGATGGATGGCTTTGATTCTTCCAGGAAAATAATTGAAAAAGATAAATCAGTGTTGATAGCAGCATTTACTGCTGACAACCTGCCTGAAACCAGACGAAAGGCTGAATTATCAGGAATCAGGGAATTCATCTCCAAACCAGTCAGAATCGAAGAGCTGAAAAGGTTGTTTTTTAAACATTTCAAGGCCGACTGACAATTAAGTAAAACATGAGATCCCCGGAGATAATCTCTTTTAAGTATGACAATTCCAGCACAGAATAAGATTGATGTCGTCCAATTCCTGGGAAAGTCAAAAGTCATTCCGGTAATTGATGTCAGGTCTCCCTCTGAATATCTTACAGGTCATATTCCCGGTGCTAAAAACATTCCTCTTTTTGATGACGATGAACGCAGGAAAGTCGGGATAGCTTACAACGATGAAGGCAGGCTGAAAGCTATACTAACGGGGCTTGACATGATTGGTAATAAAATGAGCTCTAAACTAAAGGCAGCCCTTTCAGTTGCATCAGACCAGAGGTTGCTTGTGTATTGCTGGAGAGGGGGCATGAGATCGGAAACAATGGCCTGGCTTTTTTCCCTTGGCAGCATTAAGACTGAGATACTTGATGGGGGATATAAATCATACAGAAATCATATCCTGGAAGATCTGAAAAAGAAGCGCAAAATTATTGTTCTTGGAGGAATGACAGGAAGCAGTAAGACGCATATATTGCATAAGATCAGGAATGCAGGTCATCAGATAATTGATCTTGAAGCTCTTGCAAATCATAAAGGTTCGGCGTTCGGATCACTTGGACAACCGCAACAGCCATCCTCAGAACATTTCGCAAACCTGCTCTTTTCAGAATTGCAGTCAGTGAACAACGACCTTCCGGTCTGGATTGAAGATGAAAGCAGGAATATTGGATCGGTATTTATGCCGGATGATTTTTATAAAAACATTCAGGCTGCCCCGGCAGTTATTTTAATGCTTGATGCTGAAAAAAGAATTCCCCGGCTCATTGATGAATATGCTTCATTTCCCGCTGATCAGCTTCAGGGATCAGTCATAAAGGTAAGCAAACGGCTAGGAAGGGAAAATACAAAAAAAGTGCTTGAATCAATCAGCTCAGGTGATTTCAGGGAGGCTGTTCGAATAATGCTCACGTATTATGATAAAACATATAGATTCAGCCTTCATAAAAGAAATGACAAAAATATAATCTATATAGAATCTGATACTGATAATATTGATCAAAATACCTTTAAGGTTCTTGAAGCATCAAATAAGATAAGCTGGTAACTGATTTTATTTACTGATCTTTATGGTCAGTATTATCTATCCATTTATACACCTTGTCGGATCGTCTCAGATAATGTTCGATTTTAATCGAACAATATTCGCCTTTATGTGCGGAAATTGTTTTTTTAAGGTCAACTCTTATCTCATCCACTTTGAATTCAACAACCCCGGTAGAAGGTCCTATTATGAGAATCTCATCTTCTTTGTCAAGATCACCGTTCTCAAGTTTTATTTCTGCTACACCAATCCTGGTAAAATAATTAGTGATCTTCCCAAGGTATAGTTTTTTCCTTTCAGCACTGGAACCATATCTTGTGTTCCATTCGCCCAGGCGCTGCCCCAGATAATGCCCATCCCAGAAACCCCTGTTGAATACCGAAGACAATCTTTTCTTCCATTCTGCAATACGTTCGTCCGAATATGTCCCGTCAATAACTGCCCCCACTGCTTCATTGTAACATGCCGAAACAATTTTTACATATTCAGGAGATCTTGCACGTCCTTCAATCTTTAAAACCCTGACCCCTGCATTCAGCATTTTGTCTATGAATCCAATAGTACAAAGATCCCTGGGGGACATAATATATTCGTTATCTATCTCCAGCTGATTCCCGGATTCTTTTTCAGTTACTATATAGGATTTCCGGCAGGTCTGGTAACAGTTACCCCTGTTGGCCGACATATTATTCTCATGAAGACTGAGGTAACATTTGCCGGAGATTGCCATGCATAAAGCGCCATGAGCAAACATTTCAATTTTCACAAGCTCTCCCCCCGGACCTCTTATATCCCTTTCGATTATTGAATTATATATCTTTTCAACCTGGCTGAGGTTTAACTCCCTGGCTAATACTGCGACATCGGCCCATTGTGAATAAAACTTCAATGCTTCAGTATTGGAGATATTAAGTTGCGTTGAAAGATGAACCTCGATTCCCTTCTGATATGCGTAAAGTATAGCTGAGAGATCACTGGCAATGATGGCACTGATGCCACATTCTGCAGCAGCATCGATTATCTCCTGCATTTGCTTTATTTCATGGTCGTAAATAACAATATTTACCGTGAGATAACTTTTCAGTCCATTGCTTTTGCAGATCCCGGAGATTTTATTAAGATCCCCAATTGTAAAATTATTGGAGGATCCGGCTCTCATATTAAGATGCTCAGCACCAAAATAAACAGAATCAGCTCCTCCCTGGATAGCGGCCATGAGAGATTCGTAGGATCCTGCCGGGGCCATTATCTCAATTTCTTTTCTATCCATTCCTGTAATTATTAAAATTTCAGAAAACTTCTCAGCGCTTATTCATTACTATCCTGATGCACGATCCTATACCAGGTTCCGAATGCCTGACATATATACGCCCGGAGTGAAATTTTTCAACGATTCTTTTAGCGAGGGAGAGACCGACTCCCCATCCGCGCTGTTTGGTAGAATATCCGGGATTAAAAATCTTTCTGAAAGCTCTCTTGGGGATTCCTTTACCTGTATCGGTTACGTCAATCAGTATATTCTTGTCTGTTTCAGTGATATGATAGGTTATTTCACCGCTTCCCTCCATAGCATCGATTGCATTCTTCGAAATATTCTCAATAACCCATTCAAAAAGTGCGGCGTGTAATGGTATTATAATAACGCCGGTTCTGTCGAAATCAACTGTGAACTTAATTTTTGATGACGTCCGTGTTTTAAGATAATCGATAGTATGAGAGATAACTGCAATAATATTCTCGTCTTTCAGAACGGTTTTTGAACCTATTCGGGAAAAACGTTCAGTTATTTTTATAAGTCTTTCCACATCCCTGCTTACCTCTTCTGTAATTGCCACCTCCGGATATTTCTCCTGCAGTATCTCAACCCACCCGGCAAGCGAAGAAGTCGGTGTTCCAAGCTGATGAGCTGTTTCTTTCGACATACTTACCCAGACCTGGTTATCTGCAGCTTTCCTCGACGAAAGAAATGCCAGATAAGCCACAAAGATAAAGAGGATGATTATCCCCATCTGTACATAAGGATAATAAGTCAGCTGAGTAAGTATTATACTGTCCTTATAGTAAATCTTGTTTATAAAACCGCTGCCGAGTTCGATAATTATAGGATCCTTTTTCTTCCGGATCCGCTCCAGCTGAAGCTTAATATATTGCTTATTACGTAATTGTTCAGTATCGAAATTACCGGCACTGATTATGCTGTCATTTGCATCCGTAAGGATAACAGGGATTGTTGTGTTATTTTCTATTATTGAGAACGGGAATTCAAGATTCTGATCGGGATCTTCAGGATCGGCTGAGTTTATCATTATTGTTGCCTGCGCCCATAATTCAACTTTTTTTCTTTCTTCTCCTTTAAGAATTTTGACAAGGTACCTAGTATAGACAAGCGATCCCGATCCGGTCAGAACTGCCAGAAGGAATAGGAAAAGCATCCAAAGTGATCTGTACCTGTAACTCTCCAAAATAAAAGATTGATTACTTATTATGTTTATGATCCTCTTTATATCTGTCAGCCGTTTACAGGAGGAAATGCTATCTTGATCTTATAGTATCTCTTTCTTCCCATATGACTTTAAAACGGGGAGTACTTCTGGCAGGTTTCTTATTTTCAACAGAATCAGTCCGGTACCATCCGTATTCCTCGTTAAGGATTTTTTTGAGCGTCTGCCTTTCTTCTTTAATATCGTTTTTTATCTGATTTCCCACAGCTTTAATATCGTATGATACTTTCACATCATCTCCTTTATTGGCTATCTTAAGAAGGAGCGAAGTACGTCCAAGCCCGTCATCCTGAACTGCTCCGAACTCAGTGGTGTTTGGTCTCGGCTTCCGGAACTTGCTGCTAAGGATCTCTGACAAAAGTACCTTAACATGATATTCATAATTGTTTTCAAAATCGTGTTTTCCGCTTACATAAAGATCAGCTGCTGACGATCTCACCTCCATCTGCGGTATGTAAAGATAATTGTTTCTGATAAAAAAATCATTTTCAAGTTCCTCAAAATGAATGTCTTTCAATTCAGATAATTCAATGAATGAAGAAAGTTCCATGATCGGATCAAATTTTATAAGAGCGCCTTTTGAGATTTTATATTTTCCTTCTGCCGTGATTCCCTTTATCACAGGATGCAATAAAGAATCAAGGGGAAGGAGCAGCGCAAGAGAACCAGACACTGATCCATCGAGGTTTTCTGCCTTGATAAAATCCTGGCCAAAATTATTGAAACAGGTAAATGTCTTATTAATATTAATCTTTTCAAGGTTAAAATTGCCTTTTCCAATGAAGGTCCTGTCTGTATTCTGAGCGATTAAACCACTACCTGAGATATTGCCGTCGAGTGAGTTTAGATTCAAAGATTTAACATCTATGATCCTGGGTTTGTAACTTACCACTCCATTGATATTATCAGCTAAAAAAGTTTTGTAGATAAACTTATCAATTTTAAAATCAATATCAAGAGTCAGATCATCAGGTAATAAAAATGCTTTTACAACTTTTTCCGGATTACCAGGATCCGGTTTCTTAACACTGAATAAGGCCGGATCCAGCCTGTTGCACCAGACATGGGCCTTTATTGTTTTTGGCGCAGGCCTCCCGGTAAACTGATCCGGAAAGCCTGTCATAATGCCTGTCACTTCAAATTCCTGTCCCCTGAAGGTAAATTTGAAATTCCTTGCCACAGCAGTATCAGTTACAGCTATATCACCTGTAACGTTATTAAACAGGATACTGTCGTTTCGTAAACCTATTCCGAATGACTTAAAATTAAATGAAGCTTCGGGATGGAATGAAAACAGATCAGCAAAAGTATATTTATCTTTCTTTTGGAAATTTCCGGCCAGATTAAGATCAAAATCGATTACTCCGGTGGCGGTTGATATATTTTGAAGGTTGAAGAAAGCTTTTATCTCAGAAGGGATCAACTGACCTGATAATTTAACCTTGCTGTTAAGCGTTCGGAAATTCTTAATGTCAAGGGATCCCCTGTACTGCGCCGATCCGATGATCCCTGTGAAATCCGTTATTGAAAGCCTGTTTGTTTCAGGTATCATTCCGGGACCGTTGGTGTAAAATCCTTTAAATGAAACATTATTTATACTTACAGGGGAACTGATATACTTTACCCGGCCTTCCGACAGGTTAAAGTTAATCTCAACCAATGGATTGGCAGTTCTTGTTAGGGGACCTGTGAATTTGCACTGTAAATTAAGTATTCCGGCAGGGTCGTATGGAATAACTTTCTCCAGGTATTTAAGGGGAACATATTTCTTTATGCCTGTGAGATCTATATTTGTGCCTGTAAATGAAAGATCAAGATTATTTTCAGAAGACACAAATCCTCCAAGCTCAAAAACATTGTTTTCCACATAGATTTTGCTTTTCGAAAACGTGATGCCTTCATCTGAACTATGGAGATTGACATCAAAGTCAGCCTCCACAGATCGGGTCATACTAAAATCAAATAACTGAAACTTATCAATACTGAGTTTGCTTCTTGCAGAGAAATCAATTTTATCACCTGAGATATTGCTTTTGAGATGCCCGCTTTTAGCAAATCCCCTGATCAGAAGTTTCGTGGCCCTGTTGTTATACAGAGCATGAACATCCGACAGATCTATCCTGTTAAGATCCAGAATAAACTTATCGCCTGTTTCATTTTTGTTTTTGGCGACAAGTTCATAATTGACTAATCCGGATGTATCGGTGTAAAGATTGAGGTAACCGTTTTTAACTCCTATTCTGTCAATATTATATATCCCCCTGATTATGTCTGTTATCCTGAAATCCATTGTTACTGAACGGGCTGAAAGCAATGTGTCGGTGTTTGTTCCGTTGAAACAGGTCTGATCATAGCCGGGAGAAGAATGGACCAATACATTTCTTATATCCAGCGAGGCTTTGGGGAATCTCCTGAGGAAAGACAACCTTACTGATTCGAATTCATATTTTGTAAGAAGGTTTTTATTAAGTGATTTCAGGATTATTCCTGCAACCTTATCCTGGACGAACAGTGATGAGGTAAAAAGGATAACAATTATTGCAACTATTACTAAAGCAGCTATTTTGCCTATTTTAAAAACAAGTCTCATTTCCCCAACAGAATAACCAATTTGCAGGACATATAACGGGGACAAAGGTAGTTTATTTGAATCAAATTATAACGGCTTAATAAGGAGGAAGCTCAGGTCATCGTCAGTACTTGCTTCAAAAGGCGGCGAGCCATAGCGAAAGATCCGGGCTTTTCGTGGTCCTGAAAGAAATATTTTCTGATCTTCAATTATGATCATTGTTCCTTCTCTCAAACCTACAACATATATATCACGATTGATTTCAATGAATTCCTCAATTCGCTGTTCCCTTGTTTCTCCTGCATGACCTGAAGGATTGGCATCGAGATAATGAGGATTTATCTGAAAAGGTACAAGGTTGAATGCACTGAAACCGTCAGGTTCAACGACTGGCATATCATTCGTGGTCTTTATAGAAGGACAGGCAACATTAGACCCGGCACTCCAGCCGATATATGGTGTTCCTGACAGCACTTTTGCACTAACAGCACCTATCAAATTATTCTCCTGAATTGTTTTAAGGAGTTTCCATGTATTTCCTCCCCCAACAACAATTGCGGAAGCATCTTTTATTGCCCTGACCGGATCCTTAAAATGATGAATTGAGACTATATCATGTCCGATCTCACGGAATCTTTCAGATACTTTTTCTTCGTATGTATCATATGAAAATGTCACTGCCGCATAAGGTATGAATATCGCCCTGACTGGCTTTTTTCCGAGAAAAATCCTTATATTCTCTTTTGGATAGTCAAGATAGGGCTCCCCCGGATTAGTTGAATTGCTTATAAGTAATAACCTCATTTCAATTGTCTTAGTAATTGATTGGATTCAAATCTTTAATGGAATGATTCTCAGGAATATTTTTGATATTCAATATATTAAATGAATTTGTCAGGATATTGAACAACAGAAGCTCTCCGGCAAGCACTTTTCCGATCCCTGTTATGATCTTTATAACTTCATTTGCCATTAATGTTCCTGTTATTCCCGGGAGTACGTTTGTAAGCCCTGAATCTTCTGATCCAGGCTCGCTTTGTTTTTTGATATTTTCCACGGGGTTATAACATCTGTAAGTTGGCCCTCCCATGAAATTAAAAACCGATACCTGTCCTTCGAATTTGTACACAGCTCCGTGGACCATCGGTTTTCCAAGAATGACGCAGGAATCGTTTATCAGGTACCTGGCACCGATATTGTCTGTTGCATCAACAACAATGTCATAGTTCTTAAGAATTTGCAGCGAATTTGAAGTAGAAAGTTTTAAGTTCAGTGCTTCAATAGTGATCAAAGGATTAAGTTGTTCGAGCCGTGACCTGGCGATAACAGTTTTGAGTTTCCCGACATCATTTGAATTATAAAGAAACTGACGTTGCAGGTTCTGTTCATCAACGAAGTCGTAGTCCATAATAGTCAGCCTGCCGACCCCTCCGGATGCAAGGTGCTGAAGGACAGGGCACCCCAGTCCGCCTGCCCCGACTACAATAACGGCAGCTTCCTTAAGCAGTTCCTGTCCTCTGATCCCTATTTCAGGGATCATGATTTGCCTGCTGTATCGTCTTATTTCGCGTTGGGATAATTTATCCTCCGGCATCCTGGAATATTAATTTGAATTACAAATATATAACCCTGCCGGATAGATACAAAATCATTAATTAATATTGAATGCCAGGCCAATTTCACAGGGGAACAGATCTATACCTCCCGGTTCTTTGCCGGATTTGAAAAGCGGGGTTAAATAATATGTTCCGTAAATACTTAAATTCTCATATCCGATCCTGGCCGTTGTTCCCAGGCGTAACATATTCAGGCTGAAATCATCATTTGATTTTACCTTATCATTATTATCAAATACCATCTTTGAATGTGAATGAAGTTTAACAGCTCCGATAGCTCCGACAGCAAGGTTAAGCCGCTGATGGTCAGTAGGGATCTGAAACTCAAGGATTAGCGGTACATGCAAATACAGTGTAGTGAACTTCGATTTCTTCAGCAGGTCAGGAGGATTAAGGATCTCGATCACTCCGTTTACACCTTTCTGAATATTATTATTGCCATCAAAAACATAATTATTCCAGGTAAAACCTAATCCTGTGACAAATCCCGTATGCCTTGTCAATCCAATGCTCAGCTGGGAAAAATTAATATTGAAATTGATTGATTTTCCTGTATGCAGGGACATGTAATCAATCTCTTCAGGAATAGAATTACTGTATCCTGAGGTTAAGTAACTATTAAAACCTGCTTCTGCTCCTGCCCAATGTCCTTTAAAGTGCCTTCTCCTGTTTTCCTTTTCTTCCCGGCTGTCCTCATATTCGTATTTTTCAATTTCTTCATCTTCCCTTTTTCTGGTTTCAATTTTAGGCAGCCTGCTGCCAGCTGAATCAAGAATTATTATTTCCCTGTTACCTGTAAGGATCCTTACAGTGCCGGTATCACTTTCAATAATAACCCGGTTGTTTCCTGCTATAACTCTGACAACATCATTTGAATCAGCTCTGTCAGTTCTCGTTGATTTATCATTTTTCTCAGCAGAGGCCTTTTGTCCGAATCCGCTGATAATTAATGATATAAATAATACTAATGTTCCAATTCTTTTCATTTCAGTCTTTCTGTATTTATATTGCTGAGACGTGAAACCTGTTAAAAAAGTTACTGGCCGGATTCTTCTTTTCTTACGGGTACATTGAGTTTCAATAGCCGGGAACTGAAGTAGACTGATCTTTTTTCACCTTCGTTGCCGGTAGTTTCCACAAGGGCCATTTCCCATCCCATAAGCTTATTCAGCCCGTTAATTCCGGCCTGGGCAATTTCAAAAGCCTTAACGGGGTCGTCGGAACTGATATTCTCATTCAGTATCTTTTCGCGGAATGTCCTGGTAAGGAATCTGTTCAGGCGACTGCGTTCATCTTCATTCACTGTAAAAGCCGGATAGGCATTATTGAAAGCAGCCAGTGAATTATACATTATACCGCTGGTTACGGATATTTTTAAATTATCTGTTGAAATTCCTGTCAACAAAGGAAAAGTATCGGTTACTGTTGTAAGCGGGGCATCCTTGTTTTCTTCAGCAATGGTTAGAGCATCAGTTTGAATATTTTCGGCAATCATTGTCTGTTTAGCAATATTTACGGTCGTTTTTTTGGCCGCGTGTGATTCACTCAGGGGTTCATGCAAAGCAGGGGTAATTATTATATCAGCTACAGGGGAAGGACTTTCCTTAATATTATTTTCAGCAGTAATTGCATGCTGCTCCCTTACATATTCCGATAAATAAAATGTACATAAAATTAATAATGCCATTGCAGTAGCAGCGCTGAATGCAGTTATTGAAATGCGCAGTATCCGTTCACCCGGGGTCAATTTCCTAAGGGTCTTTTTATTCCTGAAACTGAGTTCCGGAGGCGTGAGCCTGATTTTCTGGATTGTTTCAAAAATTTGCCTGTTGCGGGGCTCCTCTTGCAGGTTCCTGTTAAGCTCTTCAATCTGTTCAGCCTTAAGATCGTTCTCCAGATATGCAACTGAGAGTAATTCTATTTGTGATTCTATAAGGTCTTTTACCGATCTCTTCATTTCATTTTTGCCGGGCATATGAACTTGATGCACGGAAAGGCGTGATAATGAAAGGGATTCAGCTTCCTCCCTTATGTCTGGATTTTCCTCGAGAAACGCCATTAGTTGTTCGGTCTGCGAGTTGTCAAGGGCTCCATCGAGCCAGTCAATGAGCCATATTTCGTAGTTGGATCTGTCAGGCTTCATATCAGATTATTATTTCAATTTTTCCGATAAAATCCCTGAGGGCTAATCTTCCCCTGTAAATATTAATTTTGACCTGGGCTTCACTTAGTCCGGTTATTTCTCCAATCTCTTTATAACTGTAGCCTTCATAGTCGCGCAGAAGCACTACTGATCTCTGTTGTTCGGGAATCCTGCTTAGCGCTTCATGAAGTATATCGTTCAGATCAGAGTATTGGGTATCATACCGTAAATCGTCCGGTGCTATTTCTTCTACAGAAGAGATCTTTTTCTCTTTACGTATTACATCTATCATTGTGTGATAGGCTGTAGAGAAAAGCCACGATTTTACAACAGGATATTCCAGTTCCGTAACATGACGCCAGAGTTTTTCATATGCATCCTGCACAATATCATTGGCACGCTCATCATCTTTTAAATCAGCACGGATGAAGCGATAAACAGAATCAGCATATTCTTCCACGGATCTGTTATATTCTTTTACAGTCATAAATGCAAATACACTGTAAAGACGGATAAAAAATCCAAAAGTTACAGAAAATGAATGTGCCGAAAAGAAACCGCGCTATTTTTTAGGCATGTAAACCCTTACCCAGTCAATTTCTGTTGTCATCATACTATTGACAGGTTTATTCAGGCCGCCTGAAAAACCTATGTACATCGGGACCTGGGGAACATCTGAGGTAGTAGAAAAGACTTCAGTGCCGTTGACTTTCCAGGTAAGCTTGTCCGGCGTCCATTCGAGAGTATAGATATAGAAATCGTTGGCATATTTCCCTGACAGGGAGGTTTTTGCCCTTTTGTCAGCTGATGCAAAATAATCAAAGAAGACCTTACCGTCAGTTGTCCGGCAGATATCGATATGAGGAGTGATCTTGTCTGCAAGCATCCAGAAGGCACATTTTGCGTTGGGATTGCCCAGTTTTACCTTAGCGGTAAAGATCCCATATTTCTGGCGGAAGCTTTTACCGGTGTTCAGGATACCGGACGTGAAAGAAAAATCCTTTACTTTAAATCCACCTTCAGTCCAGGCCTTACCCTGTATTTTCTGAGGCTTTGTGATGATCTTCAGGAGACTGTTACGGACTTCAAAATTCTCTTTTTCCGTATAAGCTTGAAGATCAGGTTCTACAGAATACCTGTCATTTAAAAGCTTGTCTCCCCAGAAGTAGTTTGTAAGCCATTTACCGGTATCAAGCTTATCACCTTCAAATTCATCACTGAAGGTAAGCTCTCTTTCTTTAAGAATATCGAACTTATTTGAATCCTTGACTTTAAAATACCATAAGATATCCTCGTTCTTTTTGATTTTATCAAACTCCTGGATTTTCCGGAACATTTCAGTTTTTTCAAATCTTTTTTTATCGAGGAGATAATTTTTCTTTTCCCTGAACTCAGCTGTGGCTACATAATCCTTAAGCTCATTATATCTTGCCAGTCTTGATGATCCGTCGATATTAAGGAAATTGGAATATTCTTTTGACTTCCTGAAGTTGTAATAATTTTTTATTTCCGAACTCTCTTTCAGCCTTTTGTAATCAAGGAGTTTTTTCTCATCAGCGCTGTTACGGAATTCTTTTGTCTTCATTTTTTCCCTGAATTCAAGAGAAGTGACAAGGTTCTGAAGTGATTCGAAATTCGAAATTTTTTCGGAACCGTCAAGTTCTTTGAATTTCTTGAGCATTGATCCTGCAATGGTTCTGAAATAGAGTACAATGTCCTTTGCCTTCTGAAGCGAAAGGAATTCTTTTTCCTTCATATATTCTTCAGAATTTTTATATACGAGGGATTCTATTTCTTTTTTCTTATCACGAAAATCTGATGAGTTGATCAGATCCTTAAGCTCATTGAATTTCTTCAGAGTGTCGGATTCAGCAAAAGCTTTCAGCTTGTCGAATTCAGCAACCAGAGCTTTTTCTGCCTGTTCAATTTTTGCGGTCGCGGGGATCAGTCCCAACAGAAATTTAAGACTTGCCATTGCATAATTGTTTTAGGTACAACTGATAAAGATAGAAAATCTTTTCTGAAATATCAGAAGTCGGAATTCAAATATTTCATTCCCTGCATTAACGGAAATCCTTCAATTAATGTTGCAGTTTATTGTCTGTTTTTATTTTTGCATAATTGATTCACAGTAACTGAAACCCGTTTAAATCCTGATTAAAACCTGAAATACAGGTTTATACTTCCTGTAAGAATAACAGGGGAGATAGGATCTGCTGAAGCTTCCTTACGTCCGAACGGAGCACCAAATCCGATGTCAGCATTTATTCCAAGATACTTTGAAAATTCAAATGTTCTTCCAATTCTGGGATATAATAAAAAGCTGTATTCTTTTTTATAATCAGTTTCAAAAAGATAAATGGCTGCTCCCAACAGGGCATACCAGGGTTTCTGCTCAGAGAATCGTGGTTTTTCACCAAGCCTGTAATAAAGTTCCATCGCACTTGCACCCAGCCCATGCGTGTCGAATGCCTGACTGATCCCTGCCTGAAAATTATTACCGTACCTTAGTTTCAGGCATAGAGTTTCCGGGAAGCCGTAACTCGCTGCAATATCAAATTTATATCTTTCCTCAAAGGACCCTCCTGATACATATTGAACTAAAACAGCAATCGTAAATACTACAGTAGAAATGTATTTATTGAACACAAGTTTTCGGAAAATCGAAACGGATAATTTTCTCCTGATTAATCTGAATGTCTTTTTATAAATCATATGCAGCAATCCGGATGTTGTTTGACCCCTTTGTAAGAACGTCAAAGAAACGAAATTATTTATGAAGAAACCGTGAATACTTTATCGGCACAGCTCCATTTTGATCATTACTGCTTTTTAAGACGGGAAACAATAAAAAATAGTGTTAAGAATTTGGTAAATCAAAATATTTTATTTATCTTTGACTAACCGTTCAATCATAAACGGTTTTTAGTACAGAATTTTATTGAACGAACGATCAGTCAAAAATGTCACCCAGGACGCCACTTCAGTTTGAGGAAATAAGAGAGGAAAAAAGGAATCTTATAATGGATACTGCCCTTGAACACTTTGCCAGGGAAGGTTTTCATGCAACAACAATAAACCATATTGCTAAACATGCCGGGATTTCCAAGGGATTGATGTATAATTATTTTAAGAGCAAGGAGGACCTTCTCGATTCAATAATCCGGAAATCGGTATCAGAAGTTTACGATTATTTTGACATTGACAGGGATGGGATACTCTCAGTCGATGAATTTGAATTCTTTATTAAAAAAATGGCTCAGATACTAAAGAATAAGAAAACATTCTGGAAACTTTTGGTTCAGGTCCTGATGCAAAATGAAGTAAGGGAACAGTTTCTCAGATCTTTTATGGGTACGGAATCTCTTCTTGAATCGGCAAAATATTCTGGGGAAGGTCATTTCATCTCAAGGATAATGAAAACATTCTCAGATTATTTTGAACGAAAGAAAGAAACCAGGGGTCCTGATTATGATCCTGTACTTGACCTCAATATGTTTATTCTGACTTTCAAGGGCTTTGCAATCACGTATATATATTCAGATATTGATAATGAATACTTTGAAAAAAGTGTAAACAACATTATTGCACTTTATAAATAGAGCTGTCATGAAAAGAGATTTAATAACTTTCCTATCCTTATTTTTTATTTCCGGATGTTCTGTTAATCTTGTTGCTCAGACTCTGTCAGCTACCGAAATAATAAAGAAAGCAGACGAAAAATTCAAAGGAGAACAGTCGGGTTACAGTGTAATGACAATGACAATTGTGAGGCCGGGCTGGCAGAGAACCATCGAATTCAAATCATGGTCCAGGGAGGATGACTATGCCCTTACTCTTATTACTGCTCCTGCCCGCGAAAAGGGCCAGTCATTCCTTAAGCGGAAAAATGAGATGTGGAGCTGGAACCCTTCAATAAACAGGCTGATAAAGCTTCCTCCTTCAATGATGTCGCAGGGATGGATGGGTTCAGACTACACAAATGATGATATCCTGAGGGAATCCTCGGTAGTTGATGACTATAGTCATTCAATCGAGGGAGAAGAAACGATCAATGGGCTGCAGTGTTATAAGATCAGGCTAACAGCAAAAGAAGATGCTGATATACTATGGAGCTCACAAATATGGTGGGTGGATAAGAAAGAATTTATTGTGTTAAAAGCTGAACTGTACGATGAGGATGGATACCTGGTAAGAACTGAAACAGCATCAGATCTTAAAATTATGGATGGAAGATTATTACCGTCACTTATTGAACTTGTTCCGGCAGAAGCGGAAGGGCAGAAAACAATATTGAAAATCGTTGAGATGAAATTCAATGTGAATATAGAAGAGAGCTTTTTCTCTCAGCAGAATATGAAGACTGTAAGGTGAATAAGGGTTGCAAGATGCAGGTTGCAAGGTGCAGGTTTTTAGATGGTTAACTCTGCATAAAACAATATTAAGAAAATAATGGCAAAGCGATGAATGATTTTCAACTGGCCTGGAAGAATCTCTGGAGGAATAAAAGGAGAACAATTATAACTGCAGCATCGGTCTTCTTTGCAGTATTCTTTGCATTGATCATGAGATCTATACAACTTGGGTCATACGACAGAATGTTCAAAAACATAATAGAATCCTATTCTGGTTACCTGCAGTTGCAGCATCAGGATTATTTTGACGATCCTGTACTTGATAACAGTTTTGAGATGGATCAGGAGCATATTGAGACCATTAAAAAGAATGAAAATGTAGAGAAGATCGTTCCCAGGCTTGAGTCTTTTGCCCTGGCAGCAGCAGGGAGCCGTACCCAGGGTGTAATTGTCATGGGCATTGACCCTGAAAATGAAGTTTCCGATATCAAAAACAGGATGGTGAAGTTCCGGTTCACTGAGGAAGCTGTAAACAGAATGGAAAATGAAGCCCTGCCCGACAGGATTAAAAAACTTCTTGAAATATTCAGGGATGAATCTTATTCTGGTACAGGAAGGCTTATGCTCGACCTTGGAATATCTGTGAAAGATTCATCAGCAATACTACCGGTTCTTCGCAAATATTCTTCTTTCAGCAACGGGTATTTTACAGAGAAAGATACCGGGAAAGTTGTTATCGGCAATGGCTTGTCTGAATATCTCAGGATAAATATCGGTGATACAGTCGTACTCATCGGGCAGGGCTATCACGGAGTATCGGCGGCGGGAAAATACATGGTCAGCGGGATAGTCAAACTCCCTGCTCCAGATATTGACAACTCAATAGTGTATCTTCCTATTAACTCGGCAAGGCAGCTATACGGAGCTGAAGGAATTTCAACATCAGCTGTAATAACACTTAAAAAAAATGATGAAAAGAGTGTGATGGAAATATATTCCGGTCTCAGACAAATAATCCCGGAACCGCTTACAGTCAGGAACTGGAGGGAACTCAATGCCCTTCTGATTAACCAGCTTGATGCTGATAATAAGTCCGGAATGATAATGATCGGCATCCTTTATCTGGTGATCGCATTCGGAGTATTCGGGACAGTTCTCATGATGCTTGCTGAAAGAAGAAGGGAATTCGGCATGCTTGTATCGGTCGGCATGCAGAAACACAAACTGTCAAAGGTTATTGCCCTGGAACTTCTAATGACAGGATTACTTGGAGTGATTTCAGGAGTAATCGTTTCATTGCCGGTTGTTCTCTATTTCAACGTCCATCCACTGAGATTTACAGGTCAGATGGCACATATGTGGGAAGATTATGGTTTCGAACCTGTTATGCCCACTCTTTTACCTGATTCCTATTACCTCTGGCAGACAGTGGTGGTACTCATTATTCTTACAATTGCAGTATTATTCAGCATAAGAAAAATATTCAGGATCAATGTAATTAGTTCATTAAAAGCTTAATTATCAGGTATTATGATAACCGGAATAGCATGGAAGAATGTTTGGCGCAACAAATCCCGAAGTCTTATCGTGATAGCTGCCGTGACAGTCGGAGTTTTTGCAGGGGTCTTTTCCATTGCAATAATGAACAGTGCTGTTGTTCAGAGAATTGATGCTGCCGTAAATGAAGAATTATCACATATCCAAATTAATAATAAAAACTTCAGAAGCAGTGCTGACCTGAACAGTACAATTAAGGATTTTGATGAGATTGTCTCTTCGATTCAGGCAGTCCCGGGCATGAAAGAAACCACAGCCAGGATCATTGTAAGGGGCATGGCTTCAACTTCGACAAAAAGTGCAGGTGTGGAAATCAACGGGATTGATGTGCAGAAGGAAAAGGAGATGTTCACCTTGTCTCAGAAGCTCATTCCCGGCACAGGAACTTTTCTTGAATCGGATACAAAATTCAATTCGGTCTTTATTGGTGAAAAACTGGCAAGAGAACTGAATATCATCAGATATTTCCTTGATCAGGATGCATTAGAAAAACTCAGGGAAGCTGATATTCCCGAAAAAGTAATCGGCAGGCTGGAACCATTATTTGACCAGAGATTTACGTCTGATAAAAAGTTTTCAAAAGCAGTTGAAGCTTTGCTTGAGCCTTCTGAAATGAGGAAGTACGGCTGGCGGATAAAGGAATCAGCCTGGTCTTACAGGAATGGATCGAGGATCATTCTTACTTTCCTCGATGTAAATAATATCCAGACAGGAGCAACTTTCCGGGTAAGTGGTATTTTCAGGACAAACAATGACATGTTTGAAGCCTTTTCAGTTTTTGTTCCCGAATCCGAACTCAGGGAACTGACCGGATTACCGGAGAACACTTATCACAGGATAATAGGCAAGCTTGATTCGAATTCGCTTACAGAAAAAGCAACAACAAAGTTAAGAGAATTGCTTCCCGGTTATGAAGTTTTAAACTGGAAGGAAATTCAGCCTGATCTTGCAATGTTCGCAGATATGATGCAGCAGATTTACGCCTTATTCATGGCAATTATTCTTGCCGCACTTGCTTTCGGAATAGTTAACACGATGCTTATGTCGGTCCTGGAAAGAACGAAGGAATTAGGAATGCTTGCTGCAATCGGAATGAACAGGAGAAAAATATTCACTATGATCATGCTTGAATCAATATTCCTGTCGGTTGTCGGGGGCATTTCCGGAATGGTTGTTGGGGGAGCAGTTATTGCTGCAACGGCAAAAAAAGGCATCAATCTCATAAACTATTCTGAAGGATTTGAGGCTATAGGTTATTCGGCACATCTGTTCCCCACAATTGATGCCCAGTTTTTTATAATTACAACGATACTTATTATACTCACAGGTATTCTCTCTTCAGTTTATCCGGCGCGGAAAGCATTGAAACTGAACCCGGTTGAGGCTATAAGAACGGAATGATCAGAAACTAAACAGTTAAAGCAATGAAAGTCATCGAGATTAAGGAAGTGAATAAAATATATAATTCTTCGGAAGTTAAGGTCCATGCGGTAAATAATGTGACTCTCGATTTTGAGGAAGGTGAATTCGTCGCTATAGTAGGTCCGTCGGGATCCGGAAAAACGACACTCCTCAACATGCTCGGAGGTCTTGATCTCCCCAGTTCCGGGAAGATCATTATAGACGGAGTAGACCTGTCAACTTTAAAATCTTCCGCTCTCATCGACTTCAGGATGAGGAATATAGGATTTGTTTTTCAGTCATATAATCTGATCCCTGTTCTGACGGCAAAGGAAAATGTAGAGTTTATAATGTCACTTCAGAAATGGACCAGGCAAGACAGGGAAGGGCGGTCATTTGAACTCCTGAAAGCTGTAGGACTTGAAGACAGGATCAACTCCCGGCCGGCAAAGCTTTCCGGCGGACAGCAGCAAAGGGTCGCAGTAGCAAGAGCCCTGGCGTCGAAACCAAAATTTGTGCTTGCTGATGAACCTACTGCCAATCTGGATTCAAAAGCAGCAACAACCTTGCTTGAAATAATGGAAACCCTGAACCACGGAGAGAAAATAACATTTATTTTTTCAACTCACGACCCGCGCGTTGTTAAAATGGCGCACCGGGTTATAACACTCGAAGACGGAAGGGTTGTTTCTGATGATAAGAGGGAATAATATATTATACGAATTATTTGAACAGAATGTTTAAAACCGGCAGAGTCTTTCTCCTGATCCTTAGCTATATTATTAGTGCTTCACACAGTTTCTCACAGGAGAAATCCAGTCCCTTTTCCTTCAATGGATATCTTGTGACTATGGAAAGTGCGATCTTTGATTCTTTATCTGGTCCGGTACTGTTCGATAACGTACTGCACAACAGATTGAATTTCAAATATTATGTGCAGGATCATATTACCCTTGCGGCTGAATTCAGAAACCGTTTGTTCACGGGTGACATGGCCAGGATGGGGAATGCCTATTCTGAAATGATAGATGCTGATGAAGGGATAGCTGATTTATCGTGGAACATAATTGAAAAAAATTCTTTTTTCCTGAACACAACGATCGACAGATTGTACGCTGATTTTAATTTTAAAAAGTTCCAGGCAAGGATAGGCCGGCAGCGAATTAACTGGGGGCAGGCTCTGGTATGGAATCCTAATGATATTTTCAATGCATATTCATTTTTTGATATTGATTATATTGAACGACCGGGAAGTGATGCTGTACGGTTACAATACTATCCTTCTCCATCATCAGTTATTGAACTGGCGGTAAAAGGCGACAGGGATAATGACCTGACTGCAGCAGCTTTGTTCCGTTTCAATAAGTGGGGTTATGATATCCAGTTTCTTACAGGTTACTCGAACAGCAGTGATCTTACGGCAGGTGCAGGATGGTCGGGTTCTTTAGGCCCCTTTTCATTCAGGGGTGAAGCCACATGGTTCCATCCCCTGAAAGAATTCAGCAACACAACGGGAACTATGATCCTGACTGCCGGTGTCGACAGGATATTCAAAGATAACTCCATGGCCCAGGTACAATTAATGTACTGTAATAATCCTTTGGATCTGAACAGTTTTACAAGGCTTTATTCCGGAAGTCTCACAGCGAAGGACCTTGCATTTTCGGAATTTACAGCCTTGGGGCAATTCACCTGGGCTGCAACTCCCCTGCTTAACACCGGCATATCAGTAATGTGGTTTCCTGATCTTAAAGGATTTTTTTCCGGGCCCTCCCTTGATTATTCTGCAGCCGAAAACATAGATTTTTCATTGATTTGGCAGCATTTTAATGGTGAGATAGGAGGGGTTGATACAAAGATGAACCTTGTTTATCTGCGTGTGAAGTACAGTTTCTAGGAATTTTCTACTTTTGTCGCAACAAAAACAGGCATAATGGCATTGGTGCATGAATTGGAAAGCAGTGGCAACTGGCTTTTCAGAAGAAGGAGCTGGCTCCCCCTTTTCCTTGTAGTTTCAGGTCTCATCATGATGTACCTCGGGAACAGGCAGGCCATAATCTTTGATCTTCGTGATGAAATGATATTTCTCGGGATCAGTGTACTGGGTGAGCTTGTAAGGATTTTTACAGTAGGTTTTGCACCCAGGAATACTTCGGGCAGGAATACTGCTGCCGGACAGATTGCTGATGAACTCAACACTACCGGATTCTATTCTATTATCAGACATCCCCTCTATCTTGGTAATTTCCTTATGTGGCTCGGACCGGTGATCTTCATCCGGTCAGCATGGTTTGCTGTCGTATTTTTACTTGTTTACTGGCTTTATTATGAGCGGATCATGTTCGCTGAAGAACAGTTCTTAAGAAGAAAATTCGGGGATGCTTACGATAGCTGGTCAGCGAAAGTATCTGCATTTTTGCCGTTTCAGTTTAAATGGATTCCGCCGAAACTGGGCTTCTCATTCAGGAATGTCCTGAAAAGGGAATATAACAGCTTCGTTAACATCTTCCTGATATTTTCAATACTTGACCTGTTCAGAAATTATTACCTGACGGGCAGGATATTCATGACCCGAATATGGTTGCTGCTTCTTATCGGCGCCGCAGTTATCTGGCTTATCATAAGGTCAATCCATAAATATACCCGTTGGCTTGAAGTTGAGGGCAGGTAAGAACTGAGTTCTCTCTCACTGATACCTAGTCATCCCTTGATCCGGTAAAGATCATTATATAATAAAGTAAGGTAGCCAGAGATCCCAGCGCTGCTATCACATAAGTATATGCAGCCCATTTCAATGCATCCTGGGCTTTGTCATGATTCTCGTAAGATGTAATTCCGGTTGTTGAGAGCCATGCCAGAGCCCTCTGGCTGGCGTTGATCTCAACAGGGAGAGTTATAAAGCTGAAAAGAGTGGTCAATGCAAAGAGTATGATTCCGGCAAAGAGGAGAGCTGGAAACGTATTTATAAAAATCACTCCGCCAAGTAATATCCATTGAACCCATTTTGATGAGAAGCTGACAACAGGAACCATTTTTGAACGAAACGCCAGCCAGGCATAAGCAGTGGCATGCTGGACAGCATGTCCTGTTTCATGGGCAGCAACGGCAGCAGCAGCAATACTTCTGCTGTTATAAACATCCTGACTGAGGTTTATTGTCCTGGTCTGAGGATTATAATGATCAGTCAGGCTGCCGGGCACACTTTCGACCCTCACGTCAAATATCCCGTTGTCACGCAGCATCCTTTCTGCCACATCTCTTCCCGACATCCCGCTGTCAACAGGGATCTTTGAATATTTTTTGAATTTAGATTTCAGTGTTGCGCTGACGATCCAGCTCAGGATCATGAACACGATGAATATTATCCAGATATTTGCAGTCATTGTAGTTTATCTTTTTATTTTCTACTCTTCAAAAGTCCTGCCATTAATGGTTCCATGCCAGGATTTTGCCAAATTGTCAGAGATAGCGGAATAATATAATTGCAGGTTTGCATTTACTATCTTTGAAACGTGGTAAAATTACTTAGAAATATATTAATTTTCTTATTGTCAGTGCCGGTGCATATTTACAGGGCAGCCATATCTCCTTTTATAAGGCCGTCCTGCAGGCATATTCCTTCATGTTCAGAATATATGCTTAATGCATTGAAGACCCATGGCCCGCTTACCGGATTTTTAATGGGAACCAACAGGATATTAAGATGCCGCCCGGGGGGCACTCATGGTTTTGATCCTGTGCCGCGTTTCAGGTTCAGGCACTATATGCCATTCAGAAGATACGATAAATGCAGCAGGCTGAAATAAAAGCTGAAAGCGTTCTTAAAAATTGAGCTCCTCCTTAAGCTGCTTATAACCCGATCTGCTTACAGGAAGTTTATCACCCGACTGAAGGACTGCCACATGGTTATCCTTCCCGTAAGGTTCAATGCGTTTTATTTCTTCCACCCTTACTATATAAGATCTGTGGATCCTTACAAAATCAGTTTTGGACAGTTTTTCTTCATAAAATCTCATTGTTTGCTGCTTAAGGGCTTTCCCGTCTTTGTAATGGATCATTACATAATCATCCTGGGCTTCAAGATATTTTATCTCTTCAACCGGGATAAGGCTGATGGCGGTTCCTTTACGGACAACTACCCTGTTTACCGGGGGAGACGATTCAGGGCTTTTTGTAAGAAGCTGATTTGCGGGCTTTTTGTCAATAGTACCGGACCTGATCTTTTCTGCTGCTTTCTGTACGGCTTCGATAAATCTTCTTTTTGGGAATGGCTTAAGAAGATAATCAATGGCATTAAGCTCGAACGCCCTGATTGCGAACTGGTCATAGGCTGTCGTAAAAATTATTTCAGGTTTTTCAGTCATGACCTCAAGCAATTCGATGCCTGTAAGCCTTGGCATCTGGATATCAAGAAAAACCAGATCAGGCTTCAGAGATGTGATTGTCTTCAATCCTGAAAATCCGTCCGCGCATTCTGCTGCCACGTCAATATAATCAAAATCCTCCAGGTATTTTTTAATTATTTCGCGGGCAGGAGCTTCATCATCAATTATTATTGTCCTGATCTTATCCATAATAATTATCCCTAAAGTTATACAGATATTTCAAAGTAATCCTGATCGTGAATCTACAAAATTTCCGGGAAATTCATTTATAGAAGAAAGGAAAAGAGAATAACGGGATTTCAGGTCAATGCCGGGATATAGATAGATACTCTGTAGATGCCATTCTCTCGTATAGTCTTCAGGGAGGCCTTATTGCCGTAGGAAAGCTCAAGGCGCCGTTCAACATTAAGAAGTCCGGTCCCTGTTCCTTTTCTTGGCGGGGCAGTGTCGTCGTAATTATTTGTAACTGTTATTTCCACAAAATCATTAATCAACCTGACGCTGGTGGTTATTCTGACACTCTCAGTGCTCTCATAAACACCATGTTTTATTGCATTCTCATAAAGAGGCTGTAAAAGCATAACAGGCATTTTTGTCTCAAGGCAGGCCGCATCAATATATTCTTCCGTTGATAATTTATCTCCAAAACGGACTTTTTCTATTTCAAGATAGAGCCGCAGATTCTCAAGTTCACTTTTAAGAGTGACCGGTTGTTCATCTTTTTTGGAAAGAGCATATCTCATGAACTCAGACAGGTTAATTACCATTTCCCTTGCTTTGTCGGGGTCAGTAATTGTCAGGGAGCTTACCGAGTTAAGACTGTTGAAAAGGAAATGAGGATTAATCTGAGATCTGAGCATTTTGAGTTCAGTCTCTTTCACAAGGCTTTCCAGTCGGGCTTCCTTGGCATTTTTTTCAGCAAGATTATGAAGGCTTATAAAAAGGTAATATGCAAGGACCAGAAGGCAGTAAATGAAAATCCCGATTCCTATTCTGTAGGGAAAGGTGGCATCCCAGTACTCTTTGAAATAGGTTACTTTGGGAAGGGCCAGGGGTATGCCATATCTTATTATCAGCAGCCATAAGGTAATAGCAACAGCTCCGCTGATTACCAGGTTAGTAATTATCCTTGCCGTACTGTTTGCTGTTGCATTAAGGTAACGGAATGGGTACCATAATGACAGGCCTATTCCGGAGAATGTTACATACGATATAATACCGTCAGCAATTATCAATTGGGTATAGTTGCCAAAGGCATAATAATATAAAAGCAGCTGGCCCAGCGTTAGAAAAAGCCAGACCAACCACCACACCAAAAGACTTACCCTGTTACCAAGTACAGGATGTTTCATTTTTTGCTATCAGTATGATTTAACTTCTCCTCCTCCAAATACAACAGCTCCTTTAATAACAAGCTGACTTGAAGTATCAAAGGATCTTCCCGGACTCAGTTTCCTTGAATCGCTGAAACCACCGAGGATCGGAGTGACTTCAATAGTTACGAACCAGCTGTCAGGAACAATTATTGTAGCCCCGCCAAAAACACATGCTATTTCCAGGTCATTCCTTCCGGGGGATAGTTTCGCTTTTGTCAGATCCAGTTCTATTCCTCCGAACACCGCTGAGATCTTGCCTCCTTTAAAATTCTGTGAGATTATCTGGCGTTCTCCTCCACTGAAAATATTTACATAATCAATGACATCGTCACCTATCATTCCTCTCGATTTCCCTGGTGTCCAGCCTTTTCTGCGGGTGACAATAAAAATTACACCGATTATTATAAATATTGAGGGCCAGAACATGTTATACATATGGAAAGTCTCCCGGAAAAGGAGCGGGATCATGAAGAATCCTCCCACCGCCATTACTATTATCCCGGCAGTCTTATCGCTTGCCCCCAGAGTCAGAATGAGTCCGATTGTTACGAGCAGCATAGGCCAGCTGAAAATTACATTATCAATGAAATCCGGGAAGAACCCGGTATTCCTTATCACGAGGAACAAACCAGCAAGAACCAGAATTATACCGATTACTACCCGGTTATTTGTCAAATGGTGACTTTCGTGACTCTGCACTGAATTATCGTCCTTAAAACCGCTATTTGTTTCCATAGTATCTGATTTTAATATTAATTACTTTGATATTTATCTTTCTTACCTTTAAATAAAGATGAAATTATGAATGAAAGACCCAGAAGGACCATGACAGCCGGCCAGTAAACAGTCTTGATTAAAGAGGGTATCTCATCAAAATAATCATCCAGCATAAACCATACACCTGCAGCTATTAAGAGCAAACCAGGTATGAAGTTGAGATTCAGCAGAAGCAGTACTCCGATAAAGATCATTACAGTCTGCCAGGTAAAATATTCACTGACACTCCCAAGATGCAGCATATCATTTGTAGCAACCAGGAGAGCAAGACCCAGAACAATTAAAAAGATTCCGAAACTTATCTGAGGATGAACCTCCCTGCCTCTTTTCAGATAATCTTTATTTCTGTATCCCATGGCTTTATTTATTAGTTCACATCAAAAATAGTTAATAGATTATATACCTGACTTTGAAAATCGGTGAACTACGGATTTATTAGGGTAGATGGTTTGATTTTAAGGGTTTTGTTACTTTTTTGTTGATAATTTTTTTAATTGAATAAGCTTTCATATTTTTGCAAACCAAAAATTATAAAAATGTCCGGATCATTTACCATACCGGTAAGCAGTTTAAAAGAAGGACTTTATTGTTTTGATTTTGAAATTGGTAACGGGTTTTTTGAGCAGTATGAGGAGTCGGAAATAAAGGAAGGGAAGCTTAAAGCAACTGTAAAGGCAGAGAAAAGATCCTCTCTTACTGATGTTTCAGTAGCAATAGAAGGAGTGGTAAATATTATGTGCGACAGATGTCTGGGAGTTCTTTCATACCCGGTTAATTGTGAAAACCGCCTTGTAATAAAATCAGGCAGAATACACGATGAAAGCGATCCCGACGTTATTGTGTTACTGCCCGAAGAGCATGAATTTGATTTAAACCATTACTTTTATGAGTATATATGTCTTTCGTTACCAATACAAAAGATACACCCGGATGATGAAAACGGTAATAGTACCTGTGATCCGGATATGCTTAAAAAGATTCAGGAACATACTTTAACTGATGAGAACGAATCTGACCCGCGATGGGATGAATTAAAAAATCTTGTAAAAAATTAAACACTAAAGAAAATGCCAAATCCGAAACGAAAACATTCGAAAACAAGAAGAGACAAACGCAGAACTCATTATAAAGCAACAGCACCGACAGTGACTACCTGTTCAAATTGCGGTTCTTCAGTTCAATATCACAGGGTTTGTCCTGAATGCGGCTATTACAGAGGGAAGCTTGCTGTAGAGAAGAAGGCTACGGCATGATCCGGTCGAACCAATCATTTGATCTATGAAAATAGGTATTGATGTAATGGGTGGTGATTTTGCACCAGATTCAATAATTGAAGGTGCAGTTGATTCTCTTCAACATTTAACTCACGGCGACGAATTGGTACTGATCGGAGATGAAACACCTATACATAAAAAACTTAAGGAATTAAATACTTCTTCATCAAATGTTGTTATCGTTCATACATCCCAGTTCATTGGTATGGGCGATATACCAGCCAAGGCATATTCGCAGAAACCTGATTCCAGTATTGCAGTGGGTTATAAAATGCTTAAGGAAAATGCTCTTGATGGTTTTTGCAGTGCCGGCAATACAGGTGCAATGCTTGTCGGAGCCAGCTATACATTAAATGTTATCCCGGGTGTATTACGACCCGCATTAGCCACTATCGTTCCTGGTCTTGATAACCATAACGCAGTTATACTGGATGTGGGTTTGAATCCAGAATGTAAACCAGAGGTACTGTGTCAGTATGGAATTCTGGGCAGTATCTTCGCACGATATGTCCTTGAGGCTCAAAATCCGACTGTAAAGCTTCTGAATATTGGAGAGGAAGAAACAAAGGGGACATCAACTATCAAGGCAGCTTATGAACTTATGAGGGATCATCCCGGGCTCAATTTTGAAGGAAATATTGAAGCTAACAGCCTTTTCAGGGAATCTATGCCTGATGTTATTGTCTGTGACGGTTTTGTAGGTAATGTAATTCTGAAACAAACCGAAGCCTTTTATCATATTTATAAAACAAGAAACCTGAAGGATTCATATTTCGAGCGTCTCGATTTTGAAAGTATCGGAGGCACTCCTATTGTAGGTATCAATGCAAACGTTGTCATTGGACATGGAATATCAAGGAGGAGAGCCATTATGAATATGATACTTCAGACATGGGCAGTAGTTCATGCAAACCTGGCCCAAAAGATTAAAGAAGCCATCTGATAATGAATAAAATTCGGGCAGCCATTACCGGTATTAATGCCTGGGTCCCTGAATACAGGCTCACAAATCATGAACTATCCAGGATGGTTGATACATCCGATGAGTGGATCATGCAACGTGTTGGAATCAAGGAAAGAAGGATACTCAAGGGTGAAGGAATGGGAAGCTCTGACCTCGGAGAGATGGCAGTAAAAGGCCTGCTTGAAAAAACAGGAACCTCCCCGGCTGAAGTAGATCTGCTTATATGTGCGACTATTACCCCTGATATGGCCTTTCCTGCAACGGCCAACATAATCTCAGATAAAACCGGTATCACAAATGCATTCAGCTTTGATCTTGCAGCAGCATGCTCAGGATTTCTTTTTGCATTACAGACAGCTGCTGCTTATGTTGAAACGGGCAGATACAAAAAAGTCGTGGTTGTCGGAGCTGATAAAATGTCATCGATAACCGATTATACCGACCGCACCACATGCCCTCTCTTTGGTGATGCGGCAGGAGCCGTTCTTTTAGAACCCTCAACAGATGATACGGGGATTATTGATTACCTTTTTAAAACTGATGGTTCAGGTCGCAAATTCCTCCATATCAAAGCCGGAGGATCAGTAAAACCGGCCTCTCATGAAACTGTCGATGCAAGGGAACATTTTGTCTACCAGGAAGGACAAAGTGTATTTAAATTCGCTGTTGTAAACATGGCAGATATCGCCGCTGAAATAATGCAGAGAAATAATCTCAAATCAGAGGATATAGCATGGCTTGTTCCCCATCAGGCAAATCTCCGGATTATTGATGCAACCGGCAGAAGAATGGGGTTACCACCTGAAAAAATCATGATCAATATCCAGAATTACGGGAATACGACAGCCGCAACAATACCTTTATGCCTGTGGGAATATGAAAATAAATTAAGGAAAGGCGATGTTGTAATCCTGGCTGCATTTGGAGGAGGTTTTACCTGGGGATCTATGTATCTTAAATGGGCTTACGATCCAAAAAAAAGATCATAGCAGGGTTACTCTAAAAATGCAACTATCACTTAATTAAAGGATAATTTCCTGCACATCAGGGATGATTATAAATGACAATAGTTTTTATATTTGTGAATTATTAGTTAGAATTTTAAAAATTTAATATCACGATGGGAAAAAATAATGAAACTGAAACTGTAGCAATTAACCTGATAAGCAATGGCACTGATATTACCGGCGATGTCAAATCTACCGGCGATATCCGTGTAGACGGATCCCTGACAGGAAATCTCAATACAAAAGGTAAGGTTGTCATAGGACCGACCGGAAAAGTAAATGGCGAAGTAATATGTAAAAATTCCGAAGTATCCGGAACTGTGGAAGGAAGGATAATAGTAAGCCAGCTGCTTATTCTGAAATCTTCTTCCAAGATCATGGGCGACATTGTTACTGTTAAACTTTCTATTGAACCTGGTGCAATATTCTCTGGTAACTGCAAAATGAACGGAAACGATCATAATGGAGGAACAGGACAAGGAAAAGAAGCCGACAAATCCGGAAAATAAAGGACTAAGCAGTTATGCAAAATATTCCGGGATTGCTTTCCAGATGATCGCTATTATAGTCATCACTGCATGGGGTGGCATTAAGCTTGATGAACTGGCCGGAAACCGTAACCCTGTATTTACAATAATTCTATCTCTTCTCGGTGTCTTCGCGGCAATCTATTTTGCTATTAAAGATTTTATAAAATTTAAATAGTCCCTTTTGAAACTGTTGTTTAAGAAAATCCTGTCATTATTTGTATTTGAGATACTTATTCTCGTGGTATATTATTTTCTGATATCAGTTCTTAATTTAAACCTGAAATTCACCTCAGGCCTTCTTCTTTCTTTGATCTTCACTGTTATCACTGCATTGGTTCTTTTTGTTTTTATAACCGGTCAGAAAAAAAATCCGGAAAGCCAGGCCATCCATTCTTTAAGTGCGATCGGTATCAAATTCCTGTTGGAACTTCTGCTTGCCTTCCTCTGGTTTTTTGTTGGTAAAAAATCAGGGCTGCCTGATGTATTATTATTTTTTGTGCTATATTTAGCGTTCACTTTGTTTTCAATATTGATCATATCAAAAGAGTTGAAAAACAGGGTTTTATAATATAATATATTTTGAAAAAACACATATTTGCATATCTCATTTTTGCTCTTCTGATAGCAATATTTCCTTTGCAGGTATCGGGCCAGGAAGGACAAGGTTCACATGGTTCCGGAAATCAAAAAGAAGAAAAATTCAATCCCAGTGAATTCATTATGGATCACATCGGTGATTCTCATGAATGGCATATACTCACAAAGAAAAATGGTGAAAGCGTTGCTATCTATCTGCCTGTTATCATTTACAATAAAAAAAGCGGTTTGAATGTTTTTTCCTCCCGTAAGCTGGCCCATGGACATGAATATAAAGGCTTCAGGCTTGAGGAAGAGGGAGAATATAAGGGCAGGATAGTAGCACTGGATGACAGCGGGCAGATTGACAAAGGTAATATGCCTCTTGATTTTTCAATGACCAAGACTGTCATCGGAATGCTGGCAGCAGCCCTGATCGGATTATGGCTTTTCCTTTCCCTCGCCCATTCTTACAGGAAAACGGGGATCAGCTATCCCAAAGGGATACAGAAATTCCTTGAACCGATTATTTATTTCATCAGGGATGACATTGTCATTCCTAATATCGGACAGGAGAAGCATGAGAAATTCATGCCTTATCTTTTGTCTGTGTTCTTTTTTATTCTAATCAATAATGTGATGGGGCTTATTCCCTTTCCGCCACCCTTTGGAGCTAATGTGACAGGGAATATCGCTGTTACAATGTCACTTGCATTATTTACTTTTACAATAATACAACTAAACGGCACAAAAAATTACTGGAGGCATATTTTTGCCACTCCGGGGGTTCCTTTCTGGCTGTTGCCGATTATGATCCCCGTTGAGATAATTGGTATGTTCTCCAAGCCCTTTGCTCTTACCGTCCGTTTATTTGCGAACATTACCGCAGGTCATATAATCGTTATGAGCCTGCTTGCTCTCATTTTCATCTTTGACTCCCTGACTGTAGCCCCGGTGTCAATAATATTTGTGATTTTTATGGACTGCCTCGAATTACTTGTGGCATTCCTTCAGGCATATGTCTTTACGCTTCTGTCAGCCCTGTTCATAAGTCTGGCAGTTGCTGAAGAGCATCATTAATTTTTCATGTTCATTTAATTTTTTAAACTATGGAAGAAGCACAGGCAGCAATGTCACTTGCACCAATCGGAGCAGCACTCGCAGTAATCGGAGCAGCTTACGGTATCGGACGTATCGGCTCAGCAGCTATGGAAGCTATAGCCAGACAACCGGAAGCCGCAGGTAAGATCCAGCTTGCAATGATCATCTCTGCAGCACTTATCGAAGGGGTTGCTCTCTTTGGCGTTGTAGTATCTCTCATTGCTTAAGTAGTATTGAAATCCTGCAACGGTTGGTTGCAGGATTTCTTAATCAGAATTTTTAAAAACATAAGATATGATCCTAGCCAGTAATAGTCTTACATCTCCTGCAATAGGAACGATCTTCTGGGCGGTATTTATATTTTCGATATTTTTCGCGATCCTGGCAAAATTTGCCTGGAAACCGATACTTAGCATGATCAAACAAAGGGATGAATCAATAAAGGGCTCCCTTGCAGCTGCCGAGAACGCGAGAAAAGAAATGATCAAACTCCAGAGCGATAACGAAGCTATCCTGCGTAAAGCGAGGGATGAAAGAGAGAATATTCTTAAGGAAGCAAGGGATGTAAGGGATAAACTTATAGCTGAAGCAAAAAGCAAAGCTACTCAGGAAGCTGAAAAAATAGTCGAATCAGCAAAAACAGGCATTGAACGCGAAAAAGCAAAAGCCCTTTCTGAGATACATCAGCAGGTTACTGTCCTTTCAATAGAAGTTGCATCCAAACTGCTTGGTGAAAAACTTGGCAAGACCGGAGAACAGGAAAAACTTATTGAAAAATATCTAAAAGATATTGAACTCAATAAAAACTAGAGGGAACAACTGAAATGAACGAAAGCAAAATATCAGTACGTTACTCCAGGGCTCTTTTCCTTTCCGCTCTCAATAAAAATATTCTGGACAGGATCTACAGGGATATGATCCTTATTTCAGAAATTTCAGCTATCCCTGAATTCAGAGAACTGATAGCGAGTCCTATTATTCTACCTTCGAAAAAAACAAAGATCATACATAATACGCTTGGTGAAAACCTTGATGCATTAACCCTGTCCCTGATCGACCTGGTTGTTAAAAACGGCAGAGAGAGCTACCTGCCTGCTATTGCAAGGGTATTCATCAGCCAGACCAAGGAACACAAGGGAATAACTGAAACAATACTGACCACGGCTGTTAAAGTGGATGAAAAAATAAAGAAACAGATCGCAGATTTTATCTCCGATTCCTTTAAGACGAAAGTAGAATTAAAGGAAATAGTAGATGATAATATTATAGGAGGATTTATGTTACGCATTGAAGATAAATATATCGATGCAAGCATCAGAACTAAATTGAATAAAATAAAGAAAGAACTGTTGGCAAAAACGCTGACAGATTGATAGAATAATATTCAAAAACAGAATTTTAAGAGGAGTATCATGGCAAATATTAAACCGGCAGAAGTATCCGGAATTCTCCGGCAGCAACTTGAAGGGATACAGACAGGTGCTGAACTGGAAGAGGTTGGAACCGTCCTTCAGGTTGGTGATGGAATAGCCCGTATATACGGACTTTCAAATGCAGAATCAAATGAATTGTTGGAATTTGAAAACGGAATAGAAGCAATAGTCCTCAACCTTGAGGAAGATAATATCGGAGCTGTTCTTCTCGGTCCGACGGAAGAAATTAATGAGGGTGACATAGTCAAACGTACAGGACGTATTGCATCCATAGGAGTGGGGGAAGGTCTTCTTGGAAGGGTTATTTCACCTACCGGTCAGCCCCTTGACGGAAAAGGCCCCGTTGAAGGTAAGCTGTATATTATGCCATTTGAAAGAAAAGCCCCTGGTGTAATATTCCGTCAGCCTGTTAAACAACCTCTGCAAACAGGTATTAAAGCAATTGATGCCATGATACCTATCGGGAGAGGACAAAGAGAACTGATTATCGGCGACAGGCAGACAGGAAAAACAGCAATTGCTATAGATACGATAATAAATCAGCGCAGTAATTACGAGAAAGGGAAACCGGTTTACTGTGTCTATGTTGCTGTCGGCCAAAAAGGATCAACTGTTGCCAATATTGCGAAAATCCTTGAAGAACATGGTGCAATGAAGTATACAGTGATCGTACTTGCTACTGCTTCTGATCCTGCTGCGGCACAATTCTATGCACCTTTTGCCGGTGCTGCCATCGGAGAATTCTTCAGGGATACAGGCCGGGATGCTCTCATTATTTATGATGACCTTTCCAAACAGGCAGTTTCGTACCGTGAGGTATCCCTGCTGCTTCGCAGACCACCGGGAAGAGAAGCATACCCCGGCGATGTTTTTTACCTGCATTCACGTCTTCTTGAAAGAGCGGCCAAGATCATAGAATCTGATGAAGTGGCACAGCAAATGAATGATCTGCCTGAATCTATCAGGCATATGGTAAAAGGCGGAGGATCTCTGACAGCACTTCCTATTATTGAGACCCAGGCAGGTGATGTGGCCGCCTATATACCGACAAATGTAATATCAATTACAGACGGACAGATCTTCCTTGAATCCAGCCTTTTCAATTCAGGAGTCCGCCCTGCTATTAACGTTGGCATCTCCGTGTCAAGAGTAGGGGGGAATGCCCAGATAAAATCAATGAAAAAAATTGCCGGAACACTTAAAGTTGACCAGGCACAATACAGGGAACTTGAAGCATTTTCAAAATTCGGTTCAGATCTTGATGCCACTACATTGGCAATTCTCAACAAAGGATCCAAAAACGTTGAGATACTTAAACAGGGGCAGTATCTGCCAATGCCGGTTGAAAAACAGATTGCTATAATTTATTGCGGCACAATGGCTTTGCTGAAAGATATCCCGGTAAACAAAGTTAAGGAATTCGAAAAAGAATATCTTGAATACCTTGACCTTAAGCACAGGGATATTCTTGATAATCTTCGCGATGGTATCCTTACAAACGATATTACAAGGATCCTTGAAAAAGTTGCTGCCGAACTGGTATCTAAATATAAACCTCAATAACCCGGATCTTTGTACCTGAAGCATCGGAATTGATATGGCGAATTTAAAAGCTATAAGGATACGGATTAGTTCTGTCAAATCAACAAGACAGATTACATCGGCTATGAAAATGGTTTCTGCTGCCAAACTGAGAAAAGCTCAGGATAAAATTGTGCAGCTGAAACCATATGTTTCGAAATTACAGGAGATACTGACAGGCCTGAACCAAAGCCTTGGCGAGTCGGATGTAGAAAGTGTTTTTGGGAGGAATTCAGAACCCGAAAAAATACTTCTGGTAGTTATTACTTCCAACAGGGGCCTTTGCGGTGCATTCAATTCAAATGTGATCAAAGAGACTAAAAGGGTTATCGTAGAAAAATACCCTGATCAGTTTGACAAGGGTAACATAACTTTGCTGACAATTGGGAAAAAAGGTTTTGATTATTTCAGGAGGCTGAATATCAAAATGCTTCCTGAGAAAAATACACTTTTCAATAATCTCAGTTTTGAAAATTGCGTTACTGTCGCTGAAGAAATAATGAATAGTTTCGTCGCCGGAGAATATGACCGGGTTGAAATTGTATACAACCAGTTTAAGAATGCAGCTGTTCAGTATCTGACTGATGAGACTTTCCTTCCGGTCAGCACCGGTAAATCTGATAATAAGAAATTCCAGGCTACAGATTATATCTGCGAACCCGGTAAAGAGGAAATCATAAAGGAACTGATCCCCAAATCACTTAAAATTCAGTTCTATAAAGCAGTTCTTGACTCTTTTGTTGCAGAGCATGGAGCCAGGATGACTGCTATGCATAAGGCTACTGATAATGCCACTACAATGATCCGCGATCTGACGTTACAGTATAATAAGGCAAGGCAGGCTGCAATTACGAATCAGATCCTTGAAGTGGTCAGCGGTGCCGAAGCCCTGAAAGGCTGAAAAGATTATGTATAATCCATCTGAACTACGGGATATCGTCGATAAAACCCTGATAAATCTTTCGTATAATACGGAAGCTTCAAGACTTATAGATCCTGTTAAATACATACTTTCTTTAGGAGGCAAAAGGATCAGGCCGATTCTGGCACTGATGGCCTGCAATCTGTTCAATGATAAAATTGATGATGCGCTTTTCCCGGCAGCCGGACTTGAAGTATTTCATAATTTCACCCTTGTCCACGATGATATAATGGATAAAGCTCCGGTCAGAAGAGGATTTCCGACAGTTCATACCAAATGGGACATAAACCAGGCTGTGCTATCAGGAGATGTTATGTCGTTCATAGCAAATGAATGCTTCATGCTTGCCCCAGGTAACATCTTCCTCAGGATCTTCAGGATATTCAATAAAGCTGCAATTGAAGTCTGTGTAGGCCAGCAGCTCGATATAGATTATGAAAAATCCGTAATTGTAACTGAGAAAGAATACCTCAGGATGATCGAATTGAAGACAGCCGCCCTACTGGCTGCTTCTGTCAGAATAGGTGCACTGATTGGAGGAAGCAGTGACAAGGACGCAGATCTCCTTTATGATTTTGGAAGAAATATGGGGCTTGCTTTTCAGATTCAGGATGATATCCTTGATGCCTGGGGCGACACCAAAATATTTGGCAAAACCCAGGGCGGAGATATTGTTTCCAATAAGAAAACATTTCCGTTTATCAAAGCAATGGAACTGTCAACCGGTGAGATCAGGAAACAACTTCAGATATTGTTTTCAGGACAAGAAATGGATCCGGAACCAAAGATCCGGAAAGTAATGGAATTATATGATCAGCTCAATATAAGGGGGATATCTGAATCCCTTGCAAATGATTTTATTGACAAGGCATTTGAATGCCTCGGGAAAGTGAATGTTGACGAAAAAAGGAAAAAAGAGCTGACAGGCCTTGCCGGCTCTCTAATAGGACGCAGCTACTAATTCAGTATCTTTTTCTCGTGTTTGATAAGCCAGTCTATGTTGACGAGCACTCCAGCATTCAGCATGAACTGATCATATCTGCTTATAATGTACTTTGCTTCAACATAAGCATCAAACTGATCAGAAATTTTAATATAGGTTCCTGCCCCGACATTTAATCCTAAAGCATTATCATTTTGTTTAAATGTAGCAAAACCCGGAGATTTACTTTTTTCCCGGGCTAGAAGAATATTAAGACCGGCCAGCCCATAAAATTCAAAACGGTCAAGGGAATTAAATACATAATGGCCGTTCACGTCAAACATCATTGAGAAAATACTGCTTCGGTAATTTTCGGCTTTAGTGATATTGGGGTAAAAGACAGTAAAGGAGGGAGAAATATGAATCGGCAGGGTTATTTCATAGATTCCTTTAAAAGATACAGCTATATGACCGCTTCTGTAATCGGAATATTTCTCATCATTAAAGTAAAAACCCGAACCATAAGCCAGTCCGCCCCCTGCCTTCGTAAACTGAGCATTTATGGAAGGATAAACTAAAACCAGGAGTAAAACAAAAGAGTAAAATTTCTTCATAGATTTATTTTTAGATAAAACATTATAATACAATTAATAAAGATAAATTAATATCAATTATAAGTCAAGAGGAATTTGGTCAGTAATAAAAAAAAAATGATCTTTATGTCGTTTCATCTTATAATTGATCAAAAAGACAATCATCTGCAAAATTTTTTAATTTTGTAACTTCAAAAAACGTAAAAGAATTTTTTAATATGGCACAGAATACCGGTAAGATCAGCCAGATAATAGGTCCGGTGGTTGATGTTACATTTGACAGACAGGGCATTGAAATGCCTGATATATACGATGCACTTGAAATAAAGAGGGAAGATGGCACTGTCCTGGTTGTGGAATGCCAGCAGCATATTGGTGAAAACACTGTCAGGGCTATTGCAATGGATTCAACCGATGGACTTCGCAGGGGAATGGAAGTAATAGCTACAGGAGCTCCTATCGTGATGCCGGTCGGCGACCAGGTCAAAGGGCGCCTTATGAATGTGACGGGGCAGGCAATTGACGGTATCGGCCCTCTTGATAAGACCGGCGGCTATCCGATACACCGGAAACCTCCGAAATATAATGTTCTTTCAACCGAAAAGGAAGTCCTTTTCACAGGTATAAAAGTTATAGATCTTATAGAACCTTATTCAAAAGGAGGGAAGATCGGCCTCTTCGGCGGAGCAGGTGTCGGAAAGACAGTTGTGATCCTGGAACTTATCAATAATATAGCCAAAGCTTATTCCGGACTATCAGTTTTTGCGGGAGTAGGCGAGAGAACGAGGGAAGGTAACGACCTGCTCAGAGATATGCTTGAAGCGGGGGTAATTTCTTACGGGAAAGAATTCCTTGAAAGCATGAAATGCGGGGGCTGGGATCTGACGAAAGTCGACATGGAAGCCCTTAAAGAATCAAAACTGGCACTGGTATTCGGACAAATGAACGAACCTCCGGGAGCAAGAGCAAGAGTAGCCCTGTCAGGCCTTTCAGTTGCAGAAAATTTCAGGGACGGTGACGAGAAAAGCGGCGGTCGCGACATCCTGTTTTTTATGGATAATGTTTTCCGTTTTACACAGGCCGGATCTGAAGTATCAGCTCTTCTGGGAAGAATGCCATCGGCAGTTGGTTACCAGCCAACTCTGGCCACCGAGATGGGTATAATGCAGGAGAGGATCACTTCAACAAAACATGGATCAATTACTTCTGTACAAGCTGTATACGTTCCCGCAGACGACCTTACCGATCCCGCTCCGGCAACTACATTCGCACACCTCGACGCTACAACTGTGTTAAGCCGTAAAATATCTGAACTCGGTATTTATCCGGCCGTTGATCCGCTTGATTCAACTTCAAGAATACTGACACCCGACATAGTTGGTGCTGCCCACTATAATTGCGCTCAAAGGGTAAAAGAGCTTTTGCAGAGATATAATGAATTGCAGGATATTATTGCAATCCTTGGGATGGATGAACTGTCGGAAGAAGACAAGCTTGTCGTTCACCGTGCACGAAGAGTTCAGAGATTCCTTTCACAGCCTTTCCATGTAGCCGAACAATTTACAGGCATCAAGGGGGCCCTGGTATCAATTGAGGATACAATTAAAGGATTCAATATGATAATGGAAGGGAAAGTGGACCAGTATCCCGAAGCTGCTTTTATGCTCGTCGGTACAATCGAAGATGCTATCGAGAAAGGTGAGAAGATCCTTGCACAAACAAGATAAATAATCAGGGATGAAAATAGAGATCATCACTCCCGACAGGAAAGTATATGAGGGTGATATTAAGTCAATAAGAGTTCCTGGAAAGAAAGGATCATTCCAGGTGTTAAAAGACCATGCTCCGATAATTTCCACTCTTGAAAAAGGCCCCGTTATCATTGTTGATCAGACAAACAATGAAATAAGATATGAGATCCAGGAGGGAGTAATAGAAGTAAAACAGAATAAGATAATCCTCCTTTCAGAATCAGTAATCTAACTGATTTATCATGACACCTGATGAATTCCGGAAACATGCACATGAGCTTGTCGAATGGATGGCTCATTATCTTGAGAATGTCGAGAATTATCCTGTAAAATCCCAGAGTAAACCGGGTGAAATATTAAAAAAATTACCTGAAAGACCCCCGTTAAAAGCACAACCTTTTGAAGATCTTGTAAAAGATCTCGATGAGATAATCATGCCCGGTATAACCCACTGGCAAAGCCCTAATTTCTTTGCATACTTCCCGGCAAACAGCAGCCCTCCTTCAATCCTTGCAGAAATGATTATCTCCACAATCGGAGCACAGTGCATGAACTGGGAAACATCCCCGGCTGCAGCCGAACTGGAAGAAAAAATGATGGTATGGTTGCGTGATATGATCGGACTGCCTGGTTACTTTGAAGGTGTCATACAGGATTCAGCCTCGGCCGGCACTCTTGCTGCCATCCTGACTGCAAGAGAGAAAGTAACAGGGTTCCGGATCAATGAAACGGGAGCCGCCTCTGCAGGTAACCTCAGGGTATATTGCTCTGAACAGGCTCATTCTTCAGTCGAAAAGGGAGTAAAAATAAGCGGCATCGGCAAAAGCAACCTTGTTAAGATACCTGTCAGGAAAGACTTTTCAATGGATCCTGTTCTTCTTGAAAAAGCTATAGAGAAAGATATTGAAAGCGGTTATCTGCCATGCTGTGTCATTGCCACAATAGGAACAACAGGTACGACAGCCGTCGATCCGTTAAAGGCTATAGGATCAGTTTGCGCGAAAAACAAAATCTGGCTTCATGTTGATGCTGCAATGGCCGGCACCGCCCTGATACTGCCAGAATTCCGGTGGATGATTGAGGGAAAGGAACATGTCGACAGCTTTCTCTTCAATCCTCATAAATGGATGTTCACCAACTTCGATTGTACGGCATTCTTCATTAAGGATGCCAATCTTCTGATAAAGACTTTTGAAATATTACCGGAATACCTCAAGACCAGGACCAGGGGTAAAGTGAATGATTACCGCGATTGGGGAATACCGCTGGGAAGACGATTCAGAGCTCTGAAACTATGGAGCGTGATAAGGTCATTCGGAATGGAAGGCCTTCAGGACAGGATCCGTCAGCATATAAGGTTCGCAGCCGAACTTAAGGATATGATCCTGCAGGAGAAAGATTTTGAAGTACTTGCACCTGTTGTAATCAATGTTGTTTGTTTCAGATATGCGCCTGAGGGAACCGATGAAATGACCCGGAATAGTCTTAACGAGATACTCAACCATCGTTTAAATGATTCCGGCAAGATCTATCTGTCACATACGGTCCTGGACGGGAAATACACTTTAAGAATGGTTACAGGCCAGACGAATGTAACCCTTGAACATGTTAAAAAGGCCTGGGAACTGATTAAAGGAACGGCACGGGCACTCCGTGACTGATATCTTTTTAGTGCAGCCCTTATCTTCCGATATTCATCCCGTTTATATCCATTTTAAATAGCCACTCAATGGAGGGAGATGTGTTACCGTGCATCCATGCGGCCTGAATACCGGATGATATCATATATGGAAAACGGAGAACATAAAAATCGGCTAATAATTCTATTCCGAAAGAACTGAATGTTTCTCTGCTCTCGTTATATTTTTTGAGAACAAGCGACCCGGCGTTGTTGGGTTCAAAGTGATAATTACCGGTTCCACTCGCATAATCGTAAAAGAGATCTGCACGTATCCTTGTAAGATAAAAAAGACTCATCAGGTTAAAATCAGGGTAAGCAAGGGGTGTAACATAATCAGCTGATAAAAAATGCAGATTCTCGGATGCAAGATTTTTATAACCACGCGGATAGTTTATCCTGTTCCACATTGAGATCTGCTCTACATATTGTTTATCAGCTTCATACCGGAATCGAATGCCGTTATTCCTGAAAAACCCGGGGAAATACAGAGCTGTTCTAAGTGTCAGAAATGAACCGTAAATGTCCTTGTCAAAAGGATAAAATGAATAATTGAAATCAAAGACATGTGCAAACCGGGGATAAATATCCCGTAAAGCAGCTTTATGAAAGTTTGCAAAATACAATCTTGCCACCAGTTCTGTCTGGCCATAATCGTATATCGTGTCTCCCTTTATATAAAGTATATATTGATTCCTGTAATTAGCTGATACCGAAGGCTGAAAGAACTGATAAAACCTGCCATTTGTGAAGGTCAGAGGCACGGACAGGGTATTTGAAAAAACAAGTTCAGGTTTTATTGGTTTTGGATCTTCAAGCTTCGCTCCGGATCTTGTGCGGAAGACATAATTATAATCGCCATAATCGAGACTTGATTCAATTACCGGATACAATCCCTGCCATTTTATCTTCGAGTGAAATATGTGTTTTTTATTCGTGTATTCATATCCCAGGGTTGTTGTCAGAGTACTTAAGTTATTCTGGCTTAACAGTGTAAAACCCGGCCTGACTGATGCAGGATCCGACTGTAATTCTTCTATATCGGCATAAAATGGCATCCAGCTGTGGAACCTGAAAAGATGCTGCCATTTCCAGTATCTGACAGGTTGATATATTTTCTGTACCGGCCCGGCTACCCCGCCTTTTTCAGGAAGAGTGATATTTTCTACCAGGTAAGCCCGGCGATCTCTGTTTCCCGGATCATATCCCGGTATACTTTTAAGATTGAGTGAACAGATATCATTTCCCGATGAGGAATAATCACAAAAAAGAACCCTGTTTCCACTGACTGTCACATCTGTTGCTCCGAATCGTGAGTTTGTTAGGCGGGATAGTTTTTTCTCCGGTGAAAGGGCAAAGATATTTTCAACTCCGGATTCTGAACTTACGAAAAAAAGGCTGTCGTTTCTTAAGAATGAAGACTGGTAATCATCCCTGCTCTCTTCGAGGAAGACTTTCCATGCCTGGTTTTCAGGCCTGAATGAGATTATTCCTTCTCCCTTGTCTGTTAATGAAATAACAGTGATTTCCGAGCCGTCAGCTGACCATTGCGGCCTTTGGAGAGAGGCATTGCCGGGAGCCGGCACTGATCTTGTGATCTTGTTTGATTTAATATCAAATAAGATAAGATTATTGCGATTATCTGAAGTATTCTCAACAGCCGCTATGGTCTTTCCGTCAGGTGACAAAGATGCTGACATGAGTCTTGTTTTCCAGGTCAGCTGTCTTACGATGCCACTCTTCACATCCATCATTTTTAATACTGAATAGTTCCTGTTTTCCCATCTTGGATCAGTCTGGGCCTCAACCCATACAAGCAATGAGCGGGCCCCCGACAGATAATATGGATAAATTATGCCAGGCACATGTATTTTCTTTTCTGACCTGTTGACTGTGTCAATCAATACTATTACAGGAGGATCTGAAAGTGATGTCCTGATCGCAGCTATTTTATTATCTCCGGCTGGTACAGGAGAATAGTAGCTCAGGAATTTTTTCTTCTTTTCGGGGTTCAGGTATTTGTATGGATGTGAACCATTATTCCTGATTTCTTCGTTCCATAGAGTATTAAGTGTGTCAAATGTCTCTTTGAAAAGTCTTTTTTTTGTTTTGTCAGTATTTTTTAAAAGGCTGATATTTACAGGATCAAAAAGAAATGGCAGGTTGGCAGTAGTATTCAAGGCCTTGTTCCAGACATCCTGACCGTATTTAAGACGGGACATTGCCACTGCCTGCGATCCGCTCTGATAATGATCCGGGATATAATCCCTGAAAGAACCATTGACAAGCTTATCATATTTGTAAACCTTTCCTTTCTCAACAGATATTGCTTTAAGCTGTTTCTGGAAAGAAGCTGAGTTCGCTCTTCCGGCCCCTGAAAGAGCTGATTCAGCGAAAACAGCATCTCCTTCAAGGTACCATAGAGGAAGAAGAGCTGCCATTGCACCCGGGAACTGCTGCCCGAAAAAAACCGACATGAATCGCGAAAATCCCTTGTTGAGGGATTGCATCTGAAGAACATGAGTGAGCTCATGAAGTGCCAGGCTCCTGTTGGGATCAAGCGGAATTGTATTTTGTTCAGGGGTAGGATAGATCTCCATCCGGCTTGGAGCCCAGGCGACATAACCATTTGACTGGGTTGTATAATTATGGATTATGACCGGTATACGGGCCCGGCTGACCGGATAAAGTACAGAAAGATCATTATAAGCCTGTTCAAGTGATCTGGCGAATTCAATCCCGTTAATACCATATTTTTCCGGGTATATTATCCTGAACCTGTCGGTTTTAATCTGCAGCCACTTAAGGTTAGCCGGATCCTGTCCTGTTTCATAATATTGAGCTGAAACTGAAAACGGAACCAGAAAAAAAATGCAAAACCATAGAGATCTGTATCCCATATCATCAAATCCTGTCCAAAATTAACAAATAATGTTAGTCAAGGGTTTACTCATTCAGTAAGAAAAAAATAAGTACTTTCGTCAGCAGATCTGGCACATAAGGTCCTTATAAAACTGGATTATAAATGAAACAGTACAGGTTCATTAACAATATTACCGGCTGGCTTGTATTTGCCATAGCTGCCTTTACTTACCTGATGACTATTGAGCCTACTGCAAGTTTATGGGATTGCGGTGAATTCATAGCCTCGTCTTACAAACTTGAAATAGGTCATCCTCCGGGGAGTCAGGTATTTATGATTTTGGCCAGGTTCTTCACACTTTTTGCAGGAGGGAATGAAACAAGGGTTGCAGCAATGGTAAATGCCATGTCGGCACTTGCAAGCGCCTTTACAATATTGTTTCTTTTCTGGACAATAACCCATCTTGCCAGGAAGATCCTGATAAAGGATGAAAATCAATTCAATGTTACAAGGATAGCCGCTATCATGTGTGCCGGAGTAGTCGGAAGCCTTGCCTATACTTTCTCAGATTCCTTCTGGTTCTCCGCCGTGGAAGGAGAAGTGTACGCAACATCCTCTCTTTTTACTGCCGCGGTGTTCTGGGCAGTACTAAAATGGGAGGATAATGCAGATTCGAAACATGCAGACAAATGGATAATCCTTATAGCATATTTGATGGGGCTCTCGATAGGGGTTCATCTTCTTAATCTTCTTGCTCTTCCGGCAATCGGATTAGTTTACTATTTTAAGAAATTTGATTTCTCCTGGAAGGGCTTTCTTGTTTCAATTGCAGTTTCATTTCTGATCCTGGCTCTCCTGATCTGGGGCATAATTCCGGGTCTTGTAAAGATATCCAGCAGGTTTGATCTGTTTTTTGTAAACACTTTAAAACTGCCTCATAACAGCGGAATGCTGGTTCATTTTATCATTATGGCAGTTCTGTTTGTAATTGCTGTCCGGATGACCCTGAATTCCGAAAACAAAATCAGGAATACTGTTTTTGCTTTAGGCGCTCTTTTCCTTACCGGGATATGGGTAGTCGGTTCGGGTTTTCTTAACATTCTTGTATTAATAGCACTGGCCGCCTTTTTATGGTATGTCGCAGGCAAAAACCGGATACTGCTCAACACAGTGCTTACTGCCGTAATGGTAATACTTATTGGTTACTCCTCCACTGCAATAATATTGATCAGGGCTTCGGCAAATCCGCCGCTGAATGAAAACAACCCGCGGGATCCCTTCAGTCTGCTGTACTACATTAACAGGGAACAGTATGGCGACCGTCCGTTGTTCTATGGTCCGTATTATAACGCCCCTGTGCTTGACTATAAAGACGGCAAACCGGTTTATGTTCTTGAGGATAATAAAAAATACGTGATCACTCACAGGGAACTGGAACGCGTTTATGATGACAGATTTCTGACGCTCTTCCCCAGGATGTGGAGCGATCAGAGTGATGATCACGCCGATATTTACAAGGCATGGGGAGGATCAAAAGGAATTCCTTTGCAGGTTACAAATCAATCGGGAGAAAAGTCGATCGTAAGAAAACCGCGGTTCAGTGAAAATCTGAAATTCATGTTTAGCTACCAGTTCGGATATATGTATTTCAGGTATTTCATGTGGAATTTCTCAGGAAGGCAGAATGATACCCAGGGAACAGGCGGAGCTATCAACGGCAACTGGATCACAGGAATCAGGTTCCTGGATGAACCAAGAACCGGGACATATGATCTTCCGGAGGACCTCAGGAAAGATCCTTCAAGGAACGTGTATTATATGCTTCCATTTCTGCTTGGACTTATCGGTATGTTCTTCCATCTGAATACTGACAACAGGAACTGGTTCAACGTCATGCTGCTTTTCATTATGACAGGTCTGGCAATTGTCTTTTATCTTAACCAGTATCCCAACCAACCCAGGGAAAGAGATTATGCTTATGCCGGATCGTTTTATTTCTATGCTGTGTGGATCGGGCTTGGTGTTCTTGCCTTATTCCGGGGGATTTCCTTGTTTACAGGGGAAAGAGTTGCTGCACCGCTTGCAGGTATTGCCTGTTTCCTTGCAGTGCCATTGATAATGGGAATGCAGAACTGGGATGATCATGACAGATCAGGGCGTTATCTGGCAAGGGATGTCGCGTTTAATTACCTTGAATCATGCGCCCCGAATTCAATTTTGTTCACTAACGGCGATAACGACACATTCCCTCTCTGGTATGCTCAGGAAGTGGAAGGGAAAAGAAAGGACATCCGTGTATGCAACCTGATGCTTCTTAATACAGACTGGTATATAGAACAAATGAAGCAGAAAATGTATGAGTCGGATCCTCTGCCTGTTTCTCTGCCGATAAAGAAATATTACGACGGAATTAACAATCAGGTATTCATAGTTGAAAAAACAAAAGACCCGGTAGACATTAAAACAATAATTGATTGGATCTTAAGCGAGAATCCTGCTACAAAGGTCAGGATATCTGCCAATGAAATCCTTGATATAATTCCTACAAAAACGATCCGTATTCCTGTGGATGCTGCTAAAGTTATTGAATCGGGGACCGTCCGGCAGGAGGATTCGTCAAAGATCGTCCCTTATATTGATATTAAACTTAAAGGGAATTCAATATTGAAGAGCCAGCTCATAATACTTGATATACTCGCGCATAATGACTGGAAAAGACCGATCTATTATGTAACCGGGTATCACAATGATGCTTTCGGACTGGAGGAATACTTTCAGCTTGAGGGATTGGCATACCGCCTGATCCCTGTCAGATCGGAAAATAAGAGCTGGGTCGATTACGGGAGGATTGATACGGACATTCTCTATGAGAATATCATGAAGAAATTTGTATGGGGTGGTGCGAATGACAGGAACGTATACATAGATTATAACCATAACCGGACCCTGACAGTAGTAAGAGCAAGGCTTCAGTATGCGAAGCTGGCCAAGGCGCTTGCTGCTGAAGGTAAAAAGGACAAAGCCCTGGAGGTTCTCGATCGCTGCATGGATGTTCTTCCTCCTGAAAATGTGAAATATGATCCATATTATCCTGATCTGATAGAAGCTTATTTTGCTGCAGGAAACAATGAAAAGGCTCTAAAATTAACGAATGATTATTGTTCATATAATTATAAGCATCTTGATTATTACCTCAGCCAGTCTCAATATATAATCAGTTCTGCAGAATATGAAATACAATCGGCAATTCAATATACGTCGAAAGTATCAACTGCATGCATGACATATGGTGCAAGAAACCTTGCAGAAGAAATAGATAAAAAGCTTGAAACTTATTACAGGGATTATCTTAAGACGAGGATACCTGAAGATCAGCTGCCGGTGAGTGATTAACCGACTATAGTGGCTGATTTTTCGTGTTTCAGGTATTTTTCAAGAAGGGAAATTATCTTTTCAGGGTAAACGGGCTTCAGGATATATTCGTTGCATCCTGCAAGGTAAGCTTCGGTTTTACTTTGCTCAGAAGCATATGCTGTAAGCATTAGGATGGGTACATCCCTGTTACCTTTCCTGAAGATCCTCATGCATTCTATGCCGTTTATGAGAGGGACAAGGAAATCCATCAGAACGAGATCTGTTTTCCAATTGTCGTGGGTTATAAAATCAACGAAGTCTTTCCCGTTACGGAATACTTTTACTTCAGCACCTGTACTTTTTAAAAGTGTTTCATAATATCTTATAGAGGGAATATCATCCTCAACTATGATAATCTTCTTGCCAGGCAGCTGTAAATCGTTGATATTCAGTGTCATTTTTAGGATTGCATATGCTTGTATAAAATTACTACATGTGGCCAACTGAAGATTAAGATAACCCCGCAATTATGAACAACTTTTCAACAGGGTTTTAAACCATTTTTAGTATAGACTTGTATTCCTTGAAAAAAAGTTGCAAATTCGTAAAACAAAAATAATAAAATGATTAAACAGTTCTGTTTAATTAGATCAGCTTTTGTGATATCATTACTGTTTTTTTTGACGAATAACACTTTCGGACAGGTGGGGTTTAATAATCCCACCAGGGCTCTCTATATTTTTGATCTTGCGAAATATATTGATTACGGACCCGGCTTCCGGGATTCATCAAATTTTAAAATAGGAGTGCTTCTTGGAGATTATGATCTTATTTATGAGCTGGGCCTCCTTGCAAAGACCAGGACAAGGATACAGGACAAACCTGTTATGATTGTCGGTTTCAGGAATATAAGCAGCATAACCCACACCCAGGTTTTATACCTGAATAAGAATGCAGGTTTCAGTATTGATCAGGTTAAAGCCAAAATAGCCGGGCACCAGACAATGCTTATTTCTGAAGGGTATGAATTCAGGGAATCAATGATGAATTTTATTGTTGTTAACGGAAGGCCCAGGTATGATATAAATGAGGAAATGGTAAGAGCTGCCGGGATGTCAGTCCCGCAGGAAGTTTTATTAATGGCTGTAAAGACAAGGGAAGACTGGCAGAATCTTTTTGATATTGCAAGCAGGGAAATTGCGACACAGAAAGTAACAATAAAGCAGCAAACTGATACAATAGAGATCCAGAAACAGGAGATCCTTGAACAGAAATTCTTTCTCGACAGCCTCGACAGGGCGATTTCCCTTAAAGAACAGATGCTGAGTGAAAAGCAAAAGATGCTTGAAGAGCAGCTTGATCATATCAACCGTCAGCAGGTTGAAATATCCTCTCAGAGGAAGTTAATAATGGCTCAGCAGACAGAAGTGCAGGTACAGAAAGATACTCTGGAAAAACAAAAGGAAAAGATCAGCCTCCAGCTTGAGATGATTAATGAGCAGCTGTTAAAGATAAAAGAACAGGAAAACAGGATACGGATACAGGTTGCCACGCTTGAAAAACAGAAACTTGTAATTTATTTTGTGATACTGGCCCTTTTGCTTACAAGCTTCCTTTTTTATTATATCTACCGCAGTTACAGGATCAAGAAGGAAGCCAATATCCGGCTCGAAGAGAAGAACAGGACTATTTCAATACAAAAAGAGGAGATTACGTTGCAGCGTGACCTGGCGGCAGCACAGAGAGACCAGATAGCATATCAGAAGAAGCGTATTACCGACAGCATTATGTATGCCAGGCGGATACAGGCGGCACTTCTGCCATCTCTTGAACTCTTCAGCGACAAGCTGGAACATTTTGTTTTATATAAGCCTCTTGATATTGTCAGCGGGGATTTTTACTGGGTGAGCACACAGGGGAGCAAGCAGATCATAATAGCAGCTGACTGTACAGGACACGGAGTGCCGGGTGCCTTCATGAGCATGCTTGGAGTAACATTATTGAACGAGATAGTCAATGGGAAACACATCATTATGCCTGACCAGATAATTGAGAATGTCAGGAACGGAGTGATAAAGTCGCTGAATCAGGTTGCCGATGAGGAATCTTTAAAGGATGGGATGGACATGGCAGTTACAATGATTGACTTCAAAAGGGATGTATTATGGTATTCAGGAGCCAACAGCCCTCTGTATCTTGTCAGGGATAAAGAACTGATTCATTACAGGGCTGATAAAATGCCGGCATCAATTCATTACAAGATGCATCCGTTCACCCTTCATCAGATAGAATTGAAGAAAGGAGATGCCTTTTATATATTTTCGGATGGCTATGCCGATCAGTTCGGAGGTCCCAAACATAAAAAATTCATGTCAGTAAAACTCAAGGAAACGCTGGTATCGATGACTGACATGCCCATGCTTAAACAGGGCGAGAAATTGAATGAAATTTTTGAACAGTGGAAAGGCAATAATCCCCAGGTTGATGATATCACACTGGTTGGAGTAAGATATTAACGGCACTTCCAGCTTGTCGTATAACCACCAACTGAAACAGGAGTCTTGGACTGGATAGTAATAAGATCAAATCCACAATATTCAGCCTCTGAATCATAACCGTCATCAATTATATCCCCCGTGGCATCTTCCGTTATTTCAGCCCTGCAGAATTTACAATTCTCTGCTTCGCAGGATGAGGCTGCCCAGCTCAGTAATATAAATGAGACAACAAACAAAACTATCCTCTTCATAACCAGAATTATTTTTGCCAAATTTATGAAACTCTTGTTAAACAGGCTATATTTAAGATAAAAAGGTTGCATTATTGTATTTTTACACTTATGATGCATCATTTCAACAAAATGACAGTCATTTGATCAGGAATGAAAATATAACAAGGAATATAAAAACGAATGTCATGGAAGAAAGTATTTTAAAAGAATCAAAGATGAGAAAACATGTTACCGTAGTCGGAGCTATCCATATCGGATTTGGAATACTCGGACTGATAGGAGCATTAGCTGTTTTCTTTGCACTCAATTTTGCTAAAGGATTTGTATCAGGAGAAGAAATCCCAAATGTTGTACTGAGCTTCCTGGCTGCAAGTCTTCCTTTATTGATTGGCTTTATGTCGACCCTGGGACTTGTAGGAGGGATAGGACTTATTGCCTTCAAATCATGGGCCAGATATCTAATTATAGTAGTAGCAGCGCTGGGATGCCTTAACATCCCGATAGGAACATTGAAAGGTGTTTATTCCCTATGGGTGCTGCTGCAGGATGACACAATAAAACTGTTCAATAGTAATTAAGGAAGCAAGCTTAGGGCAAATAACATATATTTGGAAATATAGTTGGGGCGTTGCATGCAACGCCCTTTCAATTATTATCAGAAAATCTCTAAATTGTCCCAAAATCTGAATATATGGCTGAAAACAATAAAATTATCTTTTCGATGTACCGGGTTGGAAAGATGTTTCCTCCACACCGTCAGGTACTTAAAGATATTTCACTTTCCTTTTTCCTTGGAGCCAAAATCGGTATAATAGGACTTAACGGTTCAGGTAAATCAACCCTGATGAGAATTATTGCCGGGAAAGAAAAAGAATACCAGGGTGAAGTTACTTTCCTTCCGGGATACTCTGTTGGGTATATGCCCCAGGATCCTCTTCTGGACGACAGCCGTACAGTAAAGGAGATCGTCGAGGAAGGAGTGAAGGAAGTCATAGATATAATCAGGGAATATGAGAAGATAAATCTAAGTTTCGGCGAACCGGACGTTTATGAGAATCCTGAGAAGATGCAGCAGCTTATGGACAGGCAGGTAGTATTACAGGAGAAAATCGACTACCACGATGGCTGGAATATCGAACATAAGCTTGAAAGAGCAATGGATGCGCTACGTTGCCCGGACAGTAATGTGAAAGTAAATATCCTTTCGGGAGGGGAAAGAAGAAGGGTCGCCCTCTGCCGCCTTCTGCTGCAGCAGCCTGATGTACTTCTGCTTGATGAACCAACCAACCACCTTGATGCCGAATCGGTTCAATGGCTTGAAACAACTCTTAAACAATATCATGGCACTGTCATTTGTATAACTCATGACAGGTATTTTCTCGATAATGTAGCAGGATGGATACTTGAACTTGACAGGGGAGAAGGTATCCCGTGGAAAGGCAATTATTCATCCTGGCTCGAGCAAAAAGCCAAAAGACTCGAAGTTGAGGAGAAAGGGAATATAAAAAGGAAGAAAGTCCTCGAACGGGAGCTTGAATGGGTGAGGATGTCGCCAAAGGCACGTCATGCAAAGTCAAAAGCAAGACTTGGGGCCTATGAAAACCTCCTGAACCAGGATGTTAAGCAAAAAGAGGAAAAGCTGGAGATATTCATTCCAAACGGACCCAGGCTCGGAGATAAGGTTATAAAAGCATCTCATGTATCAAAATCCTTTGGGGATAAGATCCTTTTTGAAGACCTTGACTTTAATCTTCCACGTAACGGAATAGTAGGGGTTATAGGACCTAACGGAGCAGGAAAAACGACACTTTTCAGGATGATAATGAAGCAGGAAGAGGCAAGCAGCGGCTCATTCGAAATCGGAGATACTGTTACAATCGGTTATATTGATCAAAGCCATGAAGCAATAGATCCTTTAAAAAGTGTCTATGAAGTAATTTCCGGAGGTCAGAATGATATAATGGTTGGCAACAGACTTGTAAATGCAAGGGCCTATGTGGCCAGGTTTAATTTTACCGGGGCCGACCAGGAAAAGAAATGCGGTGTACTTTCCGGAGGGGAAAGGAACAGGCTTCATCTTGCTCTTACTCTCAAATCAGGAGCCAATGTCCTTCTTCTCGATGAACCGACAAATGATATCGACGTAAATACTTTACGTGCCCTTGAAGAAGGACTTGAGAATTTCGCCGGATGCGCTGTAATAATTTCACACGACAGGTGGTTCCTCGACAGGGTTACAACGCATATGCTTGCCTTTGAGGGAAATTCAAAAGTTGTATGGTTTGAGGGGAACTATTCCGATTATGAGGAGAATTACAGGAAGAGGGTTGCAGACACCACTCCGGTGAGGATTAAGTACAAGAAGCTGGTGTGAGGGCGAGGGGGATGTAAGGAATGGTGCAACGGTACAACGGTGCAACGGTACAACGGATAAGCAGCCAGCAGGATGTAATTCCCCCTTTGAAGGTTTGAGCAAAGGGGAAATCCCGCTCCGGAAACCGTTCAGTACCCCAGTGTAAATTCTTTCTCTGTTGCCGGAACGCCTTCTTTCATCCATCGGGGCATTGGTTCGCCCTTGAGGTAATGACCGAAGAACTGCGACATGCGAATCTGGAAATCCTTTTTGTTCGGAAGCTTCAACGGCCAGTGAGGTTCCCCTGTATAGTTAAGCAACCACGACGGTTTGCCAAGCCTCCGGAGGGCAACAAAGAACTCTATTCCCTGCCACCATGGGACATGACCATCTTTATCGTTGGCCATGATAAGGATCGGTGAGGTGACCTTTTCAATAGCAAATAAGGGAGAATTTTCCCAATAGAGATGCGGCGCCTCCCATATTGTAGCTCCGATGCGGCTCTGCTCATGCTCATACTGGAAGGAACGATTCAATCCTGTCTCCCACCTTATTCCTCCATAGGCGCTGTACATATTCACAACAGGCGCCCCTGATTCAATTGCAGCAAAAAGATCTGTCCTTGTAGCAAGATATGCAACCTGATAACCTCCCCAGCTGTGTCCCTGGGCCCCTATATGCTTTTCATCCACAAAGCCTTTTCCAATTAGATGCATTACGCCGGGCATAACACAATTGTACGCGCTCTGACCCGGATAACCCTCAATATAATGAACATCAGGATTAAATACAAGATAGCCATTACTCGTATAATAATGATAATCAATTGTTGACCGGTGAGGCTCAGGGATCCGGTGCCTGTACATTTCATCCGAACTTTTTTCGTAAAAATTGACAATCATCGGATATTTTTTTGAGGGATCAAAACCGGCCGGCTTGTATAAAAGACCTTTTATCTCTTTACCATCAAGAGAGAGCCAGGTAAGGAGCTCAGGATTATTACCCCATAAGAAATCCTTCTGTTGAGGATTAGCCTCTGTGAGTCTTTTACTTTTACTGAACGAAAGATCAGATATTTCGTAATCCGGGAAAAGTTCAAAGGTCTCTTTAGTAAATATTACTGCATCAGCTTTCCGGGCTTTTACAGGTGTGCCAGGACTATAATTCCCGCCTGTCAGTAACTCCGGATTTCCCGGTCTGCGAAGATCTATCCGGTAAAACGTACTTCCTTTTGATACTTCATTGAAAGCGGAAAGATATTGCTTCTCTGAAGGATCGATATATTCGTTATCGTAATCAAGATCAATAAGTCTGTATGTAACACTGCTCTTCCTGCCATTCATCGTAAGATTGACCGGCTGACGTCCTGCAGCAGGATCAAGGGACCAGATATCATATCGGTCATAAACTAAAAAGGCGTTGTCATCTTTCAGCCATCCTGCCGGAGGATAGGGGGGAGCCAGATTCGGCACATCATTAAGTTCATTGTAACATACGATAGTCCCCGGATTTGTAAACCTGTATTCTTTTTTTGCCTTGATATCAAAAGAATAGAATGAGCTGTCAGTGTAATTATACCAGTAAATGTATTTCCCGGCAGGAGAAGGTTTAATATCAGCCCTGATATTAGTTTTCAGCTTTTCAGGGGTGCCGCTTACTATGTCAATAAGCCACATGTCGTATCTTTCCGGACTTGATTCCCACATAGCCTCAAGTTCATACGGAACATTTGATAAGGCCAGTACCTTTGCGGCGTCACCTTTGTCAATGAGCTGGACAATTGGCATATCTTTATTTCCCAGCTGAACAGTACGGTTCAGATCATCGTGATATACGGCAGAATATGTTCTTTCCAGGTCGCGGTCCTTATCAATCACCTGGACAGTGTGCATTTTACCCTCTGCATAATGCCAGATATCGACATCAGGTCTTTCCTCATCAAGTACAGTTGTATCTTTTATCTTATATTCAGGGGAGGTGCCAAAGAAAAGCCTCCTGCTTTTTTCTCCGAATGTAAGCGGACAGTTTTCATTGATAATCCATCCGGCAGGGATACCCGGATTTCCTTTTTCAGTAACTATTATTGCTTTTCCGCTACCATTCCAGTAACAAAGCGACCAGTTATTGCCGGTCTTGTCTTTCTTATCACCCGAAGATACCAGGAATGCTGCCTGGTCAGCTTTTTTGGATAAGGACAGTTGTTTGTATTTTGCATCTTTAAGGAAAAGCTCATTCCGGATTTTCTTTTCAAGATTTATCATTATTACCCCGGGCAAAAGATCCTTGCCGTCTCCTGTTGTTGAGCATAACAGGACCGGCGCTTCCTGTGCCAGGACATATTCAGTGACAAATCTTATTGTATCGGTAGTTCCTTCTGACAAATTCCGGATACAAAGATGATATCCGTTTTCTTCAGATTCTTTCCTGGTAGTCTTATCTTTTTCTTCTGTGGTATTCACCGGTTCACATTGCCAGGCAATCCAGCCTGACCATTTCACAGGCAGCTTGAAGGATTTTAATCTCCTGACCGTATCGGTTGTCATCTTGCTGATATCATAGATGCCAAGCATATTCAGGGGCATATCTTCCTTCTTTGTCTTTTTAAGCTTAAGGATCCTTGTCTCCTCAAGAGGCGGTTTTATTGTAAATGTCAGGAATTTAGAATCAGCTGTGAATGCAATTCCTGAAGCGGATCTGAAAGTTATCGTTTTGTCTTTTTTTATTTCGTGTAATTCAATTAACTGATCTCCTTCCCATGGTTCCATAACAAACCCGGCAAGCTCGCCATCATCTGAAATGATCTTTTCAGTGATCCGGTTCCATTTTGCAAGGTCATCAATAGTCAGCGGCTTTTGCGGCTGAGAAAACACAGGTTGAAGAAAAACTGCCAGCTGCAGGAGTAATATGTATCTTTTCATACCTGATATTATTTTTAAGATCAGTTGATCTCAGTTTGTACAAACATAATGAAATGAAATCAAAGGCTGAAAAGATAAAATTGACCATCTTTATTCCTTTGATTATATTTGTAGAAAGATCAAAATTCTAAATAAATGAAGAAAAGAACATTCGTAAAAGGTTTGCTGTTATCAGCGGGGGCTCTTTTATTGCCAAAGAAAGCCAGAGCGCTTGAATATTATCCGAATAAATCTGATAAGAAATGGGCAGTGCTGTATGCGACATGGTGTGGTTCGACGAGGGATGCCGGTGTATGGATATCAGAAGGAATGGACGGGATAGCCAACGTATTTGATGTTCGTGAGAATCCCGATCTGTCGAAATACGATCATATTGTAATAGGAGGAGCTATCCGTTCCAACGTAACATCACAGGAACTTCAGGATTACCTGAAAAAGAACAAGGATATGCTGAAGAATAAGATAAGAGGTTATTTTGCTGTTTGCGGGAACATGATGAGACCTGTCGGTCCGGAGCAGACTAAATTATTTATCGATAATCACCTGGTACAATTGACCGGAGTAGGCAATGTCCCTTCAAAAGTATTCCTGGGAAGGATCACATACGGACTGATGGAACCGGATGTACGGAAACAAATGGAAGGATTCAAGATGCCTGAATATGATAATCTCAAGAGATCGGAGTGTATGGAATTCGGAAAGGAATTACTGAAAACAGTTTCCTCCTGAGATTAATAAATATAAAAAGCAAGCTCAGCTAATTCGCAATCTTATTTCTTTACAGAGAACCTGTAAACAGTTTTTGATTTGAACTTCTCACCAGGGCTGATAACTGTGGAAGGAAAACCGGGCTGATTAGGGCTGTCCGGATAATGCTGGCTCTCAAGGCAAAATCCCGATCTGGCTTTAAACTGTTTCCCTCCTGTTTCAGCCGGTTTTTTATACATAAGTCCGTTTCCCGTATAGAGCTGCATAGCCGGCTGATCTGTCATCATTTCCAACATACGGCCGCTGACAGGATCATAAACCGCGGCATCAACTTTTTCTTTATTATCCAGGACGTAATTATGATCATATCCTGAAAAAACCGAACCCTCGTAAGTATCTCCTATTCTGGCCCCGAAAGTCTGAGCTGAAGTGAAGTCAAAGGGGGTTCCTTTGACAGGACGTATCTCTCCGGTCGGAATCAGTGTTGAATTAAAGGGAGTATATGCAGATGCCTTTAGTGTCATCTCATGATCAAAAATATTCCCGTTCCCGGCACCATGAAGGTTGAAATATGCATGATTTGTTACATTGATAACACTTTTTTTATCTGTTGATGCAGTGTACTCAATAATGATCTCATTCTTATTGGTCCAGGTGAAGACGACTTCCATATTAATTGTTCCCGGGAATCCTTCTTCCATATCAGGGCTCACATAAGTGAACCTTACAGCCGGCTTTTTCTTATTATTTATCAATTCAGCGTTCCAGACTTTAGTGTACCATCCGCGGGGTCCTCCATGAAGAGTATTTGGTTTGTTGTTTACCGGCAGATTATATTCCACACCATCAAGAATGAATTTTCCGTTCGCTATCCGGTTGGCATATCTCCCGACAGTTGCTCCTCCGAAATTGTCCTTTAAAATTGACTCAAGGACATAAGATCCAAGAACAACATTATCAATTTTCCCGTCTTTATCCGGGACTTCAACTCCGACAATCCTTGCACCATAATTGGTAAGCTTTAAAACATTGCCTGCTTTATTTGTAAGAGTAAAGAGGTATACTTCGGAACCCTCATGAGGGCCGAGAAGCTCTTTTTTTACCGTGCCGGGAACTTCTTTTTGCTGATCGCTGAAGATCAGGGATAATGACAGGAAAACAAATGATATTAAATTCATATTCCGGATATTTAAAAGTTGATAAGATTATTCATACTCTTCAAATTTAATATAAAAGAATACAGGTTTGAATTTCCGGAAGAGGAATTACTGTCTTATCAATCAGGACAAGAAAAAGAGGCTGCCTCAAAAGCCTGCTTCTCTTTACTTACCCCTAAATCCCCTAAGGGGGACTTATTGATATTCAGGATTCCAGAGAACCCCCTTTAGGGGGCAGGGGGTGGTTTTCAAGCTTTTGAGGCAGCCTCTTTCTTATTTATTTCAGTTTATCAGGAATTCAGAACTGCTTTGGCTTTATCATCAAGAGCTTCTGTCATGAATGGGATTCCTGTTACAGCTTCGGTTTCACGGTTGGCGGTTACAAGGTCTTCCCTGCTTAGCTGTGAGATGTCAAATTTCCTGACGCCAGCCATAAACTGCTGCAGACCGCATGCAAGCTTATCAGCATAACCGCATAGGGCTATAGCTCCGAGGGGGATATTATTGATCTCATTGGCGCCCACTTTGTTCTTAACCGTTTCCCAGAGTGAGAATATCTCCTCCGGGTATTTACCATATTCGGTTACCGAAGGAGGAAGGACGTCCCAGTGGCCGTTGAGTGCAGCTTTTCTGTCGGGATGGAATACACCTTCAATATTGCTTCCGAGGAAGCCTGCTATCATCGGGGCACGACCGAGACATATCATTTTTGCATAAGGTGATACAAGCGACAGGGCCTTGAAAAGATGATCCTCGCGGGCAAAACCTCCGGCCAGAGAGATATCCGGTACCCTGATGCCTCTCTTCGCAAGTATTTCACAATATTCATATGTTTTTGCATGCAGGGCAAGAGACGGGATACCCCAGTTTTGCATCATGTTCCACGGGCTCATTCCTGTTCCTCCGCCTGCTCCGTCAATCGTCAGAAGGTCAAGTTGTGCATCGGCGGAATACCTTATTGCCATTGCAAGGTTCTCCATTCCGTATGCGCCTGTTTTCAGAGTTATCCTTTCAAAACCGATCTTTCTCAGATAAGCGATGCTCTCAAAGAAGCTGTCGCGGTATTCAGCCGGGGTATGCTTGTTTGTTGCGCCCAGCCGGCTGTGACGGGCAAATGAGATTATTGCCCTATTCTTATATGCTTCGATAACAATAGGGTCAGTCGGATCCGGATCCACTACATAGCCTCTCCATTTAAGGAACTGGGCATAGTCAAGATCAGAGACCTGAATTTCACCGCCGATATCTTTTGCACCCTGTCCCCATTTAAGTTCAATAATTACATCATTACCGTATTTGTCGATAAGATATTCGGCAACACCATTCCGTGTGTCCTCAACATTCATCTGGATTATTATAGCTCCGTAGCCATCATAATATCTTTTAAAATACCCTATCCTTCTGTCAAGTTCCGGTGATTCGAGGGTTTTTCCATTAAGTATTTTTGAATTCTTGTCAACACCCACGACATTTTCTCCGATTACTATCGGGAAGCCTGATAATGCCGCACCTACAGCAAAGGATGGCCAGTAACGGGCGGCAATAAAGGTAGATCCCAGGGCGCCTGTCATTATTGGGATGCGCGATTTTGTTTTGATCTTCGATCCAAACTCTGTTTCGATATTCACATTCGGGAAGATACAGTCATCCGGGTCATCAGTTAATTTCTTGCCCATGCCACTTGAACCATACGCATAGCCCTGAATACGAAGGGCGTGGTAACCCACTCCAAGTGAGGTTGTATTATCAGCTCCTGCTGTGGAAAATCCAAATCTTCTGGGATACAGCATCTTTCTTCCTTCCATGCACGAGAGCCATGTTTCGCATTTACCTTTACAGGCAGAATCGCATAAAGTGCACAATCCTGATTCGCACGGAATCCCTCTGTTAAGCGATCCAAGAGCATCATTGTTTTTTCTTGATTCAAACATTTTCGATAAACTTTTTAATTAATATTAAATTATTTAATGGGAACAACCATAAATGTTTCAAAAACCAACAAATATATTGAAATAAATAATAATTATAAATCAAAGACATATAATAATTTAGAAAAATTAACTACTCTTGTATTTAAGTTATTATAATACGAAGATTATCCTATATAGAATTATAATGGAATAATAAACAGTTACTCCTGACGGGGCATTGCGCTATCTAATGTTTATGCACACCGGAATACCAGAGGAGACGCTGACTTAAAATTACCAGGTGTCCTGTTTTACTTTATGAATATTTCAATCGAAATAAGAATACGTCCTTTCTACATATATCACTTTTCCGCTTTCTGAGTCTGTGACAATTGCTTTTACCCAGTTGCCTTTAGTGTCATATTCATAAGTCATTTCATCAACAGAATAAATGTTTTTATCCTTATCAAATGCTGTGAGACTTGAGAGCTTTCCTTTGTCATTGTATTTGACTCCGACAGCTCCGGCAAAATTACCTTTCTCATCATAGAATTCTTTACGGATGAATTGGCCTTCAGCATTATAGATCTCGTTTATCCTGGCATAAGGATCACCATTGTAATCCGACCAGTGTTCAGTAATAGTATCTTTTTTAAGACTGTATCTGAAAATTCCCTTATAAAGAAGGGTATCAGGAGAGGCTCTGAGATTTGAGATTTCGCTTATGTCACCATCAGCATTATAAGTGATTTTGTCAATATATCTTAAAGTGTCGGCACGGGTGTATTTTAAAGAAGCCGTCAGATTATTTTCCTTGAATAATTCCCGCAGCCTGTAAGTTGAATTATTTTCATCAAGAAAGATACAGCGTACAAGCTCTCCGGAATTGTCATAAACAGCTTCAAAATCATTTGTCCAGTTCAATGAATCCCTGTCTTTGATTGTAATACGGTCACCCCTTGTATATGTATCACCCCGGGGGACTGCCCAGTAATTAATTTCTTTGATCTTTTCAACTTTCGCGACGAGTTTTTCAGGGAAGTTTTCATATGGAGTGTACCTGCCGAGGACAGTATATTCAGCTGGTTTTTGTTTTTTGCAGGCAGTCATTAAAAAGATAAGCGAAACAAGAATGAACAGTAGTTTTTTCATAGGTTTAAGTATTAAGTTGAGATATTATTTGAAGGGATGGAGATTCAATGCTTCAGGTTAGTATATAAGTACTAAGTTATGACAGAAATTAACTGAAGTCAAGGAATTTATGATAAAAATCTCATTTAATTGATCTTTGTCTTCAGCGAGGTTGAATTTCCTGACATAAATAAAATACCCGTGTATTCCTTAAGGTTAGTTTATAAATGCGAATGTCAATATAAAACAACATTTCTGCGACTATTCGCATTAATGGTTTTTATGGAAGATTTATTCAGCACCTTCGGCGCTGACACAATCGAGATGGATCCTCTGCCCAGGGTTGTTACCCGGGGTTATTCACATCTGGCACCTGTCGGTGCCGTGGTACTGCAGAGGGCAGAGATACGTTTAAATAGTAAATCTCCGGAGAAACCTTACCCTTGATACACATTTTTATTTAACTCACTGCAAGGGGAGGGAGATCCCTAATCCCGAACAAGTAAATCCTGAGCTTGCGAAGGATTGACGAGTGAGGGATCTCATCACTTCAGCAGGGAATTGATATTAAAAAGATGGCCATTTTGAAACACCCAGTTATTATTTATGGTCATTAGCAAATCATCCTTATCACGGCTCCCTTTTTCTTTGGTTCGTTTCTTTTTGGACGAACAAAAAGAAATGAACAATACCAACAAAAAAAAAGGGTGCCATTATAAGACACCCTAATCTGTGAAATACTGTGAACCAAATACAGATAATTAATCGATTCAGTTCATGATTTTTTATACTCTATTCAAAGAATGGTACATCCTTGAGAGCATATTTCTTACATGCTTCAATATTAAGATCAACACCAATACCGGGTTTATTTGATACAGTTACAAAGCTATCCTTAACCCAGTCACCTTCGTCAAAGGTCACGATTTCCCTGAACATCGGTGTTGTGTGGAAATATGACTGCCATTCCATTATAAGGAAGTTGGGAACTGATGCGCAGACGTGAGCGCAGGCCATGGCACCGAGGAAGGAAGCGACCATATGCGGAGCAAATGGTATGTAATAAAGGTTTGCCAGGTTGGCTATACGCTGTCCTTCACCAAGTCCGCCGCATTTCTGAAGGTCGGGCATAACAGCTTCAACACCTCCTATTTCGAGGAGTTTCCTGAAACCGTATGCCAGGTAAATATTTTCACCCGCTGCGATCGGGGTACTGGTTTCCTGGGAGATAAGCCTGTAGGCTTCGACATTATCTGCGGGTATCGGTTCTTCAAGCCAAAGCAGATTCAGAGGCTCAACTCTTCTTGAAATAGCAAGTGCAGTATTAAGATCATACCTGCCGTGCATATCAACACATATATCTATTTTAGGACCAACGGCTTCTCTTACGGCAGCCAGCTGGTCATACATCCTCTGTAATTCACCCGGGCTGGCGGTCCAGTTATACCTGTCGTATTTATTAGGATCGGCTGTGTAATCCAGGTCGAACTTAACTGCATTGAACCCCAGCTTAAGTCCCTCAAGGGCTGAATCGGCAAAGTCCTTGGGTGACGGGAACTGTGAACGGTACATAGCTGTATCGCTGTATACCCTTACCTTGTCGCGGAATTTCCCGCCCAGCAGCTGATAAACAGGTACTCCCAGGGCTTTTCCTACAAGGTCCCACAAAGCAGTTTCAATAGCAGAAAGGACGGCAACATACATACCGGATTGCGCACCACCGAAAAAGCCAGCTCTGCGCAAGTCTTCAAAGATCCTGTGGATGTTAAAAGGATTTTGTCCGACAAGTCTTCTTCCAAGGTTCTGAACTAAATGATAGGTTCCCTGGATGGCGTCCACTCCTTCACCGCATCCGTAAATATCCTGGTTGCTGAAGATCTTGACAAAAAGGCTTCCGCGGACATACCCGCAGCTTACTTTTGAGATCTTCAGTCCTGAAGGAGCCGAAGGTTTTTGTGTTCTTTGCATTGCATCTTCAAGTCCCTTTCCGAAACCGGCCAGCGGGGCTACAGACGCAGCAGCAGCAACAGTTGCAGCTTTACCTAAGAATTCTCTTCTTGAAGTTGATTTTTTCATAATTGTATTTTAAATTTTATAATAATTATTTGAATAAGAGCTTATTATATATCCAAAAAATCTCTGTTTAAGAAAAGTAAACTTTTTCTGTGCAGCAATGTAATAAAAACATCTCTATTTGCATTGAATGAACATAAAATTACATTGCCAAACAGTTTCCTGTGGCATGCCAGTGTCCTATTTTGCTTTAAGTTTTCCTGTAACCTTGTCCAATGATGCTTTCATTTTTTTTAGGGCCTCATCAAGTGCTTTTTCTTTTGTATTGCTTTTACCTGTCGCTATTACAGGCTTCAGATCTTTTAACCTTGCTTCAATCTTGCATTGCAAATCATCAGGACCTGTTTTACGGGCATTCTGGTCGGAGAGATGTATTTCAATACGGGTAATATTATCTTCAAAGCGTTTTAAGGCAAGATTGATCTTTTCTGAAAAATATTTCTCAAACCTTTCTGTGATTTGAATGTTCTTGTCGGAGTTAATCTGAATTTTCATCTTTATAAATTTGTTAAAAAATTAAAAGTATATTCTCATTTTTCGGCCTGTAGTAATCGCTGTTCTTAACAGGGTTGCCTATGCAAATTTAATGTTTCATTTCTATTTTAATCCCAGACATATTTCCACTCATCGTTCTGCTTCTTCCACACAGTATGAAATATGCCGGAACTTTCCTTTAAATTACCGCTGCTGTCTTTAATTGAATAGATATATTTTCCATAGGTATAAGCCAGGGTGCCGCAATCAGATACATAAATATAGTCAGGTGTCCAGCTAAGTTTTGCATCCGGATTTGATCTTACATTGTAATAATGCCGGATATTCTCCTTTCCTTTTATAAGGGAATCGTTACCCCTGAGGATAGTGGCACTGTCATCAGCAAAATAAAAGAACGCTTCTGCCATTCCTTTTTCTGCTGCCATTTTTTCAAATTCCTTTTCAGCTTTGTATACTTCATTCCGTGCGACCATTCTGTCAACAGGATGCTGACAGGAGATCAGAAGGGATGCAGCAAGTAAATAAAATGCCTTCTTCATGTGTAAATGATTTTGAATTTAAATGTCACATTGGAACCGCCTGTATAATATTTTCATTTGATTTTTTGCTATCACTGACTAAAACTACATAAAATTCAATAGATTTGCCACATAAAACACTGGATGTTTAAATTTAATAAGGATCGGGTAAGGTAAATGACCTCTGGCATTCTGCCGGCAGTTATCACTATTTCGGGCTCAGGCAAATACTTGCCGCAGTTATTTTCATTAGTTTTTCATTAATATTTAAGTAAGCAAAGAATAAGGTTTATTCTTCAGCTTTATTTCAAAACATAATTTTAAAATCATGAGTAACGAAAATAAATCAATCCACGAATTCGACTTCAATCTTATATGCGAATATTTTTCTGCAATGGAACGGCAGGGGCCCGGCAGCCCTGAAGTAACAATCAAAGCCCTGAGCTTTATTGATAATATTAGCGACGGATCTCATATTGCCGACATCGGTTGCGGAACGGGCGGGCAGACAATGGTTCTGGCGCAGAACGCACCGGGGAAGATAACAGGTATAGACCTGTTTCCAATTTTCATAGATCTTTTTAATGCCAATGCCCGTAAGATGAATTTGCAGGACAGGGTAAAAGGTATTGTCGGTTCGATGGATAAGCTCACATTTGATAATGAAGAGCTGGATCTTATCTGGTCAGAAGGAGCGATCTACAATATTGGCTTTGAAAAGGGACTGACCGAGTGGAGGCGGTTTCTAAAGCGCGGAGGATATATAGCAGTTAGTGAGGCATCCTGGTTTACAGATGAGAGGCCGGATGAAATTGATGCTTTCTGGAGGGATGCTTATCCTGGAATAGACACGATTCCGAATAAGGTTGCGCAGATGCAGAAAGCCGGGTATATTCCCGTTGCGAGCTTCATTCTGCCTGAAAACAGCTGGACTGAAAATTTCTATGTTCCGCAGAACAGGGCACAGGAAACATTTCTCACCAGGCATAAGGGAAATAAAGCAGCTGTAGAGCTTGTAGCAAATTTGCTGCATGAAGCGGTACTATACTCAAAGTATAAAGACTATTACGGCTATGTGTTCTATATCGGAAGGAAGATCTGAGGGGCTGTTATTCATTTTTATTTTTCCGGTTTTTCCAGTTCCACCACTTCAATATTTCCGCATCGTGTTTGTTGTTTTTATCTTTCTTTTTCGGCTTCATTCTGTTTTATGATACTCAAAATTAAGAATTTGTGTTTATTAATCCCGCTATAGTCAGAAAGTTATGAAATAACTGTAATCCTGTTTTCTGGTAATCCTGTCTGACAATATCAAAATCAGAGCGCAGCTGTTCAGTGCTGAGTTTTTTGAGGTCAGCGTCTTCTGTCATCCACGATTCAAGAAGCTCATCTGTTAATTCAAAATGAGATTGGATGCCGTATGCATTATCCCCGATCTTAACAATTTGGTTTTTACAGAAGTCGCCGGTAGCCAGAAGGCTCATCTGCGGGGTGAGCTGTACTGTCTCTCCATGAAGCTGAAAAACTGTCAGATCATCCGGTAACTGATCAAAGAGTCTGTCTTTTCTTCCATTTTCAGTCAATCTTACTTTATAAAAATTGTTATCAGGATCCCTGAAACCGGTTTCCTGCAAAGGACACTTTACAACACTGCCTCCCATCGCCTTTACCAAAGCCTGAAGCCCCAGGCAGACACCAAGGAAGGGGATATGTGACTGAACGGCTTTCCTGATAAGTGAGAGCTCATTTATCATTTTTGGGGTGGTGTCATTTGCGCTTTCCGGTCCACCAAGGACGATTAAAGCGTTGAAGTCTTCAATTGATTCAATAATTGTATTATTTTCAAGATACACAATTTGATATTCAAGAGAATGGTTTTTCAGCAGAAATTCAATGAGTCCGGGATTTTCCCTGGGCTCATTTTTCAGAATAAGGACCGGTTTGCTCATTTTTCAAAATCATATTTACATACAAAGTTAACTGAAGAAGATTCAAATTGTTCAAAGCAGTGCTACTGATTTCAGAATGGGAAACTGACAAAGAATGAGCGAGATCACTCTCGCAAGAATTCAAATCTCGATGTTCAGAACCTACGGCAGGCTCCTCCTACCCATCTCCGAGCCCCTCATTGCCTTGCAACGGATAAGTGCATTATGGTTGGTCGGTATTGTTTTCTGTATTTTGTTGGTCTCATTAAAGTACATCACAATTCCTGGAATTAAAGAATGAATTCCTGAAAATTACTGTTTGATATAAGGGCAGTTTTACTTTCCGGGTAAGCCTGGAGGAATGATGCAGGGAACCTTTTGCCTTTTTCCGACTTCCATTTGAACTCATAGGCAAAGAGCTTCCCTTCACGTTCCTCGATATAATCTATCTCCTGCCTTGTTGTTGTTCGCCAGAAAAAGCTGTTAGCCCAGATCCCGTTGTAATGAAGGAATTTCATTCTTTCAGCAATAAGAAAATTCTCCCATAATGCACCGGTATCCTGCCTCATGTCCAATGGATTGAAATTTGCTGTAAGAGCGTTTCTCAGACCGGTGTCATAGAAATAGATCTTCCTGTTTGCAGTTATCTCATTCCTTAAATTACCGCTGAAGGACTTCAGGCGGAAAATGACGAACGATTTTTCGAGGAGGTCAAGGTAAGAGTTTATTGTTTTTTTGTCAACCTGAAGGAGCGACGCCAGCTCATTATACGAAACCTCATTACCCACCTGGAGTGAGAGAGCCCTGAGCAGTTTTTCCGGCAGTTCAGGTTTTCTAACACCCTGGTAAGATAATATGTCCTTGTAAAGATAGCTTCCGGTAAGCTGCCTGAGTATTTCCCTTTCCTCCCCGGGATTGTTTATGACGTCAGGATACATGCCGTAGATCAGTCTTGTCTCGAGCAGCTGCCGGCTCCTGATATGTCCAAAGTGCCTGTAATGTTCCGACCCGCTGATCGGATAAAGCATGTACTCCCACTTTCTTCCGGTAAGAGGTTCATTTATCTCACTCATAAGATCAAGAGAAGAGGAACCGCTTACAAGGAGCTGAACATTTTTAATCCTGTCGACAATTATCTTGACAGCAAGCCCTATATTCTTGACCCTTTGAGCTTCATCAATAAAAACTGTTTTGTGATTCCCGATCATTCGCTTTAGCTCTTCAGTATTGGCACTTTCAAGTCCCGATCTCGTTACAGGATCATCGCAATCGATTAAAAGACAATCGCCTGTCATATCTGCAATTTTCTCAAGCAGGGTTGTTTTACCAGTCTGCCGGGGCCCCAGCAAAATAATTGCCTTTTTGGTATTCAGCTTCGAAACTATCTTATCCTCCAGATCTCTCTTAATCATAATTGCGGGGATTATAATCCCCACATGTAATCAAAATTGGGGAATACGATCCCTGAAATGTGAATAAAAAATGATTGAAATTATTTTTCAAATGCAGAAAGGATGCATTACGAGCTACACATACGTGACAACTTCTGAGTTGAGGAACCTGCCAACGGGAAAGGGTAAAAGCTTCGTGGTTGATTAATAACCTCAAGATCAATGAATGTGCCTTTCATCGCAAGATTGTCAGGGTTAACTGAGAACTCTGCTATCTCTCTGCTTCCAGGAGAATCAACAATCAAAATGCTCCGGAGTTGCAGAGTTGCTTTTGCATTGGCGTATAGAGTAGGAATACATTTTGACACACTCAATCCCAGCAAGACCAAAAAACATGGAAGGAGAGCTAAGAGTTTATTTAAATATGGCCTTACTTATATTGCCGGCTTGCTTTTTAGCGGCGATATAGATAACTTTAACCAATGATGTAAATTTTTGTCATATACTTAGTAGATTTGAGAGCAAAAAAATCCGGAATATGAAAAAAACATTATTTAGCCTTCTTATTATATCATTTATTATGCTGAGCTGTAATAATATTCCTGTTACAAAGGGAGAAGGATGTTCAATAGTAGTCACAGGTGTTGAATTCACCAAATCACTTAATGATGCGAAAGCCACTGCCGTTGTTGAGAATGACAGGCTGATTCTTGTCAGCAATGCAAAACGTGATAATTTCAACGATCCTGACGGGAAGCTATCAAACAGCACAGCCCCGGTTCTTCTTGCGCGGGTGGATAATACTGCGCCCTTCACATTTTCGGCAAAGGTTACTCCCACATTTAAAGACACATATGATGCAGGGGCCTTGTATGTATATTTAAATCCGAAGCTATGGTTTAAATATGCCTTCGAGAGGGATGAGCGTCAGCGGACCCGCATTGTGACTGTAAGGACAATAGAGACCTCGGATGACAATAATCACGATGTTATTGACAGTGCAAGCGTCTATATGAAGATCTCTTCTGATGTGAAAACAATTGCTTTTTATTATTCTCCTGATAAAGAAAACTGGCAGCTTGTGAGGCTGTTCCGGAATGACTATCCCGATGAGATATGGGTAGGCTTAAGCAGCCAGTCGCCTATTGGTAACGGTACAAGCGTTACTTTCGAAGAGTGTTCCCTGACGCAGAGCAGTGTTAGTGATTTCAGAATGGGAAACTGAGAGTAGAGCGGGAGCGGGAAGTAGAGTGAGAGTACTCGCTTGACAATGACCTGGTTACTAGATTTTTATTTGCTCTTCTGCCATGCGAAACACCATACAGACATGTTTTGGATAGGACTGACTGGAAGTTCGGTACGAAAAATATCAAAATCCTTTCTCTTAGCATCGTATATAATGGAGTAGCATTCCCGATACTGTTCCATATAATGCCTAAGTTCGGAAACTCAAGTATGCAGGACCGAATAGACTTAATGACCCGCTTTGTTAGACTGTTCGGAAGGGGCAGTATAGAATGCCTGCTGGCCGACAGGGAATTTGTTGGGGACAAATGGCTGGAGTATTTTAACAAGATACAAATTGAATATCATATTCGCATACGTGACAACTTCAGGGTTGAGAGACCTGCCAACGGGAAAAGAGCAAAAGCTTCGTGGTTGTATAATAACCTCAAGATGAATGAATGTGTTTTTCATCGATAGATTGTTAGGGTTAACGGAGAACTCTGCTATCTCTCTGCTGCCAAGATAATCAACAAGCAAAATGTTTCGGAGTAAAAGATAATAGTATCGTTCATTAAGACCGACAAAGCTTAGTTACTTTACAGAGAAAGATAGCAGATAGAGTCTGCATTTATGGCCCTGAAAGAAGTGGATTTAATATTGAAGACACTCATTTGTCTGATATTGAAAGAGTAAGTAATTTGTTAGCACTGATCTTAATTGCTTTTTAGCAACGATATAGATAACTTTAACCAATGTTGTAAATTTTTGTCAGTATTTAGCTACTTTTAATGTTCAAAACCATATCAGAAGTATTCAGAATTAAGCCAGAAATACGAACGAAAATTAGATAAAAGACTTAATTTAGGTGCCTGATGTCATTTAACGAAGCCGATACAAGAGCAAAACTTATTGATCCTGCTATTCACCGGCGCGGTTGGACTGAAGATCTTATTCGTCGTGAAGAAACTGCAGGAGCCGTTGAAATAATTGGAGGTAAAGCCCGACGCCGTTCCCGAGGCAAGATTGACTATGTACTCCGTGTAAGAGTAAATAAAGAGTCTCAGCCTGCTGCCGTGGCATTGATTGAAGCGAAAAAAGAGAGCCTGCTTCCCGGCCATGGCCTCGACCAGGCTAAAGGTTACGCCGAATGCCGCCGCCTCAATATAAAATTCATTTTCTCCTCGAACGGTCATCAGTTTGTTGAATTCGACTGCTTCACCGGCCTTACTTCGCCTCCAAAACCGATGACTGAATTTCCTGACCCTGATGCACTTCGTGATCGCTATGAAAAGGGTATAGGTTTTAAGCTCGACTCCACTTATGCCAGGCCTTTGATACAACCATATCACGGTGGGGAAGGCACAAGACGCTACTACCAGGATGCAGCTATCAGGGCCGTAATGGAAAAGTTTGCCCGGTGTGAAATTAAAGAACAGCCAAAACGTGCTTTGCTTTCGATGGCTACAGGCTGCGGTAAAACATTTATTGCAGTTAACCTTCTGAAACGTATCTCCGATGCCGGATTGCTGACACGCGCACTCTTCGTCTGCGACCGTGATGAGCTCCGTACACAGGCACTTAAAGCTTTCCAGAATGTCTTCGGTGCTGATGCCGCAGCCGTATTTCGTAAATCTGACGGAATAAATAACGCAAAGAACGCACGGATCCATATAGCAACATATCAGACTCTCGGAATCGAAAGTGAATTTGCTAAAGAAAGCTTTCTGACTACTTATTACCCGGAGAATTACTTCAGCCACATTGTAATTGATGAGTGCCATCGTTCGGCATGGGGTAAATGGTCACAGGTTCTTACACGAAACAAAAATGCTGTTCAGGTTGGTCTGACTGCAACACCACGATTACTTAAAATTGTCGTTCTGACAAACGAAGCAAAAGAAGATGCCGAAATAACCGCCAACAACATCGCATATTTCGGGGAACCGGTTTATGAATACACAATCTCCCAGGCAATAGAGGACGGTTATCTTGCTGCCTGCGAAATTCAAAAAGGCCGTGTTAACATTGATGACACCGGAATTACGATAGACGAAATAATGGCCCGCGATCCCGTGGATGCAATCACCGGCTTACCGGTGGCAAGAGAACAGGTTGAAGAATACTATCAGAAAACCGAATATGAGGACCGTATTTTTCTGCCCGATCGTGTAATATCAATGTGCAGAGATCTTTTTAACTATCTTCTTGAGACTGGAGGTCCTGAACAGAAGTCAATAATTTTTTGCGCCCGCGACAGCCACGCCGATCGTGTGGCTTATGAAATGGGTAATCTTTATGCTGACTGGTGCAAAAACAACAATAAGAAAAGAGCTGATTACTATGCATTTAAATGCACAGCAGCATCGAGCGGCAACGACCAGCTGCCAGACTTCAGGGCTTCATCACGAAGCCATTTTATTGCAACAACCGTAGACCTGCTGACAACAGGTGTAGATGTCCCCTGTGTCAGGAATATTGTTTTCTTCAAATACCTGAAAAGCCCTATAAGCTTCTACCAGATGGTCGGACGAGGTACCCGTATAGATGCTCCTACCGGTAAGCTGATGTTCCGTGTATATGATTACACCGACGCCACACGTCTTTTCGGGGAAGAATTTATAACTCCGCCACCACGGCAGAAGGTTCCCGGCGACGGACACGAACAACCGGTCGATCTGCTGCCACCCGGACCAACCATTCAGGTAGAAGGTTTTGATGTACACATTACCGATGCGGGACGTTATATTGTTGCTGATGTCGACGGCCAGGCAATGCCGGTACCGGTTGAGGAATACAAGGCAAGGCTCGCTGAAAGGCTCGTCGGCGAGGTACACACTCTCGATGATTTCAGGGCGCGGTGGATCGACCCTCCGTCACGTCTGGAGCTTATCAATATGCTGGTAACCTCAGGCTATTCACCCGGTGTGGTTAGGCTTGTTGATGAAAAGGAGGATTATGACCTGTATGATGTGCTGGCTGAACTTGGATGGGGTATAAACGCACGCACCCGGCACGAGAGAGTGCTTGCTTTTACATATAAGCATGAAGAATGGCTTCTCAGCCTGCCGCCAGAAACCGGCAGGGTGATAAGTGCTGTTGCAAACCAGTTTGAACGCGGGGGCACCGATGGGCTCGAAAATCCTCAGATATTCAATACGCCGGAGGTAAGAACTGCCGGAGGACTTAAAGCTTTAAAGCTTGCAGGAAATCCGAGGGAATTATTATCTGAAACAAAACAACGAATGTTTGCTGCATAAAAAATGGGACGTTGGGGACTAACGGGACATACTATTAAAACGAGACATGAGTGACCATATTATACCACCTCATGGGGGTTATGCGAACCTGCTGACTTACCGGAAAGCTGAAATAATTTATGATGCGACCGTAAAGTTCTGTGAACGGTTCCTGAATAAGTACGATCGCACTGTAGATCAGATGGTGCAGGCGGCGCGCAGCGGAAAACAGAACATCGTTGAAGGTTCGGTGGTTTCGGGAACATCAAAGGAAGGGGAGTTAAAGCTTACCGGCGTGGCCCGTGCAAGCCTGGAGGAACTTCTGACAGATTACCGCGATTTTTTGCGTACAAGAAATATGCACTTGTGGGATAAAGACAACAAAGAATCACTTGAAATAAGAAACCTGGGAAAAAGCAAAGATGCCTCTTATGATAGTTTTAGAAATTATATAGAGGCCGGGCCGGCCGAAATTGCAGCAAATGTTATAATCTGCCTTATCCACCAGGCCAATTACCTTCTTAACAGGCAATTACTGGCCCTCGAAAAAGACTTCTTAGAACATGGCGGCCTCCGCGAACGTATGACCAAAGCCCGCATCGATATCAGAAACAGAAAACCAAACACCAACAACGAAAAATAACTCCACCCATGTCCTCATTGTCACCGGCGTCCCCCCCGTCCCATAAAAATACCACCAAACCCCTCCCCCCCGGCTGGAAATGGGTGACATTGGGGGAGCTTTCCTTATTAATTAGCAAAGGAACAACTCCTACAAGTCTTGGTCAGAAATACTCCGATGATGGCATCCCATTCCTGAGAGCAGAAGATGTTAATGGGTGGGAAATTGAGGTAGATAAAATTCCTCTTCATATTTCTCAAGAGACTGATGAAATTCTGTCTCGCTCACAGCTTCATCCTGGAGATTTTGTAATTACAATTGCGGGAACACTTGGAAGAGTTGGATATATACCCCATAATGCAAGTTACATTAACTGTAATCAAGCGGTTGCATTTGCAAGAATTGATAAATTAAAAGTTGATGTACAATTCTTATGTCTAATCTGTAGGGTCGAGCTAGTAATAGGCAAATTATTAGAACTGAAGATGGGAGGAGCTCTACAAAATCTGAACTTACAGCAAATTAGACAATTTAAAATCCCCCTCCCCCCTCTCCCCGAGCAAAAACGCATCGCAGCCATCCTGAAAGAGCAGCTGGCCGCTGTCGACAAGGCCCGCAAAGCAGCCGGGGAGAGGCTCGAGGCTGTAAAAGCCCTGCCCGCAGCTTTCCTGCGCAAGGTTTTCCCGCGACCCGGACAACCCCTGCCTGAGGGATGGAGATGGGTAAAACTTGGAGAAGTAACAAAGGTTGTTAATGGGACAACGCCTGCTTCTGAAAATAAACTCTATTGGAATGGGGACATTGTTTGGATCACTCCTACAGATTTGGGGAAACTTGACCGTCCAGAGATTACAAATTCCGAAAGAAGAATATCCACTGCAGGTTTTAATACCAGCAATTTGACCTTAGTCCCACCAGGAACTGTAGTTTTATCCTCGCGTGCTCCAATAGGTCATCTCGGTATTGCAACTCTAGAACTTTGCACTAACCAGGGTTGTAAGTCATTTGTCCCTGGTTATCAAATCGATACTTATTTTCTCTACTATTCTTTGAAAAAATCTGTACCTAAATTAAAGGAGATTGGTAGAGGGCCTACATTTGATGAAATATCTAAATCACAATGTGAAAGATTTGATATACCCATACCAATACTTTCAGAGCAAAAGCGTATTGCCACAATACTGAGTGAGCAAATGGTATCCGTGGTCAAAGCCCTTAAGGCGGCCGAAGAGGAACTAAAAACCATTAACGCACTGCCAGCCGCAATACTGCGTAAGGCATTTAACGGAGAGCTGTGATGGCATATAATCCACAAATCCACCACCGGCATTCAATCCGCCTGAAAGGATACGATTACACCCGTGAGGGGGCGTATTTCATAACCGTATGTGTTCAGGACCATGTCCGCCTTTTCGGGAAAATCGTGAACGGTGAAATGCGGTTAAATGAATCTGGGAAAATTGTCGCAGAAACATGGGATTGGTTGTCAACCCAATACGATTATGTTAAATTGGATGCCATGGTTGTAATGCCCGATCACATTCATGGCATTATCATAATTACGGATTATCCGGATAATTCATGTAGGGTCGATTCGCGAATCGACACTACAATATTACCGCGAATCGACCCTACAATATTACCGCGAATCGACCCAACAACGATAAAACGCAAATCCATTGGACATTTAATCGGCGCATTTAAAACGGTTTCAACAAAACAAATCAACATATACAGGAATACACCGGGAATGCGTATATGGCAACGAAATTATTATGAACATATCATACGTAATAACCTGGAATTAAATCGTATACGGAATTATATTTCGAATAATATTATTCTGTTTGAAAACAATATGAATCAGAAAAATGGCAAAACGCAACAATAACGGAAACGGCAAACGTCACGCAACGCAACAATCTGTAGACCAGGCGATAAAAACTATATGCGACATCATGCGCAGGGGTAACTGTGCAGGCGCCATGCAGTATGTACCCGAACTTACATGGATACTGTTCCTCCGCATCCTCGACGAAAAAGAAAGGCACGAGGAACAGGAAGCAGAAGCCCTCGGAATTAATTTCAGGCCGTCGCTGGAATCACCCTACCGCTGGCAGGACTGGGCCCAGCCACCCGAGACACTTCCCGATGGACAGATGAACAAACGTGCAGAACTGCAGGATGCACCCCAGGGAAGCCTCTTTGCATTCGTCAACGGACAGCTGCTGCCCTATCTGAAAGAACTTAAGAACCAGCCAGATGCAACCTCGCGTCAGAAAGTGATAAGCGAAATTATAACGGGTGTTGAGAAAGTGCGTATCGATACAGAACGTAATTTTCTGGATGTGCTCGATAAGGTTCATCAGCTTTCCGTCGAAGCGGTGGACCCGACTCACGTTTTTACCCTGTCGCAGGTCTATGAAGGCCTGCTGCTGAAAATGGGTGAGAAAGGCAATGATGGCGGACAGTTCTTTACGCCGAGGCAGGTAATAAAGGCAATTGTTCAGGTTGTCGATCCGAAACCGGGAGAGACAGTCTATGATCCCAGTTGCGGAACAGGAGGATTCCTCGCTCAAAGTTACGAACATATCCGCTCAGGGCTCGGTCAGACAACCTCAGCCGAACAGCTTGAGACCATGAAAACTCAGACTTTCTGGGGCAGGGAAAAAGAAAATCTGATATATCCCATTGCACTTGCCAACCTGGTACTTCATGGCATCGACAAGCCTAACCTATGGCACGGCAATACCCTTACCGGTATGGAATTGTACGGCGGTCTGTTTGAGGGAGCGCCTCAGTTTTTTGACGTGATACTTACAAACCCGCCCTTTGGCGGCAAGGAAGGCAAGGAAGCACAAACAGCTTTCGACTATAAAACAGGAGCCACACAGGTGCTCTTCCTGCAGCATGTGATCCGAAGCCTGGGGCAGAACGGCCGTTGCGGAATCGTGCTCGATGAAGGACTTCTCTTTCGAACCAACGAAGATGCTTTTGTAAAGACAAAACGCAAGCTGCTCGATGAATGTGAAGTGTGGTGCATCGTCAGCCTGCCCGCAGGGGTATTTACTGCCGCAGGGGCCGGTGTTAAGACCAATCTTATTTTCTTTACAAAGGGTAATCCGACAAAGAAGATATGGTATTACGACATGTCCGAGATCAAGGTGCGGAAGAAATCTCCTCTTACGCTGAAGCAATTTGAAGATTTCTTCAGGCTTCTGCCTTCACGGGCCGACAGTGAAAACTCATGGACTGTCGATATGGACGAAAAGAAATCGCAGGCTGCTGAGGAAGCACAACCTCACAAAGAAGAGTCTGCTGCGAAAAAAAGGACTGTAGCACAATGGAGCGAAAAATTGCAGGAATTAAAAAAAGTAAAACCGCGGAATGAAAAAGCTGTATCGGAGGCAGAGGAGAAAGTAAAAGACCTGAATCGTGAAGTACGGGAACTTGAATCCAAAGTAAAAGAGATAGAGGATGCCGTTTATGATCTTAAGGCCGTTAATCCACACAAAATACAGGTGGTTGATACCCGTACACCTGAAGAGCTGATAGAACTGATAAAAGCTAAAGGGAATGAGATAGCAGATGCACTTAAAGCTCTCGGGTAAAGCAGAAAGCAATCTGATGGAACGAATGAGGCAGATGACATTTGTCGTTTATAGTAAGGTACTTGCACAACAGAAGCATTGGATACCTGTATCGAAAATTTTCAAATCAGAAAGTGATTCGGAAATTCTGCAATCTGCCGGTGTAACATCGTTTGATGATCCCCGGTATGAAAAATACCGCAGGAGAATTACACAATTAAGAAATATTCTGAATTACAACTACCGGGTTGATATCCTTCCTAAAATCCTTGATTATAAAGAAGTAGCAGAGATCTTTGTAAGAGTGAACTCGCTGGGAGTAAAATTACGCGGATCTGATTTAGCTCTTGCTCAAATTACAGCACGATGGCAGAATTCCTTAAATCTGCTACAGGATTTCCAGGAAGATTGTGAAAGATACTGGATGACACTTGATCTCGGATTACTTGTAAGGTCATTAATAGTTTTTGCGACAGACCAGTCGAAGTTTAATAACGTTAATTCGATTCCGGTTCCAACACTGCAGCAAGCCTGGGGAAAAGCCAAAACCGGATTGGATTTTGCAATAAATTTCCTGAGACAAAATTCAGGTATAGAGGATGAATCGCTTCTTTCATCACCCCTGTTTTTTGTAATTATTGCTTATTATGGAGCTTATAAAAATTACAACCTCACTCCTGAGGAGGAAAAACAGCTTAAATATTGGGTTTATGTAGCCAGTGCAAAGGGTCGGTATTCAAGAGGATCCAGTGAGACTCTTCTGGATGCGGATCTGAAAACAATAAAAACCGGGGGAGGCCCCTCTGATCTGATAAAGACCCTTGAGCAGCAATTTGGTCGTCTCAGTTTTAATTTGAACGATTTTATTGGCAAGGGAGTAAACAGTCCTCTTTTCTCATTGGTTTTTATTGCACTAAAATACAAGGATGCTAAAGACTGGTTTTCAAATCTTTCAATTGCTCTAAATCCAATTGGGAAGAACCACACACTGCAATATCATCATATCTTCCCAAAATCACTCCTTAAGAACAAATATGAAAAAAGTGAGATCAATGAATTCTCGAATATGGCTTTCATTGCTTCCAGAACGAATAAATCAATAAGCAATAAACCTCCAAAAGAATATATTTCTGAAATAATTGCTGAGAAAGGAACGGCGCCATTACTTGATCAATGCGTTCCTGTTGATCCGGAATTACTTGAGATTGAAAATTACAGGCTATTCTTAGACAAAAGGAGGCAAATCCTTGTGGATTTAGTTAATAATTTTACAAGTTCAATACTGAGAAATGACTGATCTACAGATACGCCTTTATGCTTTCGACTGGCTTAAACAACAGACGGAGATCCATGGGGATGTTCTTCCACGTAAATTACTAACCGATGGATTCAGCTTAAGTGGCTTAAAATATTCACTTGTCGGGCCGCAAGGCATCTGGAAACCTAAGTCGATGATTCTTCCTCTGTCAATTACTTCATTATTAGGTGGAAGGTATATAGATTCAATAGATGAGAAATACGAGATCTTTCAATATAAATACCGGGGGACAGATCCTTCTCATCCAGACAACGCAGGCCTGAGAGAATTGATGGACAGAAAAATCCCACTTATCTGCTTTCTTAGAATCGCTGAGAATAAATATGTTCCTTTATGGCCGGCCTTTGTTATAAGGGAAAATTCTTTATCATATTCATTCTCAGTTGTTTTTGATGATATATCATATTTCAGGAAGCTTGCTTCTCAAAACAATGCGGCTGAGCCCGAAGCTGATTATGCCAGAAGAGAATATATTACTATAACTACTCTGCAAAGAGTTCATCAAAAAAAATTCAGAGAAAAAGTATTAAAGGCTTACAGAAATCAATGTACGCTTTGCAGGCTAAGGCACGCGAAATTGCTTGATGCTGCACATATTATCGGCGATAAGGAAGATAACGGAGAGCCTGTAATTGAAAATGGTTTATCCCTCTGCAAGATACACCATTCTGCTTTTGACAATAATTTCATCGGAATCAATCCTGATTATATCATTAAGGTTCAACCAGAGTTATTATCGGAAACTGATGGACCTATGCTTCAATATGGAATTCAATATCTCAACAACCGGAGCCTTATTTTACCTTCCGATAGAAAAGAATGGCCAGATAAGGCCAGACTCGAAATGAGATTTTCGGAATTTTTGAAGGCTGGATAATATTAATCTCAGGTCCCAATGAAGAGATACTCTGAGGGTTGAATTTAGAGGGTCATTCGGCCTTCGGCCGTTATTCATTGTCATTTGCGCTTTTGGCGTCATTCAATCGTCATTAGGCTTCGCCGTCATTCATTGTCATATAATTGTATGACAATTGAATAACTCGTTATAAATTTTCGCCATACCCTGATGGCAAAAGAAGAAATAAAGTGTATTTTAGACATTAATAATTGTGCCCCCGGGGAAATTAAGCTAAAAATTAATCAGGAATTAGCGGAGTACGGCAATTCCCGGAAATAACCAATTAAGAGCTTTTCATGTGGATTCTATCGTTTTTATCGACACTGAGGTAAGTCTAAACAGAAACAAAATTCAGGATATTGGCGCTATCAGGAATAATGGCGACACCTTCCACTCAAATTCAATCAAAGACTTCCTTCTCTTTATTGACGGTGAAAAATATATTTGCGGTCATAATATCCTGAGGCATGACATAAAACACCTGCAGGAAGAGAATCAGGATATTAAATTCGATGTGGTAAAGGTTATTGACACTCTCTTTCTTTCACCCCTTCTTTTCCCTGCAAAGCCATACCATCATCTTGTAAAAGATGATAAACTCCAGACGGAGGAGCTGAATAATCCATTGAATGATTCTGTTAAGGCAAGAGACCTGTTCTTTGATGAGGTAAATGCCTTTAGAAGGCTCGAAAAGGATATGCAGGATATCTTTTATTGCCTTCTTAAAGAAACAAGCGAGTTTAAGGCTTTCTTTGATTTTTTAGGCTATAAACCTCATAGCCCGGATAGCATTGAACGATTGATAAGAAGAACCTTCTCAGGCAAAATATGTTCCAACGCCCAAACAGGAGACTTTATCACTAATTCCCCAATTGAACTGGCTTATTGCCTGGCTCTGATCAGCAGCAACGACAGATACTCTATTACTCCGCCCTGGGTTCTGATGAATTATCCTCTTGTCGAGGGGATAATGCTTAAACTGAGAAACAAACCTTGTCATGAGGGATGCGATTATTGTGCCAGGTCAATGGATCCTTATGCCGGGCTTGATCGCTTCTTCAGATTTAAGTCTTTCCGGAAATTTGGCTCTGAACCTCTTCAGGAAAAAGCTGTTAAAGCAGCATTGTACGATAAATCGATACTTGTTGTGTTCCCCACCGGCGGAGGGAAATCCCTTGCTTTCCAGTTGCCTGCATTGATGAGCGGAGAAAACACAAAAGGACTAACAGTTGTCATCTCTCCACTGCAGTCTCTTATGAAAGATCAGGTTGATAATCTTGAGAAAAAAGGGATAACTGATGCAGTAACAATAAACGGACTGCTCGATCCTATTGAACGCAGCAAGGCAATAGAAAGGGTAGAGGAAGGGTCTGCCTCTATTCTCTACATTGCGCCGGAATCCCTCAGATCAAGAACTATTGAGAAACTGCTTCTGGGCAGGCATATTGCAAGGTTTGTTATTGATGAAGCCCACTGTTTTTCGTCATGGGGCCATGATTTTCGTGTGGATTATCTTTACATAGGAGAATTTATTAAATCATTACAGGAGAAGAAAAACCTGCAATATGCAATTCCTGTTTCATGCTTTACTGCTACAGCTAAGCGGAAAGTAATTGAAGATATCTGTGATTATTTCTATCAAAAGCTTTCCCTTTCACTTGAAGTCATCAGAACTGAAGAAACAAGGACCAACCTTCAATACAGGGTTTTTGAAGTTACTGACAAAGAGGAAAGGTATGACAGGCTGAGGGATCTGCTTGAAAGAAAAAACTGTCCGACAATAATTTATGTTTCCAGAACAAGAACCGCTTTTGATCTCTCTGCAAGATTAACAAAGGATGGTTTTAATGCAAAACCATACCATGGCAAAATGGATGTAAGGGAGAAGCTACAGAACCAGAATGCATTTATGAATGAAGAAGTGAAGGTGATTGTTGCTACTTCTGCATTCGGGATGGGAGTTGATAAGAAGGATATCGGAATGATAATCCATTATGAAATATCCGATTCGCTGGAAAATTATGTTCAGGAGGCAGGAAGAGCCGGGAGGGATGAAAATATAACGGCGGAATGTTATGTACTCTATAATGACGAGGACCTGAATAAACATTTTATCCTGCTTAATCAGACCAAGCTTACATTCAAGGAGATCAAGCAGGTATGGAGAGCGATAAAGGAACTGACAAGATTTCGCGCAAATCTTTCTGATTCAGCCCTTGAAATTGCCAGAAAAGCCGGATGGGATGACAGTATAGCAGAGATCGAAATGCGTGTCACTACTGCCATATCAGCCCTTGAGGAGGCAGGATATCTGAAACGAGGTCAGAATATGCCACGTATTTTTGCCACCAGCATACGAGCAAAAAACGCCCAGGAAGCTATTGATAAAATAAACCAGTCTGAAAGGTTCAATGAAAGGCAGAAAGTTCTTGCAATCCGGATAATCAAGAAACTCATATCGGGAAGGAGCAGAAAACAGGCAAACGAGGAAATCCCGGAAACAAGAATAGATTATATATCCGACCAGCTTGGCATTTTACGCGAAGAGGTTATTGCTGTAATCACACTATTAAGACAGGAGAAAATACTGGATGACGCTAAGGACCTTCAGGCCTATATAAGAAGGACCCTTACCCTTAACAGATCCAGGCAAATTGCTGAATCTTTTCACAAGATTGAAGAATCTTTTTTGAAACAGCTTGAAGAAGGATATGGAACCTATCATATCAAGGAACTCAATGAACGCGCGATAGAAGAAGGCTGCCCGGAGGCTACTCCGCAGAAGATAAGAACTGTGTTAAATTTCTGGGCTATTAAAAACTGGATCAAATGCAAGAACCGGGTTTACTCAAAGCACCATATTGATATACTTTGTGCTCATTCCGGATCAGCCCTTGCAGATAAACTTAAAAAGAGGCACGCACTAACCCGGTTTATTATTGATTATCTGTTTAAGAAGTGTGAGGAAATCAAGGATGTCGCAGAAGAGATACTTGTTGAATTCTCTGTCCTGGAGTTGAAAGAAGCATATGAAACCGGACCTGAGCTGTTCAGGCATGAGATAAGCATTGATGATGTTGAAGACGCGCTGTTTTTTCTTTCAAGAATAGAGGCAATTAAGATTGAAGGAGGGTTTCTGGTCATTTATAATAAGCTGTCGATCGAAAAGCTTGATTTTAATGCCAAATCTCAATATAAGAAGGAGGATTATAAGAAACTAGAGCAGTTCTATGAAAATAAAGTGCAGCAAATCCATATTGTAGGAGAATATGCCAGAAAATTAATTGAGGATTATAAAAGTGCACTCCAGTTTACCGAGGATTATTTCAGCCTGAACAATATTTCATTCCTGAGGAAATATTTTAAGGGAGAGCGCATTAGAGATTTATCCAGGAACCTAACCCCTGCGAAATTCAACCAGCTGTTCGGCTCCCTCTCAGCCAGTCAGCTAAGAATTATAAACGATAAGGACTCCAAATATATATTAGTTGCTGCCGGACCTGGAAGCGGAAAAACAAAAGTACTGGTGCATAAACTTGCTTCGCTTTTATTGTTGGAAGATATAAAGCATGAGCAGCTGCTTATGCTCACTTTCTCACGAGCAGCAGCGTCCGAATTTAAAAGAAGGCTTCTTTCTTTATATGGGAATGCAGCAAATTATGTTGAAATAAAAACATTCCACTCATTTTGCTTCGATCTGCTGGGAAAGATCGGTTCACTTGAAAAATCAGATATAATTATTTCCAGGGCAATTGAAAAGATAAGAGCCAGAGAGGTGGAAGCATCGAGAATATCTAAAATGGTTCTCGTAGTTGATGAAGCTCAGGATATTTCGCAAGTTGAGTTTAATCTGATAAAAACACTGATCGATGAGAATGAAGACATGAGAGTTGTGCTTGTCGGAGATGACGACCAGAATATTTACACCTTCCGTGGCGCTGATTCTGTATATATGGAGATGTTTTGTTCTGATCTGAGTGCAAAAAAATACGAGCTTAGCCATAACTATCGGAGCAGACCAAATCTCGTAGCCTTCTCAAACAAACTTGCCGAGACACTGACTCACAGGCTCAAGTCTATGCCTGTCGTTTCAAACAATGCAAATCCGGGAATTCTTAAGATTGTAAGGCATCACAGCAAAAACCTGGAGATTCCCTTAACAAACGAAGTGATTAATTCTTATCTGTCAGGCACGACATGCGTACTAACACACAGAAACAAGGAAGCTTTAAACATAACCGGCTTGTTAGTCAGGAATGGACTCCCGGCAAAATTAATTCAGACAAATGATGAATTCAATTTATGCAACCTGTCAGAGATTCGGTTTTTCCTTGACACCCTTAAAGAGATTTGTGATTCTCCATTAATTGGTTCGGAAGAATGGATTAGGAGTAAAAAAGCGTTATACGGGAAATTCCCAGGAAGCAAAAATCTGGAAACATGTTTGAACCTTATCAGGGATTTTGAAAATACCAACACTAAAGCAAGATATTTATCAGACCTGGAAATGTTCATACGGGAATCAAAACTTGAGGACTTTATAAAAAAAGAAGGAGAAACTGTTTTTGTATCAACAATACACAAGGCAAAAGGGAAGGAATTTGACAACGTATTCGTGATGCTTGAAGACTTTGACCTTTCGGATGACGATAACAAAAGAGAATTATATGTAGCAATAACAAGGGCGAAAGAAAATTTGTGTATTCACCATAACAGCAAATTCCTGTCGTCGCTTGGTGTTAAGGATATGATCTCCCTTGTTGACAAAGAAGTTTATTCGCCTCCTGATGAGCTTACTTTCCAGTTAACATTTCACGATGTTAATCTTGGTTTTTTTGAATACAGGCAGTCTCAGATTGCCCGGTTAATATCCGGCAAAAAGCTGCTTGTAGGAGAAGAAGGCTGCGAAAATGAAAAAGGGGAGATGGTTCTAAAGTTTTCACAAAAATTTTCAGAAAGAGTTACAAAGCTTGCAGGACAAGGATATCAGCCTTTTGATGCAACAGTTAATTTTATGGTTTACTGGCAAAATCCGGAAAAGGATAGAGAGATTGTTATTCTGTTGCCTGAAATACTGTTTAGCAAGCAAAATGCTCCTGATTAAGCTTCTCCCCTTAACCCATCCTTACAGCCATACTCCATCTGCTTTATTCATGCTAGTTGTACAGGTCATTCGCTACGCTGTCATTGGGCTTCGCAGTCATTGGTCCAGAATTCTCGCGCCGTCATTCATTGTCATTCGCTTCGCTGCTTTGCCAGCCGTAGCATTCTTTAACCTGCGTAGCTTTCTTCGGAAACCGTAGCTTCAGCGGAGGCTGGTCATTGGTGCTTTGCCGTCATTCTTGGTCATTGAGCCTCCTGGCGTCGGTCGTCATTCACTTCGCTGTCATTCGATAGTCATTGGCTTCGCGTCATTGGGCGGAGTTTATCCCGCCATGCGGGGCCGTCATTCATGGTCCAACAATTGAATGACAATTGAATGACAATGAATGACAATGAATGACAATGAATGACAACTGATATTAACGCCCTTACCTTTTACCACCTGACTCCAGATCAGATCGACTATCTGGCGCTGATTTTAATTCATTGATAAATAATAATTACTAAATTATACCGCCTTTCTTTTGACTGTAAAACCAGAACAACATACAAAAAATATGACCTTAAAACTCACACCGAAAAATGACCCATCCGAATTGATTCGTCTGAGAGATGGAATATATGCTGCTGATTTATTGGTAACTGCGATTAGTCACTTCGATTTCTTCAGCGAAATCTATAATAAGGATCTTACTTTCCCAGAGATCTGTGATCATTTTAAAATTGATAAAAGATGTGCTGATGTAATGCTAACATATTTCAGGGCATCAAAATTAATCGGCTGCAGAGACGATAAATATTTTGTTACAGAAATAGCTGCAGAGTTTTTACTAAAGTCCTCAAAATGGAATATGGCTCCATATTTTTCAACTCAAAGCGAACGCCCTATTGTTGAAAAAATGCTGCAGGTCTTAAAGACAGGAGAGCCTCAAAGCTGGGGAGGGAAGAAGCAGGAACAGGATTGGGCAAAAGCTATGGAAAAACCTGATTTCGCAGCTATGTTTACCGCTGGTATGGATAGCAGGGGAGCTTATTATGCAAAAGGTATAGCTGATAATTTTGATTTCAGTAAATATAAATCAATCCTTGATATCGGAGGAAGCTCCGGGATTTATACAGCATCAATAATCGAGCATTATCCAAATCTGATTGGCGGCGTACTTGAAAAATCGCCGGTTCATAAAATTGCAGAGATTTCTGTTGCTCAGAAAGGAAAGCAAAACTGTATAAAAATATTCGAGTCGGACATGTTTAACTCTATACCTCCAGGTTTTGATATTCATTTGTTCTCCCATGTGATGCATGACTGGAATGTCGGGCAAAACAGAAAACTGATCAAGAATTCATTCGACTCATTAAATGCCGGAGGGGTCATAATGATTCACGATGCACACATTAACCCTGATAAATCCGGACCATTGTCGGTAGCTGAATATTCAATTCTCCTGATGTTTTCAACAAGTGGTAAATGCTATTCAATCACTGAGCTTGGAGAAATAATGGAGTCAGTTGGATTTGTTGGTATAGAGGAGATCGGAACATTGGGTAACAGAAGTATTATTGTCGGGCGAAAAGAGTAAACTGTTGCTAAAGACACGTTGTCATTGGGCTTCACGTCATTTGCTACGCTGTCATTCGATAGTCATTCGCTTCGCTGTCATTGGGGGCTGCGCGCCGTCATTCAGTAGTCATTAGCTTCGCTGCTTTGCCAGTCATAGCATTCTTTTACCTGCGTAGCTTTGCGAAGCAGGTGGCGGAGGCTGGTCATTCATAGTCTCAATCACGTATTTTTGTATTTTCTGTAACTTATTAATAGATCAGTGCGTCGTAACATATCAAGTAATTACGGATTAACTATGAATACATTACGAGCTATTAAAATAATTATTGCAATAATTCTTTTGTCCTCTTTGACTGCCAGTAAGGCTTCGGGTCAGTACCAATTTAAATCCGACAATATCCTGACCTTGAAAGTTAAAACATTTGACAGCCTGATACTGCCAGCGCAGGTGATAAACCCATATAATCATAATAAGAAAATGATCCTGTTCATAAGCGGAAGCACTCCTTATGACGAAAAAGGCAATCAGGGTGCATTCTGGAACGACAAGGGGAAAATGATTATTGAAGAACAGGAATTTTACGTTCGCTTTCTTGATATCATGTCAGATAAAGGCTTTTCAATTGCCACAATGGCAAAAAGGAGTTTTGTTTATCCAACTAAGATCCCGCGACCAAATTTTAATGATTTAGCGCTCGATATACAATTCTTTATTGAAGAACTTAAAAAAACTGGGTTATTGAAAGATGAAAAAGACCTCGTTATAGTTGGATACAGCGAAGGAAGCATTGTTGCCTCAAAAGTATTAGGCATTCTTAAAAAGCAGCCCTGTGCCTGTATTTTGTTAGGCTCAGCCACCCTTGGTTGTGACTGTGGCAGTCAGTCTATTGAGGATTTTTATATGACAGATGTTTTGAGACGTTTAAAACACTGGAATGATGAACAGATCAAGACTGAATTTGCTCAGTTATGTCAGATCCGGGAGGCTTTGTTAAACATGGATGAAGAAGAATTTGAAAATGAATACAAGAATTCAAAACCCTTTGGATTTGGTTTTGCTATGTGGGAATCGTTTTATATTGACAGGGAGGCTCCATTATATGATCCTGTTCCAGTTCTTCTATATTCAAATATCCCCTTGTTAATATGTATTGGTGAGGATGATATCAACATGCCAATGACCCTGGCGAAGAAGACCTATGAAAGCCTTAAAGAGAAAGGCCTGGACAAAATAACGTTCAGGGTTATTGAAAAGGAGGTTCATCAATACAAAAAACATGATGTGTTTCCTATAATAGATACCTGGCTTAAAAGTGAATTCCTGTCAACAGATTTCATCTTGCATAAATACGATTCTTTGATAATTGAAAAGTATGCAAAGGCTAAAGAACTTGTTAATGAGATATCTGCCATTCCTTATGGCGGAGGCTATCCGGAAAGAATATTGGCATGTTATAAAAAAGCTGCAGAAAGTACAAAAATTGATGCTTCTACCTGGTTTACATTGGGGATAAAACTTTTTGCAGATAAATATAATGATGAAGCATATAACTCATTTTCAAATTCTGCAGACAGTACTTTCGCAGCATATTTTGCATCTCTGGTCTGGATGGGTCATATTAAAGATCTTAAGAACAAGAGAAAAGATGCTGTTGAGCTCTATCAGAAAGCTCAGGCTGCCTACCCGGGATTTCCTGTTCAACACGACAACTGGAATATTGTTATTGACAAAAAATGGATTGAAGAAAGAATCAAAACTCCGTTTAAAGGAATTAAACATTGATTAAAACCGGATAGCAGTGGCAACCTTGAAAAGCCGGTTCCTCAGACCATCTGGTACGGTCATTGGCGTCGCTGTCATTGGGCTTCGCCGTCATTCAATTGTCATTGGCTGCGCCGTTATACTTATGATTATTAATTTTACCGATAGATTTGATATAATTATTGAGCCTGACACCTATATCATAAATTTGTTGACTGAAAAGTAGATAGTCAGAAGTTTTCAGGAGTTTCCTGTTTCTTGCTTTAGTCAACCAGGTTTTTGTCTCAAATAAAGATCCCCTGGAATCACAGCTGAAGTTAATGCTTTCCCTGAAATGATATCTCCCATAACCTTCAGAAAGATTCGCCGCTACAGAATCAACAGCCCTTACCAGCTGTTTTCCAACAGTGTCCTTAGCAAAATAATTCCAGCCATCAACGATGGCCCAGATCTTTTCAGCTATTTCCATCGATAACTGATAAACCTTAAATTCTTCTAATTTCATATGTAATCCTTTTAGCACGGTTAATCCTCCAAAATACAAAATAATTCAATTGAATGACCATTGAATAACCATCGAATGACCATCGAATGACTATCGAATGACTATCTTCCCGATAGCAAACGGGAGACCATCGAATGACAATTGATCGACGATTAATGTGGGGAAGCCACTGCCTCTAATCACCTGGCTCCGGATCAGGCATACCATCTGACTCCGGGGTTAATTCATTGGTATCTGTTTAATTCAATAACAGTATCACCAAGAGACTTCTTTAATACCAACAGCCTGTCAATAATTTCATAATACAAAGAGAGTTCAAAGAGATATTCGGCAAGCGATAGTTCTCCTTTGTCCAGTGCCTTATGTAATAAGCCGGAGTTATCGTATTTCTGTAAGTTTAACTGATAGTCATTCACACTGTTCTGCAGGCTTATTGCCTTTGTATGCAGTGCTTTTAAGTTATTGTAGAATTGCAATTTTGTATCGGCTTCAACACTTTCTATAGCAGCGGTTTTTGCCCTGGCATACTTCACAGCATTCTTATTTTCAAGCAAAGGTATCGAAAGTCCGAACGTGATTCCCTGATATTGCTGCCCAACCACTTCCTCACTCATGTAACCTGCCTGCAGCTTCGGAAAACTCATTGCTGTATTTAATTTTTCGTTCTTCCTGCTGATTGAAACTTCCTGTTTCAGCCATTGCAAAACAGGATTATTTTGTTCTGACTGAACATACCATTGCTCAAAATCATCTGTAAAATTCTGCAACTGAAAAACACTATCAGCAAATTCGACGGCTATACCGCCATTAAGGTTTTTTAATTCAGCCAGCAAGGCATTTATTTCAATTTCATTTGATTCTTCATCTTTGATAGTTTTCAGCAGGTTTATCTGTGCTTTGTTGTAATCAATTAAACCAGCCTCACCAATATTATACCTTGTTTTATACGAATCAGCAAGCTTCCGGGCATTTTCTGTTCTTTTAGCAAGCTCAGCCCTCATTGCGTTAAGATAGATCAATCCGTTGCAAACCAAACGGGTCTGGCTGATTATTGATCTTTGCTGTTTCTCATATTCAAGTTCCACCTGAATATTCCGGTATTCCGAGATATGATTCCGGTAACCGTAAGCAGTTGGAAAATCAAATGACTGAAGAATACTTATATCTTTCCGTTTTCCTATGTTTGCCGGACTACCCCACAGGTAATTAAAAGCAAATTCCGGATTCTTCAGGTATAATCCTGTCTTATTGCCAATAAGTTCTGCGTCGGCATCTTTTCTAAGAGCAATCAATGTTGTATTGTTCTTTTCCACTTCAGCTATGATCCTGTCGATATTCTGCGCGAACAGGTCAGAAGCTGAAAGAAGGGCAGTTATCAGAAGTATTAAAATATATTTCATAAATTATCATTTTTAAGTATACCACGGTTTTTGAGCGTGCTATAGACTATTGGCACAATATAAATGTTGAGCAAGGTCGAGGTAATCAATCCGCCGAGTATTACTTTTGCCATTGGACTCTGAATTTCGTTACCTGCAAGATTCCCCCTGAGCGCCAGCGGGATAAGGGCAAGTGCGGCAGTTAATGCCGTCATCAGAATGGGATTCAGCCGGTCTGTCGATCCTTTAATTGTTGTCTCCGATATTGTAATGCAGTTTTTCTGTAAGTTCTGATAATGAGAAACAAGTAAGATCCCGTTCCGCGTGGCAATTCCAAACAGTGTTATAAATCCTATTATTGCGGGGATGCTTAATATACCTGACGTAAAGAATATTGCGAAAACACCGCCAATCAGAGCCAGAGGTAAATTCAGAAGAATAATTCCCGCCAGTTTGAAGTTTTTGAATTCCTGAAATAATAACAGGAAGATAATTAAAATAGCGATTAAAGAAGTCAGCAAAAGAGTTTGTGACGCTCTTGCCTCACTTTCAAACTGACCGCCGTACTCGATCCTGTAACCCTCGGGTAATTTAACTGACTCGCTGATATTTTTCTTAATCTCCTGAACTGCTCCTCGCAGGTCACGACCTGTCACGTTTGCGGAAATGACAATTTTTCTTTGAACGTTTTCACGGCTGATTGAACTTGGTCCGGCTACGGATACAATATCGGCAACCTGCTCCAGGGGGACTTTCCTGCCATCATGAGCATCGATAAGAGCACTTCGGATGCCTTCAATGTCTTCCGTGTAGTCTTTATCAAGTTTTAAGACAAGGCCAAAACTTCTCTGACCTTCGTAAATGTCTGCCAGTTCTTCTCCTCCGAAGGCTAAATCGATGAACTCGTTAAATTCACCGGTTGTAATTCCGTATTGAGCAAGCATGTCACGATTTGCCCTGATCTGTATCTGCGGAATCTCAACCTGCTGATCTACGTTAACATCTACGAGACCCTCAATATTCACAATTGAACTTTTTATTTCATTACCAAGAGCAAACATCCGGTTGAGGTCCGTTCCGAATAATTTTACAGCAATATTGGCTCTTGTTCCTGAAAGCATATGATCAATACGGTGTCCAAGGGGTTGGCCTACAGTAAAAGCTATTCCGGGTATCCTTGATAAGGTGTTTCGCACATCAGCCAAAAATTCTTCACGGCTGCGCTCTTGAAGAGTAAAATTCACATCTATTTCAGCGCTGTTTGTAGTTTGTGAATGTTCATCAAGTTCACCCCGGCCTGTTCTTCTTGCCGTGCCCGATATTTCAGGAATTTGTAATAATTCTGTTTCCACAAGGGTCCCAAGCTTGTTGTTTTCTTCCAGAGAAGTACCAGGTTTAGTTATTACAGAAAGCGTTAATGACCCTTCGTTGAATTCAGGCAGGAAACTTCTGCCCATCGATGATAATGCAATTAATGCAACAATAAATAATCCAAATGTTGAAAATATTATTACTCTCTTATGCTTCAGTGACCACCTGAGTGACTTTTCATAATAATATGACAGTTTTCGTACAAGCCATTTATCCTTTTCATTCTTAGCCAGATACCTCTCATCTGATAAAAGCATCTTAGATAATAATGGTGTCAGAGTCATTGCGACAATAAGCGACACAAAGAGTGAAACTATAAATGAAATGCCAAGCGGTTTCAGCATTCTTCCTTCCATTCCCGAAAGGAAGAACAATGGGATGAATGCCACAATTATTATCATTGTTGCATTAAGAATTGATGCTCTTATTTCCATTGATGCTTCAAATACAACAGTAAAGGCATTCTGACGTTGTTCTATTGGTTTTTGCCTGTTTTGGCGGAGCCTTTTATAAACATTTTCAACGTCAATAATTGCGTCATCAACCAAAGCGCCTATTGCAATCGCCATCCCGCCAAGGCTCATCGTGTTGATGTTTAGGCCAAGACCCTTTAAAATAAGAACGGCCCCAAATAATGAAAGAGGAATTGCCAGAAGAGATATTATTGTAGTCCTGAAGCTACCCAGAAAAATAAAAAGAATGATCACGACAAATATTGCCCCTTCAATCAATGCATCCTGAACATTGTGAACTGATGTTTCAATGAAATCAGCCTGCCGGAATATTTTGGTATCAAGCTTAACATCAGAAGGCAAAGTCTTTTGCAATGTTTTAAGGTTTTCTTCTATTTGTTGTGTCACATTAAGGGTATTCGTGTTTGGCTGCTTTGAAACTGAGATTATTATGGCTGGTCTGGCATTTTCAGAAGCATATCCCATCTTTACAGCACTGCCAATTTTTACTTCGGCAACATCGTTTAGCCTTACAGGTTTTCCGTTTACAGATTTGACATATGAATTCCCCAGGATATCTAAATCTGATGTCCGTGCAATTCCTCTGACAACATATTCATTGCCATACTGTCTTACCAAACCCCCTGTCGAATTCTGACTTATCCCTTTGCAGACCTCTGCCAGTTCAGTCATTGAAACCTTATAGTATTTCATTTTCAGGGGATTTGCCAGTACATGGTATTGCTTATAGTCACCGCCAATAATAGTCACCTGAGAGACACCGCCTGTTGCAAGCAATAATGGTTTAATATTCCATTCTGCTATCGTTCTCAGGTCCATCAGGCTTGTACTATCACCCTGCAGGCCGATGAAAAATATTTCCCCCATAACACTTGATTGAGGGGCAAGCACAGGCTGGCCGATTCCAAACGGCATAAGCGAAGAAACAGCAATAAGTTTTTCACTTACAATCTGCCGGGCTTTAAAAATATCCGTACCCCAGTCGAATTCGACCCAGACAAATGAAAAACCCTGTGATGAAGCCGAACGGACTCTGCGGACACCTGTTGCACCATTAACAGAAGTCTCAATCGGGAATGTCACTAAACGCTCGACCTCTTCAGACGCCATACCATGTGCATCAGTCATAACTACTACTGTAGGAGCGGTAAGATCAGGGAATACGTCAATATCCATATTCACTGCCGTTCTCACTCCGCTTACCACAAGAACCACTGAAAGCAGGATGATCAGGTACTTATTGTTCAGTGAAAATTTTATAATATTGTTTATCATGAGTTCCCGGATTTTTAATGTACATGACCTGAATGTGCATCCAGAGTTCCTGTAGCCTGGGCCAGCTTGATAAAGATTGCACCTGAAGTTACAATTCGCTCGTTATCGCCTAATCCCCTGATTACTTCAGTATCATTCCCATCTGTTGCTCCTGTTTTGATTTCCCGTTTCTCAAATAGTTCGGGTGTTACCTGTACAAATACAAAGAAGGAACCCTGCTCTTCAAGAATTGCTGAATTTGGCACAATAAGAGCCTTGGAATTTGTGAGTGTTTTCAGATATAATTCTACAAAACTGCCCGGGAGAAAACTGCCTGCATTATTTATTTGAAGGGTAACAGGTATCAGGTAATTATCCGGAGTAGTGACTTTTCCGATCGAAAGGACCTTGCCATTTAATTCTTCAAGTGTATAAGTCCGGTTGTCTTCAACTGTTCTTATGTTTGCATCGGTTATTGAATTTAGATACTTTGCATACTTCTGCTGTACCTCGGTCCGCAGCAATAGTGATTTGTTTTGTGAAATTAAAATAATTGGCTGCCCTGTCTCAGCATATTGTCCGTTTTTTACAAAGAGTTGCTTTATGAAACCTGTCATAGGACTGGTGACTACCTGCCCTGCAGAATTAAAATCCTGATTCAGATTATCGAAAACGAATTTGGCGTTTTCATATAATGTCCTGGTTTCAAGCAGTTGCTTCTCAGATACAATTTTTTCAGCTGACAGAATATTTGCCCTTTCATAATCGGATTTCGATTTTTCAAAATTATTACGTGCTTCAGCATATCGGACGGAAGAGTTATTTTCGGAGAGTCCGCTTCCTTTAATAGTCAGAAGTGTCTGCCCCTCTGATACTTTTATTCCTTCAAGGATGCTCTCTCCTGACAATGAAATAACACCGCCCGTTTTTGCTGTGACCAACATTTCATCGCCCTGAGCTGATTGGACCTGTGCCGTGGTTTTTATAACCTGACCGAACGGCTTCCTTTCAGGATAGCCGGTAGAGAAATCAATCTTCCATGATTGTTCTTTTGTAAAAACAGTGGTATTGGCTTTTGGGATAATATTCTTTTCAGCAGCTGCAATTGCATCCTGAGAGTCAGGATATACTATAATATCCGGAACAGTGATTTTATGATCACCTGAATCAGTTTTAACAAGGTATTCCATAATCCCGTCGCCGCTTACTTCAGGTTTAATATCAAAGCTGTATATCCCTTCACGTGAAGGACTTTCAAGGGTTTGTTCAGTTGTTTTCCCATTGACAATTATTTTCAAAGTAATTGCGGCTTTTGTAACAGCAGTAAATTCCGGTAACCTTGAGAAATGTGACAGGACATTACATATCTGTCCGGTTACGAAAGGATCTGCTTCGGCAAATAGTTCATATTGTTCGCTATATACTGTATATTGAACCTTGACTTCTTCAGGTTCTGTGTGAATTTCATTTTCAGGGCTGTGATTGCATCCTGCAAGTGCAAATCCAATCAATGAAGTCAATAATAATTTAAAATACATATTCCTGTTTGTTTAAGATTAATAGAAATGATGGGATAAATGCAATAAAGCATTAATATCCAATGCAATTGGTGCTTTTTCCGGCACTAAAACCTAAAAAAGAGGAGGAGCCCGAAGCCCTGAAGATTCTGAGATATATGATGTATAGGAGCAATCAGTCGATTGCTCGAAAACAAAAGATGTTAAGAAAGGATTTTGAAGTTCAGGCTTGCTATTAAGAATGCAATAAAGAAATCCATCAATGTTTGAATTGCCTGAAATCTGATTATATAATTTAAAATCAATTCTCCACTGATAAGATAATAAATCAACTGCTGCTTTTAAAGCGCAATCGTCAGAATTATTATTTTCATCATGAGTATGTGGTTTCCCATTTACACCTTGAACATCTTCCGAATTATCATTGACACAATGCTTATTTTCGAAGCAGATATGATTACCGTGATGATGGTGGGGAACAACGGCCTGCACAAGAAATAAAAAATTGGCAAGAATTAGAAAAATTACTGCTGTTGTTCTTTTTATCATTATTCAAATGCAAATCGCTGCAATATTAACCAAAAAATCAAAAATATGTTCAACGAAGATTCTAAAAGAGTTTTTAGAAAGAAATTACAGAACGAAATAACAATACAATAAAAGCAAAGGACAATCAGGTTATTGCATATGTATTTTCTGTTCCTGGTCAAACAACATTTTGACTTAAATATGGCTAAAAGGTAATTATATAATTATTTCTTTCTGTAGTTCTCAATCATGGAGATATTCGGGTATCCAAGGTTTGCAATTGTAGAGGAGTATTTAATTGCTTCATCAGTTGTTTTAAATCCGGGTACAATAAGTCTGTAGTATTCCCATTCCCTGACAATTTCAACGGGGAGATTGATTGCAGCTGTGATCTTTTTCTGAGCATTTATCGCCTTCGATCTGTCGTGGAACACTTCAACTTGCAGGGTATATGTCGACTGTGACACGGCTGGTGTGTCTTCAACGATAACAGTTTCAGGTGGATCCTCAATGTCTTGTCTTTTAGTAGTATCAGATTCTACAAAAGCCTGAGGATTAGTAGCTTCAGCTTTCCGGGCCGGCAGTATCCAGATGTCTTTCAATCCAAGAAAAGTAAGTGTGGGGTATAATTTTTCAATTTCTTCCAGGCCTGAAAATCCTGTCAACCGGACCTTTGTAAATCCATCTTCAACAACTAAAAAAACAGACTTGTTAAGAACAGCTGAAAGCTTGTTTTTCAATGTCAGGGCATTTGGTTCCTGGCGGAATGCGCCAACCTGGATCACTAAATCCGGATTGACAACAATTTGTTCAGGGTTAGTAGGAGAACCGAACTGGCCATTTGAAATGAGCCCCGGAAAGATCAGCATCGAAAATAAAATCAAGTAACGGGAATCCATCCTGACCTGTTAAATGATATTTCTCAAACTCTTATAACAAATTTAGATTAATTTTCAATAAGTATCAGTGTTACATATTAATGGACTTATAAACAAAGCGGAAATATTGATAACATCCGGATGGGCCGGGCGGTCATGAAAAAACTTTTCCATATCTAGTCACCTGCTTTATTCAAGTTTATTTATTAAAAAACGTGAATAGAAGTCTAAAAAAAGCATTACTTCACAGTTTATATATGCAATACCGTGAATAGCCCTCTTTTTTAAGGAAATACTCTACAAGGCTCTCACAAACAGCTATAATAAACGATTGGCTTATCTTGAAGGCAAGGAGATAATCACCCTCGGTGAATATTCGAAGAGGATGAATTTATCCCGGTCAAATCTGCTGAACAAGGCTAACCGCGAACGGAGAGAAAAGTGTGAGTGTGAGAGTGGGAGCGAGAAAAAAGAGTGAGAGTACTCGCTCTCGCTCACACTCTCACTCTTTTTTGTAGTCCCACCAGAACCCATATAACTGGATTTAAAACATTGAGCCTCTGTATATTGCTGATATTTAGCAACAATGCTGGTTGTTAATTAGTTGTTAATTCTGGTTGTTAATCGGACTCGAAATATTATCTTTGTGGGAATATTATCATGATTTGTAATTATGAAAAACACTATCATAAAGACTAATTTATTTCGTGTTAGTTATAAAAGACAGGATGGGAGTAGCCAATTGAAGGTTTTAGCAAAGATTGGGTATATGTCAGGCAAAAAATTCAATGAATTGAAACGGTTCGAAGTAACAATTAGAGATGAGTTCAATAATATTTATTTGGTAACAGATTCGCAATATGAAAAATTGAAATCAGAACCCCCCACTACCGAGAGATTGAAGTTATTTAATATTGAAACAAAAATCAAGAAGATACTGGTAGACAAAATTTCTGAAGGAGTAGATTTTACGGTAGATGATATTAATAATAAGTTGTATGATATTCAAAAGGAAGAGGCATTAGATTCAGAAGTTACATCGTGGAACAAGTTTTTGAATACAATAAGTTTTTCAGAAGAAGAAAATTCTTTTCAGAGTGACGAAATTAAACGCATTGAAAAAGCAATTGAAGAAAAGATAAGTGAACAAGGAGAAATTACAGATGAAGAAATAGATAATATAAAAGACTCTATTAGTATTGAAATTCAGATTGAAAAGGATAAAAAACTTACTCAGTCATTGACTCTGGATGAAAGGTATGCTCAGGGTAAATTTGATAAAAACAACCTTATTGAAGTATTCGGTTATTGTTGGTCAAAAAATCCTAAGAATAATGACCCATTTATTGCAGATTCATACCAATCCCTGATTTTTCACCTTGCCGATTATATTTTGAATGGAGATTTAGTAAGCAATTCAGTTAATAAATTCAATTTAAAATGGGTTGAGGAATTTTTGAAATTTAAAGTTAAGAAAGGATATCCACTGATTCATTTCAAAGGGTATTCCCCATTTAATATTTTCGAAAAGAAGAAATCATTTACAAATGCTTCCAGAGAATACTTTAAGATTGCTTCATTCCAGAAAATTGTGAAGATGCTGAAACATTATATTAATATTCTTCAAACAGTAGGACTGATACCTCAAACAGCAGTAAATACCAATCATATAAATGCTTCAGATTTTCTTAGCAGGTCTTTAAACAGAGATAGTTACACAAAAATTGAATTTACCTTGGAATATGAAGAAATCGAACAACTTCTTACTGCTTCATTCAAAGACCCCAAAATGCAACTTGCAACTGACATGTATATTATCCAGATGTTTGCTGGTGGATTACGTCCAAGTGAGTTATATAGTGGTAATTTAAGGTTTGAAAATACCTACGTAGGTTTTTACCGTAGTAAATCAAAAAAGATTTCGAAAAATCCAATCTTGATAGAAGTTAAAGATGTTTTAAAAAGATATCCTGAAGGGTTGCCTGAATTTCTTAATATATCAACATATCGGGAACAATTGAAAGAAGTTGCAAAACATTTTAAATGGAATCGGATAATTTCAGAACCGAACACAAGAATTAATTCCAAGAAGAATGTTATAGAATATAAATTACATGAGGTATTTGCTCCTTTTACAGCCAGAAAAACATTTATAAATTATTTAGCGAACTTAGGATTAGCAGACGAATTAATAATTCAATTCACTGGACATACTGATGTAAAGATTCTAAAGTATTATAAAAATAGACTCAATCTTGAACAAAAGAAACAAGTGATTCAAAAACTAATTAAAGACTTTAATAAGTGATTTTAATAATTTCTTAATTTATAATATTTTATAAATTTTTATAAAAAATCATATGGCTGTAATGGAAATTTTTTCAAAAAAAATGTAGCCAAACTGATATTAATACTTAGATAAGTAAATTAGGATTTATATTATCATATGCTTATAAATGAGCACTTTACGTAGCACCACGTTACCTATGGAGCAGGTAGAGGGGGGGCATCCCATAGGCGGGGATAGGGTCATGGACATTATAGTATTAGTCGTTTAGGAGGATAAATTACAATAAATGAGTAAAATAGATAAGAATAAGGATAATGGAATCCAGATTACCGAAATGTTCATGGCAGAAGCAGATGGCAAATGTTTTTATGGCAATCTCATAAGAAGCCAAGATGCCAACGGCAATCCACATTTGTACTCCATAATCACCGTTAATGATGGTTTAATTCAGGCTTGTGCCAGCGACTTGAAAGAATTGGGACGATTACTTGATGAAATGTGTTTAATGTATTTAAACGGATTACACAGAGAAAGTGGGAATTTCATTGAAATCTATACCATGAAATACTTTTTAAACTGAGAATCACTCGCTTAATAAGTATTTGAATGGTGTTAATGCGGGTTCTTAAAGTTTATTACGCTTAGGATTCTGATTTTCAGATATAATGGTTTTCAGAGTTCTTTCAATATCTGGTTGCATCCCTACAAATTTTGATACTATAGTTTTAATTTCTTTATCCATCAATTTTAAGAATTCATCGAGATATCTTTCAGTTACAATATCAAAGTGGTAAGTATCTACATAATCCTTTTTGGGGACTTTCTTCCTGTATTTAATATGATTTATTTCGTCAAGATGAGTAACTCCATCTTTAAAATAAGATTCATACAAATCGCCCTGAAATACAATAATCGGATAGTATAAGTTGATTTCCGAATACTTATCTGATACTATCTGAATAGAAGACTCATGCTCATTTATTTTATAGTCCAAACATTTAATAAGATTTTCAAATGTGTTATGCTGGTTTTCTGGATGCAATGCCATCCATTTTTTAATACCACGTTTTTCGGTTATCTGAAAAGAACAATATTGAGTTGAAAAACTCTCCCAACAATAATGATGTTTCATCTCCAAATTCATGAAATCATTAAAAGACTTTCTTGTTCCTTTGGATGTTATAATGAATTTTGGTATCCCAGAAATCTTTGCATCAAGATGAAACATGAATGGGTTTAATGGAGTATCTTTAAAAAAAACGACAGGCTGCTTGTTATTTTCACATTCGACTAATAGTTTAGGAACTATAAGAGTATCATTATTTGTAAGATGATGGTCATAAGCAACAATATCAATCTCCCTTGTTTTTTTTGTCTCAAAATCGGTATAAATTTCATTTGAATTCACAGAAAATCCAAAAGAATTAAAAACAGGTACAACTCTCTGTTCAATTAAATATCCTGATTCTTCAATTGCTTCAATTATCTCCTTCTTATCTATCTTATTATCATTCATTTCATTTACCTTTTACAAGTTTCAATTATCTCAAAGATAATGAAAGGTTTGAGAAATATAAACGATATAGGTAGTACTACCGAACTGTCCCGTTACAAATTCTGCCTCTAATAGAAAGTATGAACTCTCTAATGACGGTCATAGGACATTTTTTCAATTTAATAGTATTTATTAGAAAGGTGTGTTTGTAGCATCTTTAATACTTACATGAGTAGCGAAAAATGCGTTCATAAATAAATCGAAAATATTAAATATGACATAAATATGCAAAAAGACACAAATAAAAACTATCCTGCATCTTTTGATGACCTGATACGTGAATTGGAATCAGGAGATTATAAGCATCTTCAAATTTTTCTTTTCCGAGAAAAACCCAATCTTGGATTTGTTGAGGATGAAAGATATCTGGTGGTAAACAGTAACGGATTCGGTTTGTACAAACTGCATGACCTTGATTATAAGGATGGTAAGATTCAATTGGAATTTATAGACCCCGAAACGAACAAACTTGCAACGGTCACTCTGGACATCCACGATACTCAGCCTGACTTGTTCATTGTAAACTGGAAAGATGTCTTGGATTTGGCGAAGGATTATCAACCAGATACTGATAATGAATTGCTGGAACTGGACAGGGAACAAGAGATGGAGTAATCTTATACTAATTTGGGAATATGAGGATGACGGCTATTTCTGGTAACTGGCTGTCGTTGAAACCCTGACCAACTTATCCAAATAGTCGAATCAAATACTTTGGGGTGAGATTAATAATGGTGTAGTCAAACTACAGATTATCAGACTCCCCATTTTTGGGAAGAGGTAAGTTCATGAAAATTTGACTCGCCATTTTGGCGAGTTAACAACTCCCATGTAGAAAGAGTGATGAAGATTGTGATATAAAGTAAGAGGCAGTCCTATCGAATTGTCTCACTGCATTAACCCTCTTGCTGTGGGTATGAAGGACTGCCTCAAATAGGTCGTTCAGCCATTCCTTTAAGAGTAGTACAATATTAGGTGAAAAACAAAATAATTTGGTTCTACCAGCAATTAGGTATAACTTTAGATGAGTAAAAATCATATTTAAAAATATTTTTGATAATATTTTTCTGGAGTACGGAAAATAATTTGTCCGTTTATGAACTAATTGGTTATATGTAAAACTTAAACACCATGAAAAAATATTTTTATTCGGACGGCAAAGACAAATTCGGTCCATTTTCTTTCGAAGAACTAAAAAATGAAAACATAACTAAAGATACCTTAATATGGTTTGAGGGTCTTGAGGATTGGAAGCAAGCAAAAGAAATAGGAGAATTCGAAGAGATTCTTAAATTAATTCCACCACCTATTATTTCCGAAAAATTGGATATGAAAAGCGAAAATGCCCAATCGGATTACAAAATTAGTGACGTAAATGTCACCGATGACAATACGGGTTCTGAAAGTTTTAAAAGGCAAGGTATGTTATCTAATCCGTTTTCATTCAAGGGTCGAATAAGGCGATTGGAATATATAGTAAGTTTTATTATCCTATTATTCTTTATTTTAATCATCAATGTGTTAATAGAAGAAAATTATGATTTATCATGGCTGTTCCTTGCTTATATACCCTTATATTGGTTCTTTTTTGCGCAAGGTGCTAAACGCTGTCACGATATGGGGTTTAATGGTTGGTGGCAGATAGTACCATTTTTCCCAATTTTAATGATTTTCGGGAAAGGAGAAGAAGGTATCAGCAATAAATACGGAAGAAGTCCTTGGATTTAATGTTAAAATAAATACTTCATGAAATTAATCCTGCCCGTCATACTATTCTACTTCAATTTGATTAGTTACCCACAATCATTATCAGATAATGACATAAAAGTATTGGCACAAAAAATTAATAATGAATTGCAAGGCATGGATTTTGGAAATGGAATTAATGTAAAGGGTTGTTACGCTTTGGGCAGAACTTTAGTTTACCAATATCTTGTAAACGAGGATTGGTATGCTCCAAATAATATGAAAATCGATTTAATAGAAAATATTAAAAAATCAGGATATTCTGAAATGTATTTTAATAATGACATAAACGTTGAATACCAATATTTTTATGAGAATCGCCTTCGTGAAAAAATAAGTATTAATTCATACGAACTTGTCGATTTAAATTTCAATTTAGGAGAATACATAAGCATAGATGGACATCCAAAATCAAAAGGGGTCAATTTAAAACTCAGACCACCTATCGGATGGCAGATTGAAGAAGGGGACAGACCAAATATTGTGCAAAAGTTCCTGTTTAAGAACAATAATTATATGATTATGGTGAAAGATAACATCATGTTTTTTTCAAGAAATGAGATTCGTGAGATTCTATCTGATGATGAATATGTCAATGAGTTTTTATCTGAAGCGAGTTCTTTGCTGACCAACCCACAATTACTTAATTATAGAGTCGTGAGTGTTGACAAGTATCCATCTCTTGAATTCACAATGAGAGGAGAAATGGAGCGGTTAGGAATTAAAATGAGCATAAAACAAAAATGTTGGATGGTTTTTTTCGAAGATAAAATTGTATATCTTCAGTGTGGTGGTTTAGATAATAATGAGTTTACTGCTTTAGAAAAACTTTACGATTTAATTACCTATTCAGTAATTTTCCCAGAACAATATGACTATTGATGAAAAAGTACTTCTATACTGATGGAGTTGATAAGCACGGTCCCTTTACATTTGAAGAACTGAGACAACAGAAAATTACAAGGGAAACAAAGGTATGGTACTTTGGATTAGAGAATTGGACAAAATTGTCTGACTTAGATGAGTTGAAAGCCATCACTAACTCACTGCCACCCCAACTAAAAAGCAATCAAGAAATAGTTGAAAAGCAAGAGGAAATTACCAAGGAGATGAATATTCAGTTATCTCCCTCGAAAAATCGAAAAAAACTGAAACGAGGTGCTTTAATTGCATTTGTTTCAATACTTGCTCTGTGTATAGTCTTCTTTTTTATCAAACGACAAAATCAATACAATTTTTATCAAGAGATTAAATCAAGTGCTTATGAAGCAGATGTGGATTTCAATTTTTATGTTGAGAAATTTTATCGAGATATTGCTGTTTATGGAATATTCCCGAAAAAGCCAACTACCAGTATAATAAAATTCGCAAAATTCGACCACATAACCGATGCTACTCATATTCACGGCATTTCTTGCGGCATAAATGATGACGATAAGATTGAAATATATATTAACCCCTCAACATGGAATGCGTTTAAAAAGCCTCTGCGGTATTATCTTATTTACCATGAGTTGGCACATGATGTCCTAAATCTGGATGATTTAGCAAATTCGCCTGAAAATGAAGGGAAATTAATGTTTCCTGCAATTGCAACTTATGAAGCCAAAACTATGGACGAATTTATTGAAAGTTCACATGCACTTTTTGAAGAAGTAGCCGCCAAATGGAATGATTGATGCATTATTAAATTCAGAAGTTGGTGATATGGGAGGGAGTGGTTTGATAAGTGTCGTTATCAGATTAAGTGAAATAATGAATCAATATCGTTTCAAGAATTTAAGTTTCTCGATTCCGTCTTTTATTGATTATTCAATTTTATCAGAATCTCCTAACGATTTACTTGATTTCCAGACTGTAATCCCAATGCCCATAATGAATAATGAAAGAAATAAAAAAAGGAAAGGCTTCTTTGAAAGCCATGTCCCATCAGTCTGGGAAAAACCACCGATTAATCCACCAAGCAGGAAAATAGTTGCTCCAATAACTTTGAAAAGAATTTTTTTATAATTCATGTGTTATTTATTATATGATTTTTAATTAGTATTTTCCCACTTTGATAATAAAGCCAAACTATACATAATCTCATTAAAGATTGGATTGTATTTATTTAACATATCCTTCATAGTTTCACGATTTTGGTCATTACTAAAAATGAAAAAATTTACTTGAAGTAGATATTTATCATAAAAAACAAAACTTGGCTTAACTAAAGAAATTATTTCTTCGTCATAAATTGTCATCTTTGTAAACAGTGTGGCAGTAATACATTTCTCCATATCAATTTCTGCCTTGTCATTAAATTCCAAGATTTGAACTCCATTGAAGTTTTCAATAAAAGTTTCTCTATTATAAGTTTCATTTATCATTTCCTCAGTTGGAATGTAATCAAGTTCTCTGACATAAATGGTCATTGTTACTAAACCTCTTTCTTCTTCAAATTCGAAATTTTTAATAATATGAGGTCGGCTCCCATCTTTTACTGTCCATTTTTTTGGATAATTAATTGAAAACCTCAATCCAGAACATTTGCCTGTTCCATCACAAGTAAATTTATTCCATTCTTGAGCAGAACAAGCAAATACAAACAATATAGATGATGATATTATTAAAATAATAAGTTTCAATTTATCTGTACTTTTTTCATTTTGATTATTGTTCATGCTTTCTATTTAATTACAACTTTTTTCATGGTTAGTCTTCAAATTTCATATTATCCTCAATGGTTCTGAATGATGTTTTTAAATTTTCCTTTGTTGATGACTGCTTAATGGTTAAAACAGTCATATTGCCTTTATTATATGATTCAATATCACCATAAAAATCCCTCAATACCTTGACTTCACCATTTATGTTCGTTGGTCGGAAGTTACTATAGGTTGCACTATAACTTTTGTCATCAAGTGAAGGGATATTAATAAACATTGTATGTTTGTAGTCTTCGGTTGCCTTCAGTTCCTCAATAATCCCTGCAATAAATTCTTCAGGACTCGCAACAACTTTTATCCACATTATGATTAAAAACTCTAAGGCATCAGTCTTATTTTCACAAACAACCTTAAAAAGTTGTCCATCTGCTTCAATATAATCTGATACTTCCCATTTATTATTGTAACGAAAAGTAAGTCCATGTTTATTGAAAGTATTAATGATTTCAATATCCTGCTTTTTCACTTCAGGAATGATTTCATATTTTACATTATTATTCTTATATGCTGTGTTAATTATTTTCAAAGATTTGTCTATGTCTTTTTTTAAGAAAAATGTTATGATAGTGGGTGTGGCAAACAAAAGGAGAATTATTAATGAAGTTATAAAGACCCATGTTTCAATCCTGCTATTTTTCATCTTCTTTCGTAGAAGGAAGAATATTACACATCCAGAAACCACGACTGGATAAATTAACTTTGAAGTTACCAGTCCAGCCTTGTAGCCTGAAGTTAGCAAAGAAACACCTATTACATAGATTATCGCACAACCTAACGGTACAAGAGCACCTAACCAAACGTGTGAATTCTTTTTAGGAGAAAAAATTAAAACACAGGTTATCGTAATCCCAATAGTAACTAACCACTCTATCATGATAAAAAATATTTAGAACTGATTAACAACAATCACATTTACAAATATTTAAATTGTTATAATTTCACTGAAGAAGTTATTAAAATTTAATATTTAACTTATCAATATCTATTTTGCTGCTTAACCAACTAATTATAACGTCTATAACATCAATCCAATATGTGTAAAATATCTGGAAAGTAATTTCTTCTCCATTCATTTTTCCAAAGTCGTTGTCTTCAATTTTATCGCCCCAAAATGTAACCTTTGAATAATTGGATACTTCCTCTAATTTTAAATGCTCAATCATTGAAGGTTTTAATAAATTTATTTTTTCAACGATTTCTTTGGGCATATATATGGATGACGACAATTTGAAAATGTGATTAACATATTCCCAGTATTTTTGGCTAAATATTAACTTTTCAGAGTAAAACATTTCATAACTTTCAATCCTGTTTTTGGAAGGGAAGAATTGTAAAAAACTGTTTTTTGAACGTATTATAAAACCTGCAGTTCTTATACTCTCCAATTGTTGTAATACTATTTCTGTTTGGGTTCTAACAAAATCCTTTTTCAAGCCATATTTATCAAATAAAAGAAATGCAATCACTAAAGTGATTAAAGATGCTAATGCACTAACCAAATTCGCCGCTACAACAATTTTATTGTTCTGGGCAGAGTTAAAGAAAAATGGGATAATTATTATAGATAATAAAACCAAGATTATCAGAATATATATTGCTTTTTTCATCTTGTTTAATATCTAATATCAAATGTAATAAAATAAATGTTTTTTATTAAAAGAAAGAGGCAGTACTCGTTGTCTCGCTGCATTTTCCTCGTGCTAAAGGAAGTAATAAGGTGAGTACTGCCTCAAATAGGTCGTTCAACCATTGTTTTTAAAGCAACACAAGTGTGGAATAAAAAATGTCTCGCTGCATTTCCTCGTGCTAAAAGGAAGATGTGTCGCCTTGTAAAATGTCAAATATCGCTGTTGGTCAGCAGTTTCCGATGTGAAACCGTATTAAATAGAAAAAGCACCAAGAAACTGCGAGCCACACAACTAAATTACGCCATATTTGAACTATTTTCAATGATTTATTTTTTCTTAACTTTATTATCATAATCTCAAACAGATTAACATATGGGTAATAATTTTAGCATGGGTAAAATGAAATCATTATTAATTATATTTCTCTGCCTATTTCTGGGTTTTATTTGCCAAGGGCAGACTGCAGTTGAGTTTTTTGATAGAGGGATTGCTAAGGATGACCTTGGCGACCATAAAGGAGCAATAGTAGAATATTCAAAAGCAATTGGAATTAATCCATCATATTCAGCAGCATATTATAATAGAGGACTTTCCAAAGGAAAACTTAATGATTTTTATGGAGCAATTCGAGACTTTGACCAAGCAATAGAAATAAATCCGAATTTTGCAGAAGCATATACAAACAGAGGAATTGCAAAAGATGAACTTGATGATACCGAAGGTGCAATGGTTGATTATAATATTGCAGTAAAGGTAAATCCCAGACTTGGAGTAGCATTTGTAAATAGAGGAACCGCTCAAGATAGGCTTGGGAACTATCAAAAAGCGATTGCAGACTATGACACGGCAATTGAAATTGATAAGAAGGATGCGATAGCCTATTTCAATAGGGGACTTGCGAAATATAAACTTGAAGATTATAAAGGTGCATTATTGGATTATAACAATGCAATCGAGATTAATCCATTGCTTCCACAAGCATATATTAACAGAGGAAATGCTAAAGATAAACTTAACGATAGAATTGGTTCGATTGCAGATTTTGATAAAGCGATAGAGATAAATCCTAACCTTGCAGTGGCATATTATAATAGAGGGAGGTCTAAATATGGATATAATGATTTCAAAGGGGCAATTATTGATTTTGATAAGGTAATAGAAAATAATTCAAACAGTGAAGAAGCCTTTTATTATAGAGGACTTGCAAAATACAGGCTTGCAGATTATAAAGGAGCAATTCTTGATTATACAAAAACAATAGAGATTAATCCAAAACTTGAATTAGTGTATATTGAAAGAGGAACTGTAAAATATGAAATTGGGGAATATAAATCAGCCTTGGAAGATTTTTCAAAATCGATAGAAATTAATGCAGAAAATGGACAATCATATTATAATAGAGGACTTGCGAAAGATAAACTTTCTGATTTTAAAGGTGCAATTCTGGATTATACTAAAGCATTAGAAATAAATCCAAACTTCGCATTTTCCTATTATAATAGAGGGGTAGCAAAAGAAAAACTTAATGATTATAATGGTGCAATTTTAGATTATACCAAGTCTTTAGCGATTAATCCTGACGATGAAAAAGCACTATTTAACAGAGGAGTAATTAAATATAAAATTGATGATTTAAAAGGTGCAATTCTGGATTATACCAAGGCAATTGAAATTAATACGAACCTTTCAGTTGCTTACTTTAATAGAGGGATTGCAAAACTTTATCTTGAAGATATAGTTGGGGCATGTTTGGATTGGCGTAAGGCGAGCAATTTGGGATTTACTAATGCTGATGAATTAATTAAAGAGTATTGCAAGTAGCATAATATAGGAGAAACGGGAATAAATTATTGAATAATAACATCAATTTCGTAATTAAGAAAGATTAAAGTGAAACATAAATCTGATTTCATTTTACGGGATGCTTCCCCAATGGTTGCAGTTAGCGCGGAGATGAAATCACCTGTTTGGCACACGTCATAAATTTAATATGTTTATTATTAACGTATTAATCAAGTTCTTAATATTCAAATAATTATTGCTCTTTACAATTACACTTTTTTTAATATCCATATATAGTTTTCTGTTTATTTCAATCATTAATCCTATTACTCTCTTTTCTTTATTTGAATATTTCAATGGTATCATTGTACCTGAATATGGGTTATTAAATTTTACACTGAATCCTTTGTTAATAAGATAGTCTTTGACAATTTGTTTAATACTATCTGGAGTATGGTATTCATCAGTTCCAATACAAAAATCAGGTCTTGACATTTCTTTATTTAAATCCCTATATAAAGGTATATCTGGAAACGAATGACAATCGATAATCACTACCTTTTCAAATATTGTAAGGCTTTTCGAGATTGATTGTTTGAGTAGAGTGTGATGTTGGTCATAAAATTCAAATTTAATTTTATCTCTCAATTCTGGACTTATCATACGCATCAGATTACCATTATCTGTGTGCGTGTAACACATCCCCATTCCGTATCGTGACATTATCTCTTTCGAATCATCATGAAACCTCTCAACATCACAGAATACTCTTGAGAAAGGTGTTATAATTTTTGAGTATGGCAAATCAAACAAATCATCAGTAAACCAGTCTGTTAAAAGATTAACTTCATTTTTTATGGTTTCTTTATCAACTATATAACCATCATATGATGGGATATCAGTGGATGAGTGAGGAATGTGTAGGATTATTTCTATCATATATTATTTTTTTCAGGTCATTCTCAATTTCAACTTTCAAGATTGATAAAATATTACAAAAGGATTATCTCCCTGCTCGATTTTATCTGATGAATCCTTTGAAACATCTTTAACTTCTAAGAAATCAAGTGCTAAATGAAACTTTAATTTGTGTGTTGATGTTTCAATTACTGGAAAACAATCTCCATGATGTCCGCCCATATATTTCCATTTAGTAAGACCGTAGGCATATTTCTTATTGTTGAAATAAAATGTGGCAATTCTGGTCGAACCATTTTCAATTTTAAATGCCTCAATTTTAACAGCGAAGTATAATCCTCTCCACAATACCGATATATAAAGATTGAATGGCAAATTACACCATTCTATAAATAATCTTTCAATGGAGTTCAGAACCAATAAATTACCTACTATTTTCATGGTTATAAGAGTTATTGAAGGATTTTGTTTCTAATTTCAAACCAGATTGTTATTTCTAAACGAATTGTCTCTGGTCTGAAAACTATTGACCACTGGCTTATCAGATAATTCTCAAACGTTGTTATGGGATAATCCAAATACCCAGTCAAATACCTTTGCCACAAAGGTTCGACAAGTTTATAAATATGGTATTTCTTATGCCTAAAGTACTCACTAAAGTTGTGGATTTCCTTCAAATTCCAATATTCTTCCATAATGTAAAAAGTTACTGTTAGACAAAAAATTACTTTTCACATCAAGTTCAATCTGGAAAGTCGTAATTACTAACATTTTTGACAGACCGTCCACATCGCTTTACCACCGTGGTGTTATACTCGGTTGGTATCCATTAAAGGATTCTTGATGTTTCAAGTACAAAGATAGTAATTTTAAGAATTAGTTGGTGAAAATATAGGATAAGTCTAATCTTATATCGACTTTATAGTGTACACTTAGTCTTCGCAAATAATACGGTTTTTTTTGAAAGAAAGTCAGGAATATGATTTTCTTTTGACTGACGTACCAAGTGCAATAGGTTAAACTTTTATGCTCAAGAGATTGATGAAATGTAGTTAATGTAAGGGTTATCAAATCAGAACTATTGGAACTAATTGAATTCCACGACAGGGTACTTAGGCTTGGTCATGGTTCACCATATGGTCAACAGCATTAACTGCAACTGAACGTTTATGGTAATTTTAATATGAATATTCAAAGAAGCCACCTATAAAAAGCAGAATTAATAGGGAAGTTTACAGGCGTTTCATATGTTCATTGTTTTTTCAATAGAAAAGTTTGGCAAAGGTATAAGGTATTGTACCGTATAATACTTCAACTAATGAAGGGAAAATTAAGAATAAAATAAAACTGATAATTGACATAAATATCGTTCTATAACCAGCAATTACAATCAGATTAAAAAACAATTCTTTATTAAATACATTTGTAGATATTCTTTGATTTATTTCCCAAGTCACATTCATTTTTGAAGCAATTTTATTCCTTTCGTTTCTTAATTCCTTAAGTGTTTCATTATAACATAAATACAATGCCATTAATGATAAAATTATAAAGACCCATTTTTTATGTAAGTTATGGTCAACTGAATAATGGTAAACAAGTTCACAAAAATATGCACCAAATATCCCATAACAATAAATGAAAATTATATGTACAATAAATGTATAAATCCATTCTACTCTATATCCAATTTTGGCAATTGGTATTCCTATATAATAAAGAAATAAAGCAACTAATCCCATTGAAAGAAAAAAAACAATTATTCCAAAAAGAAAAAATTTAATAAATATCCAAAATAATAGGTTAAACATGATTTTAATAAACTATGGTTTAATTAATTAGCCATTAACCAAATAATTATTAAACCTGTTATAAATATAAATAATGACTTCTTTAGGCAGCCTTTTGATTGAGACTTACCCCTAAGGTATCCATGCAATTGAACAACTTCGGATTTATATTCTTTTTGATAATTATCAATAATTGTTTTATATTCAACAGGAATGGTTATTTCAGAAAATCCTTTATCTCGCATTTCTGCATTATATAGTGTAAGATATTCAATTGAACCTGTCTTTATTGCTTCCCATTGAATTTTTGATATTTCCCTAAATCTTGTAAAACATAATGCCCCATCTTGTTGAAATTGCTTTAATCCCCCTTCCTTCTGGACAACAAGGTATGCATATTCGTATCCCCATTTTTTTATTTCTGATTTTGTTATAGGTAATAATTCAAGAGGGAAAACTGGAGGATAGTTGTATTCCTTTTGGAGTTTTTGAATATAAACGCCAAGCGCAGATGTCAGTTGCATAATAGTTTTTTCGTCATTACCCTTACCTGAAAGCAATTGAATCATTTTAGTAATGCTTTCAAATGAAATATCATCATAATTATCTATTGTAATACTCATAGAAAAAAACGTAAGTTCTTATTTCAACAATTATTGTCTGCTATATGTAAATTGCTTAAAAAATAAAGATAATTGAAAGATAATCACAAAAATAATTATTAAGTATTATTCTTAAATTGCAGTGATATAATAACCACATAAATGAATTTCGTTCTAGTATAAATAGAAAATTAAGATAATGAGATTGTTAAATAAACTTCTTGGTAAAGAGAAGCCTGAAATTGAAAAGTTTTCTGAAGATAACTATATAAATAAATTTGGACAAATAGGTTTGTCACGTAAACAAATTCGAGATGCTATTATTCAGTGTAATGCAGATTCGAAGCAAGAAGGTACGGATAATCTCCCAGAAAACTTTGGAGATTAGTTAATTGAGCAATGTAATACTGGTAATGAAAAATGTAAAATAATTATTGAAAATGCAATTTTAGGTGATGCTACTAAAGATGATATTAGGCACTGGTGGAATCCCAGTGACCTTTAGAGAAAAATGCTCAAATGCGAAGACAACTTTTTTCGTTATGGCTCATTTATAGTTTTCATACAAGGAGGACTTTCAGAAGAAGAAGCAATTATGGAAGTCCGTAAAACCTACCCTATATATGGTGACCTGTCTGATGAAAGGAATATGCAAGGAGAAGATAGACCTTTACCTGATGAGTTGCATGATAGAATCAACCAATTGACAAGTGAATTGCCACCTATTTACTTCCAACAATATTCAAAGGACTACAATTCAATGAACAGATTCATAAGAAGCGAATTAAGGATGACAAAAACAGAAGATAACTAAAAGCAGACAGTTAATATTCAATAGCATTAAGTTAAAAGCAATTCAAAAAATGGGGAAGATTAATCTATATTCCACAAATCCGAAGGATATCGGTAGATGGGCAATTAATAATTTTATTAAGATTCATCAAAAAGAAAAATGTAAAAGCGAAGAAGAAATTGCTAAATTTCTATTTTCCCAAAGATACAAATCAATATTTGTATCAAAAGAACTTAAAATACTGGCAAATGAAAACATGCCATTTATCACTTCTATACCAGTTCTGGTTTCCTGCATAATAAATATGCAATCAGAAGGTGGAAGAACAGATAAATGGAAAGACTTATATTATGAAGGTCTTGGAGAGATGATTCAAATTTATTCTAAGGAAAAACCTTTCCCCTGTGAATTGGTCAAAATAATTGGAGTAACAAGGAAGATTTCTGAAATGGTACAAAAGTCAAGTCTTAGTGAGGAGTCAAGTGATATTGTAAAGGAGACTATTATGGATTCATTAATTTTTCGTCAGGGTTACAGACAATATAAAAATGAGAATGAACTAATAAATTATATTTCTGCTATTATTTCAGAATTTGAAAAGGATAAGAAATTTGAAAAAAAATTGCAATTAAAGAAAAGAACTGAACTCTTTGAGAAATATGACCACACAGATAATCTATCTCGTAAAAACATGATTGCAGATTTAGAATCAATCGGATATGATAAAGAGTCTGCAACCTTATATGTAGATGAATATATTTTAAAAATTTACCCCAAAAAACATTATTTATTCTTGGAAATGAATGCGGAAAAGAATCAATAATAAATTATATTAAACATTGAAGGCGTATGCTAAGAATATATTTATACCATTAAAATTAACATTATTCAAAATGGAAAACTTGAAAAAAGTTCTAAGAATGACTGGGAATGAAAACATTAACAGTTTAAAACTCAATCATGAAGAATTTGTTCAAATGTATAAACTTGGGAAAGTTGACTATCGGTTACCTAAACGGTATATTAATTTATTCTATCGTCTATACATTGATAAATGGAAGCAAATCGTTGTTCAAGTACTGCTCCTGCTGTTTTGGGGTGGAATTATCTTTGGAATTTATTTGTTATTTAAAAAAGAATGGATTTATGCTGTTCTATCCATTATTGGCGGTTGGACAATAAAACAGTTGACAAATGTTTTTATATTAAACTCAATTAAGAAAGGACTTTTTGTGGACAAAAAATACTATTCTGACCTTCTTAATAATGGTATAATTGGAATTTATAAAAAATAGAATTCAAATTTTCCTTTATAATCATAGGCAAATAAACGGACGTTTATTTGATACCCGTTTTACAGGGGAGGATGACAGGGTTTTATAATATAAAATTCACGTAGGGATTATTTGGGGGAGGATTGTATGGTTATTTTTGTTTAAGTTCAAACACCTGAGTATCCATTATCTTTCTCATTAGAATGAAAGAAAACATAACACCCTCTTTTTCTGAGATAATATCTTTAAGACAAATATTCGTGTCAATTATATATTGTTCTGGGAAACAAATATTCAAATATGTCATCCTTTTCTTTTGCCCTTCCCAGAATCGAAATTTCACTGGTTCATGACCCTCATATTTTTTCAGGAACTTATCAATTGTAAGTCCTTCTTTATTCCAATTTATGATGGATTTTTTTATCCATACGGAATTCCATGATTGAAAGTATGGGAAATGAGAAAGAACGTTTCTTACAAATTTGAATAATTCACTTCCAATCTCAGATTCCATCGGAGGTCGTGCTGTTTTTAAATTCTCGATTGCATGTTTTAGAGGCTCGTAGTCTAATACTTCATTATAAATATCAAATGCCTGTTTTATTTTTGAAAACCTATCCCATTCACTTTTAATCCAGAAACTATCTTCCATAACTTCATCATACAAATCATAAAACCTATTGTAGGCTAATGTTAAAAATTCTAATTCTTTATTGCTGGGCTTCAAATGGTTCACTTTTTCACTTTCTTTATTGTACGGAAGATTTCAACATGGTATGTGTAAACTGCCTTAATTTTTACAATAAATAAATTTCCTCGATTTAGTTTTTCTTGTAAGGTATAGTCAGTAATTATCTTAATTCGTCTTCCAATAGAATCTCCTGATAATATTTCAGCATTAACTTCCCATTGCTCCTTTATGGGTCTTTTTCTAAATACATGAATATTTATTGTTTCGTGGGGATTAATTTTTCTATAATCTACTTCCTGTCCATCAAATTTTCTTCTTCCGATTTTATGCCCGATTATTGCAATCATTTTATTCGGAATTCCAATTTCTCTGGCTTTTTTTGATAGTTTGTCTGCTTCCTTATTGAATTTTCTTCTTATATATTCAATTCGTACGGTCTTCCATGTTAATTTACGGAGTTTGTTTCTTGTTTTATCCAGTTCATTAAGCAAATCCCAATTCAGAATTTCTTTACCTTCGAAATTCTTCCCAGCATGTTTGCGCCATTCACTTATTTTATATGGATTTGTTCTCTCATTATCCTGCAAATCAAATCGGTCAGTAATTAAAACAATTTTAGATACTGTGGTTAAATTGAAATGGCTTTTACTAATCCAATCTATAAAACCTTGCATCCCTTTTATTAATGCCAAAATTTCTAATCTTTCTATATTAGCATCCTCAAATGTCCCCTCTATGTCGCTAATATCTTCCAATTCAAATTCGTCAGGGAATTTAATAATGTAACCGATTCCACCGCTTGATTTTGTATTTGGCATCATAGACCCATCGCAGTGTATATATATTGCTCTATGGTCTTTTATCAACATGAATAATTAATGGCTGTTTTAATCATGAAAGTTAGCAATTACCCACCAATTTATCAGCCTGTTTCTGCCTTATATCTAAAGTCTTAGTATCAATTTGCTTAGACAATTCAGATAATCAAGATGTAAGATTCTTTTGCTTATTAGTTTTCAGATTAAGTTCCAATATAACTTTCAATGGAATGATTTATTCCATTCAATGCGTCCAGATTCTGTTTCTTTCTTGCCTCTCTAAGAATATATCCAGATTTTCTTCTTTTTTTGGTGTCCTTACTTCCTTTAGGTCTTCCAGCCTGTTTACCCTGCAATTTTGCCCTGCGTAGACCTTCAAGCGTGCGTTCCCTTATTAATTCCCGTTCAAATTCAGCAAATGCTGACAAAATTTGGAAATGCAATTTTCCTGCTGCTGTAGTAAAATCAATATTATCGCTGATGCTAATAAAGCCAACACCCTTGTCCAGAAGTTCTTTTGTGTCAAGAATTAGTTCAGTTGAAGACCTTGCCCAACGGTCTAATTTATAAATAATTACAGCATCATATTCTTTGTTTCTTAGTCGTGCCAGCAACCCTTGTTTAACAGGTCTGGTCTTCCGAGTACTTTCGGTTTCCTCGAAGATATCGTATTGATATCCATATTTTTCAGCATATTCAATCAATCTGATTTTTTGATTTTCGGTAGTCTGGCTACCATTGCTTAAACTTACACGACAATATAGTGCTACCTTTCTCATATAATTAACATTTAATTTAAACTAAACTCATCGATACGATATGATTCAAGTCTTTCACAAAAAACTTGTGTGCGTAAAAATGGTATTGATACAACTTCTGTCATCTTATTTTCTTCCATGAACATAATAATCATATTGCCTGAATTATAATCTCTCTCGTTAAAGACAATTTGGTGCATTATTTTATGCTTATTATTCATAAAGCGTCCATTATAATGGACAAATGTAAAGAATAATATTTAATTTCAACAACAAGTCACGTCCATTTTAATGTACAATTACTACCTTTATGTCAAATTTTTACAATGAAAGCAAAGAGTAACTTGACCCTGCAACCAGTCCAGTCAGAGAAAAAATATGTGCCACCAAAGAAGATTAAACCTGAACACAAAGCATTTCTGGAAGCAGTTGGCGTAAAATTAGAGGGACTCAGGATAAAAAAAGGCATGAGTGTATCCGAACTTTGCAAGAAAGCAAAAATTTCTCGGTATAGTTATTTGCTTATAAAAGAATCAAACGTCTATTTTAATGTGCAGACCATCCTAAACGTACTTTCGGCATTGGATTCAGATGGAAAGCGATTCTTCAAATTCCAGAAGTAAAAACTGTTTTCCCGTTAAAAATTGTAAAAATTATCCTCGCTTACCTGCATGTGTGTACAGCATACTAAGGGAAAATGCAAGATTTACCGTTAAAAAGGCTGTTTTAAGCCATTACAGGTCGCTAATAACATACCATATAATGACATTATCAGGAACAAAAGGAGTCGTTTTAAGGCGTTATAGTGCAGCACGAAGTTACTTTTTTGGAACTTCTGTATTTATTGTAAAATCATCATCAATGCCCAGAAAAGAAATATCGAAAAAGCATACCAAAAATCTTGAAGCGGTTGGCTTGTACCTGAGAGAATTAAGGTTAAATGAAAACATGACCAGAGATGACGTGTGCCGATATACCAAAATTGGGAAGCAAACATTGCTTCGTATTGAAAATAAATGCCATAATTACGGCATCAAACAATTGTTATTACTATCTGATTTTTATAACGTCCCTGCGAGTGAAATTCTTTCTATAACTGACTGAAAACAACATTTATCACTACTTGTCAAAAAAAGAAGGCACGGTTTGAATAATTTTTCAAATGTCCGTGCCTCTCTAAACTAATTGTTCATGACTTAAATAAATACTGGGAAAAGTATAAAACTGCCAGAAGTAATTAAATTAGTTACAAGATGAATTAATCACGACCATTAAAATTCATGGTGCTGATTCTTTCCACCAGATTTCTTAACAACACATTTGTTTTTCCCTGCAAAAAAGTAAATCCAGAATTCAAATTGACCACCTCATCATACAAAGCATCTCTTTCTTCCCGATAAAGCATCGGCAGATTGGAAATATCTTCCAGAAATACAGCATTTACGAGGTCGTAATAATCTTCATGAATTCCGATATCAAGCAGTCTTTTACAAATTTTACTTTCAAATTCGTCCATATCAATCATTTCGTAATGTGGTTCATCAAATGCACCTTCTACATCATAGTTATCACTTAACAAGTTTTCATCAATCACCCATTGCATATAGGTGCTTCCTTCTAATTCTTCAAATTCAACGGCTTCCCAGAATTTATCTTCCGCTTTGTGATTGTACTTAAAACCAAACTTTCTGAAAACCTCTTTTGCAATTACCTCTGCTTTGTCCTGATGCCCGTCTGCAACAACTATTGAGTCGTGCCTCGTGAAACAGGGAATGCCCTCATCCCTCAGTCTTTTCAGAATATTGTTCACGAATATTTCTGCTTCAGTGCATTGAAGAAAAACTGAAAGATTGCTTTCACTGTTATCATCTTCTTTTTCTTCATCCTTCTTCTTCGCATCTTTCTTTTTAAACTCAGCAATGATGCTAATTACAATTGGATAGAGTTGTGAAAGTTTGTGCAGCAATGCATCAGGACGATTAGTTTTCTTGAAAAGTAATTTAAACAATGCATGCTTTGCCAGCAACCGTTCCTTCATACCGAGTTCATGAGCAACAACATCATAGAAGTCCCGAAAGAAAACATCTCGTATGAACTTTAGCACATCACTTGAACTGTTTTCGCCTGAATTTATATCGTTTATATCAACTCCGACCGATGGTAACTGGTGCTGGTGTGCTTGAAGAACTTTAATGAGGCGTTTCAGATATTTTTTGTTTTTCCCTTCTTCAAATAATGAAAGCAAATGCTCCCCACCGTTGACGATATAAACATTTAACAAATTTGCAAAAATAAGAAACTGGGATGTCCGCAAATCCAATTGATGTACAGTTTTGTTATTGATGTTAATGAATTGCAGAATCCTACTGGGGAAGTTTGTCAGGTGGCTGTATATACGTAATGTGACAGGACTTTGTTTTTCTTCAATTGGTAGCGTTCCGAGTTGTGATATTTGGTGTTTATAATGATAAATCAGGGCAGGAATGCGCTGTTGAAGAAATGTATCAATACTGGCAATATAAAACGAATCGTTGAAGTAAAAGAAATCCTGTTTTTTCGATTCAGCAATGAATTTTGCCCACTTGACAGTATAGTATCTAACATTATATGACCCACTATCCAGATATTCATGGCATTCAAGATACAAACCATCTGGAAGAATATTAACATAATCCTTCTTCAGAAACTCAGCACAGATGCGCTCTGCGTTGTTTTCAACCCACTTATACGCTTTATCAGTGTCGATGCTGATGCGAAAATTCAGGTCAGGAATTTCAGGTATAACAAACTCCTTGTTATCAAATAGCATCCGTTCCAATGCCGTTAACACCTTCCCATCTGCAATGTATGGTATAAAGACCTGCTCATCTCCCAGAAGGTCTGGCGTGATACGATATCTTACTCCCACAGAACCATCCTGTTTACCAAATGTAGTAAGTTTGGTATTATCAGGAATATTGCGGTAACCAGTATCAATGCTTTCAATTATATTGGATTCCAACAGTGGTGCAAGGACACTGTCATGGTAATTACCACCATAAATCTTCTTCCAATAATTTCTTCCAAGTGGAACGTAAAGTGATAAGCCATTCCCTTTGGTAACCTGATGATAAAATATAATCCAGACACATTGCAGGAAATTGTTCTTGCTACGGTATTCATACTTGCTGTTACTTAAAAATAATTTCTGCAAACTCAGAGCCAGTTTCTCTGGTAGATACTCCCCCTTTGCATAAGCCTTCCTGTTGGTTTCTTTCTTACTTACCATTTATACCATATGATGTTACCATGTTAATGACCTTACCTGCTGATTAACTGAGACCTTATGTTGATTATTCTTACACATATCTTTCTCTTCTTCCACCAATCCTATCTTCCAATGATTGCAATACCATTTTATTGACCTTAACTTGGCAGTTAATGCGACCGTAACTTGTTGTAGCGTGCTGTTATTCAACTGCATACAGAAGTTTTAAATGTACTAATTCTTTCAAGTCAATAACAGGTTAAGGTCGTATTTCTGGTTCAAATTAGGTCAAGAATCTATATTCTTTATGATGTTATTAATCAAGCAAATAGCATGTTATATATAATGTAACACCTGATATAGCAGTTGTATTAACCAGATATTCCATTAATAAACGTTTCAACAAAATCCATAATCCTTCTCAGTATCCTTTCACCAGTTGTTTTACGTTGAAGCAGTGTTGGTTTTTCACCAGCCAGTAATTCCAGTATTTCATCTCTCATTGGCTCTTGTTCGGAATACAGATAATTTTCAATCAACGTTTGTGTCTTTTCTTTCGACAGTCTTTCTTCCTCAACAAGTTTCAGGAACGCTTTCTCCTGCTCCACAGTCCAGAACTTTTCAAATTCCTGTGGTATATCATCGGTATCCAGAATGACAGGCATATTTTCCCTGATAAATCTTGCTATCAGTTCTTTCTTGCTTCTTAATTGCATTTCCGTATTCAGCAGGTTGAAGATTTCCCTTTCAATCTGCTCCGCATCTTTCTTCTGATTGGCTTTAAGTTTTATTAGCAGACGAATGATGTATGCAACATTTATTTCGTCACGGTGAATTAATTCAAGTTCAAAATCAACATCTTCAAGTATGCTTACCTTCTCTCTTGCATGGTCGCTCTTTACTTTATCGTGCAGGTCAAGATACTTGCTCTTGTAATCTTCGAACTGCTGCTCAGTCATTGACAAGTCACTCCATTTGAAGTCGGAGAATGATGCCAGCACATTTTTAATACGCATTAAGTCCCTGAAAGCAATGATAAATTTCAGTTCATCATCTTCCGTAACAAGATTATTTATGCTATCGACAGTGGGTGTTATATGGAGCAGGTTGACAAATCCATCATTAAATGCATTCACGTATTCATCATACGGCTTCATAATGATTTCTTCAATGGCATCTTTGTTGCTGAACAGGGTAATTGCTTCATCTGTGGCATTTTTCAGGTTACGAAAAACCACAATGTTGCCTTGACTTTTCAGTTCATTCAGGATGCGGTTGGTTCTGGAATAAGCCTGTATCAGTCCGTGATATCTGAGGTTCTTATCAACGTATAAAGTATTAAGTGACGGACTGTCAAATCCAGTTAGATACATATTCACCACCAATAATATGTCAATCTTACGCTCTTTAACCTTCTTACTGATGTCGTTGTAGTAGTTATAGAAACTCTGGCTGTCTTTTGTGGAATATGCAGAACCAAACATCTGGTTATAATGACCGATAAATTCATCAAGTTTTTCACGTGTATGTGGATTGGTTGCATAAGCAATTTCTGGCTCTGCTGCAACCGAAACTTCTTCAGGTATGAAACCGTTTGCATCGACATCATCTTCATTGGCAATGTAACTAAATATCGTGGCGATTTTTAAATCGTGTTCTCCGAGCATTTTCTTGCGCTGGAGCAATTCATAATAGCGAATCAATGCTGGAATACTACTCACGCAGAACATGGCTGTAAACTCCCTGTTATGCGTTTTCTTGTTATGGTAGGCAATGATATAATCAACAATCTTTTCCAGTCGTACCGATGAATCCATCAGTTCATCAACATTAATATCCTCAACCTGAATATCAATCTCTGTGGCACTTTCTTTGTTCCTGTACCTGCCAACGTATTCAACTGAGAACTTCAGCACATTCTCATCACGGATGGCATCGGTAATAACATATTTGTGCAAACATTCACCAAATAATTCCTTTGTGGTTTTCTTACCCAATTCATTCTTTACAGCATTTTCAGCAAATATCGGAGTACCAGTGAAGCCGAACATCTGGATGTTCCTGAAAAATGATATTATACGTTGATGTGTTTCACCAAACTGGCTTCGGTGGCACTCATCAAAGATGAAAACAATTCGTTCATCCTGAAGTGCCTTCATCCCTTCCAGAAAATGCTTTTTGCTGATGGCTGCATTGAGTTTCTGGATGGTTGTTACAATTAGTTTTGTATCATCTGTGAATTGTCTTACCAGTTGTCTTGTATTGTCTGTTCCATCAACAGACCCCTTACTAAAACTATTGAATTCTTTTGTTGTCTGATAATCCAAATCTTTACGGTCAACAACAAATACTACTTTCTTAATTTTCGGAACACGTGTAAGTATTTGTCCTGCTTTAAATGATGTGAGTGTCTTCCCACTACCTGTTGTGTGCCAGATATAGCCGTTCTTAGTACTGTGCTCTACCCTGTCAATAAGTGCTTCAACTGCATAGTATTGGTAGGGTCGGAGCACCATCAATATCTTGGAAGTTTCATTTAGCACCACATACTTGCAAATCATCTTTGAGATATGGCACTTCTCCAAAAAATCAGTAGCAAAGCCGTTCAATATGTTGGTAAGCCGTTTGTTTTCCTTATCAGTCCAGTAAAATGTCTGCTTGAACGACTGGAAGCGGTTGTTGGCATAATATTTCGTATTAACACCATTACTAATGACAAATATCTGGATGTACTGGAACAATCCATAACTGCTGCTGAAGGAATGACGCTGATACCTGTTTACCTGATTGAATGCTTCTTTCAGTTCCAGACCTCTGCGCTTTAGTTCAATATGAACCAACGGAAGACCATTGATAAGCAGTGTTACATCATAGCGGTTCTTATACTTTCCTTCCATCGAAACCTGATGGGTAACCTGATATTCATTCTGACACCATTGGTCGGTGTTGATGAATTCAAAATAGAGGTTGTCACCGTTATCCCTGATGATATGCTGTTTTTCACGAAGTGTTTTTGCTTTCTCGAATACCGAACCCTTACTAAGAATGTTTAATACTTTTTCAAATTCCTTATCGGAGAAATGGATGTTATTATGTTTCTCCAACTGTATTTTAAGGTTGGTTATAAGTTCATTTTCATTATTTATTTGCACCAATGCATAACCCACTTCTTGCAGTTTTGCAATAAGTTGTTCTTCAAGTATCAATTCGGGTTGTTTTGCCATCGTTATGAAATTTCCTTCTGAACTTTTTCCCAAACAGGATATAGGGTTGCATAGAATTTCACCATTGCTAATTTGTACCATGCAATTAGTTCTTCCCAATAGGTCTCATCATTAAAACGTCCCTTTAACTTTTCTAATTCGCTGGGTGTCATTTCGTGCTTGATACGTGATGCTCTTTTATTTTCCAATCTTTCCCATACAATTTTCCCGACAAATGAATTTTCTATTTCATCCTTATGGATTGCCATTGCATCTATAAATTTTTTGTCAGGGTCATTAGAAAAATAAAGTTCAACTCTGAAATTACTTCTGCCGAGACAGAAGGCGAACTTGCCATGCCCTTTCCAAAAACCAATATTATGTTTCGGATGCGCACTAACTCTTTCAAGAAAATCAATATTCTGCTCTACTAAATGATGTTTCAGTTGTCCCCAAAATTTAATAAGCAGTGCTTCGGATTCCTCAACGGATTTGCTTTTATGTTTTTCATCCTTTTCCTTTTCTTGTGCATCAATCATAAATTCTTTTGTTTCGGGCAATGGAATAATTTGCTCCATCTGTAAAAACAACTCGTCTCCCATACTGTAAGGTATTGCCCTAAAACATTGGATTTGAATGTCGTGCTTTAGTAACCAAATTACAGTAGAGGTTACCTCTTTGCGAAAATTATTTGAAACAAAAACAATCCTTTGGTCGTTTCGATTCAATAAGAGTTCTTCTTCTTCCCACTCCAGAAATTCAAGCAGACTTTCTTTTGCATCTTCCCCATTTCCGTATTTGTCGATATACTCCTGATACATTTTGATAATCTGTGCTGTGGTAAGTGTCGAACAATAAGAGGTATACTTGAGTGCTTGCCAAACCACATTTTTACCTGTATCATCAAGTTTGTTTTCAATTATGACCAATCCACCATCCCTGTCTATGGCTAAAAGGTCAAGTCGCTCACTGGTGTCATTGAAACCACTGAATTCTTTTTGAATTATTAATAATTCTTCTCCCAACATATCAGGATTCTTTGCAATCCATTCCTGAAGATGCTCCCTTTCCTTGATTCGCAGTTCTTTAAACAACCGTTGTTCAAGTTTGGTAACATTATTGTTTGTTTTGTTTATGCGATACATATCGTTCAGTATTATTTTATACAAACATTTGTTGCATCAACCCTTTCTTCCAAACCTCTGCTTTTTCTATCTGCATTCGGGTTTGGTTTATTTTAACATCAATGGATGATAGGAAATTAGCGATTTTGGTTTGTTCATCAGGGCATGGTGTGTTCAATTCAATATCGCAAAGCCTTGTACTTGATATGCTCGTAATTTTTGACCCTTGTGCAATTTTCATAATTTGTTGACGAACTTCAGGCGACTTCATCAAATAACCACCAAATCCAGAAGCAATTTTTGTTACATCGGGTCTTGCTAAAATTGTATGCAAACCAGCGAGAACTTTCTCATCATTGAGATTAACCAGTTCAATGCTTTTACCCACATCAGCAAGGTCTTCTGATGCATCAGCAAATACAATGTCGCTGGTCTTACAGTAATTGTCAGAACTTATTCTTTTTATCGAAACGTCAGGCTTGATAAATGGAACTTCCTCTTTCGTGATGTCAAAAAGTGTATTAAACTTAGTGTGGATATCTCCATAGTGAAGATTCTTTACATCTCCTTCTTCATAGTTCAGGTCATCTCTTGAAAAAGAGTTTGTTACTCTAAAGGAATAAATTTGATTGAACTTACTTTTCTCCCACTTCGGAAACTCGAACCCTTTATCGTCTTTGAACCTGACTTGCTGCGAAAATATTTTCTGCATCGCCCCTTTTTTGTAGTGTTCCAGCAGTGTTTTCTTTTGCTTGAGTTGCGTTATCTTTTTGTCAATGGCAGTGAAAAAAGATGCGATTTTTTGTTGTTCGGGAAGAGTGGGGTAACTAACACTAATTTTTGCTAAATCTTTCGAATTAATAGCAGGATAACTTGTGCCTGTACATCTTTCGATAACCTCATCAACAAATTGTTGCAAATGAAGGTACTGATATAAAAATCGGGAACTTTGTTTGGTTTTTATTTGAGCATATCCAGTTGAAGCAACATAATCTCCATTTTTGTCAAAATACAGGTTGTTTTTTTGGTAAGGTCGTACCATTTGAAACAAAATATCTTCTATTTCCAAAACTCTTTGTGCTCGGCTTGGTGCTTCGTTTTTAAATACAACCTCTTCTTTAATTAATTGCCCATTAGTAACACTCTCCAAATCAATATAGATGAATTTGTTTGGTAGTTTAACAGTGGTAGGATTTATTATTGATAGTTCACCCAATTTTTTCTTCTCCCACTCACCTTCAAAATCAGGGAAACGCAATTGCGGCATGTTCTTTTGCATTTCCATGATTAAAACGGTGTTGGTATGTTTAGTTCTTTGCAGAACCCTGCAATGGTTTCATCCGTGTCTTTCATTTCCATTTCCAGTGTTTTTAGTTCACTGGAAACAGCAACAATATCTATGGATTCTTCCTCTTCAAAAGTGTTAACATATCGGGGTATGTTCAAGTTAAAATCGTTATCTCTAACCTCATCCAGACTGGCAACATTACTGTATTTATCAACTGAGATGCGTTTTGCATACGTGTCAATTATCCTGTCCACATCCTCTTCACGCAGATAATTCTGTGTTTTAACCTTTTCGAAATGCTGACTGGCATCAATAAACAAAATATCATCAGGATGTTCACGGCACTTCTTAAATACCAGAATGCATGTTGGTATGGATGTCCCGTAGAAAATATTTGCAGGAAGTCCGATAACGGTATCCAGATAGTTTTTCTCTTCAATCAGGTATTTCCTGATATGTCCCTCGGCTGCACCCCTGAAAAGCACACCATGAGGCATTACAACAGCCATAACGCCATTTTCTGCCAGATGGTAAATCATATGCTGCACAAAGGCAAAATCTGCCTTGGAAGAAGGCGCAAGTTTTCCGTATTCACTGAATCTGTCATCAGTCATAAACAGGGGACTGGCACTCCATTTTGCCGAAAATGGCGGGTTCGCCACAACTGCCTCTGCTTCCAGTTTTTCGTGTTGCGGGTGTTCCAACGTATCTTCCAGTTTAATATCGAATCTGGTATGATGAACGCCATGCAATATCATATTCATTCGGCACAGGTTGTAAGTGGTGCGGTTAAGTTCCTGCCCGTAAAATTTCAGTACATCACAAATTCTGCCCAACCGAAGGATAAGAGAACCTGACCCGCATGTCGGGTCGTAGGCTGATTTAATACGTGTTTTACCCAGTGTAACAATCTGTGCAAGTATTTTTGATGCCTGTTGAGGGGTGTAGAACTCTCCCGCTTTTTTGCCAGCACCACTTGCAAACTGTCCAATCAAATATTCATAAGCATCACCCAGTATATCAATTTTTGAATCTTCTATCTGGAAGTCAATTTTATCAAGATGCGACAGGACTTTTGCAATCACTTCATTTCTTTGTTCCGCAGTCTTACCCAGTTTGGTGCTATTCAAATCCATATCCTCGAACAGGTGGTCGAAATCTTCTTCGCTGCTTGTCCCCATCGTGGAGTTTTGTATGTTGATGAGGATTTTCTGTATGTCTTCAATGATGAAGTTGCTTATGTTCTTGCCATTGCCATTACCACGTTTTGCAACCTGACTGAACAGTTCTGACGGCTTTAGGAAGTACCCCAGTTTTTCAAGCGATTCTTCCCTGATGGCTTCCAGATACTGCTGACCTTTGGCTGAATCTTCTGAGATGTCCAGATATTTTATTTTGTCTTCCTTCAGGATGCCATTGGCATACAATTCTATTTTCTCTGACAAATATTTGTAAAAAATGAAGCCGAGAATGTAATCACGGAATTCATCTGCATCCATTTTCCCCCGCAGGGTGTTGGCTATATTCCAAAGTTGCTGTTCCAGTTGGCGTTTAAGGTCTTCGCTCATTAGGTCGTTTTACTTTTTGTTGAACAAATAAATATTTGATTCCCAATTAGGAATGCCTCAAACCCTACACTTCATGACGGAATTCTAATGGGAAGTCAAAATAAGCATCTAAGATATTCATTCTGATTGTTTATTGCAATGTGTTAATTTTTGATTATAACGAGTTTATACCTTTTTGTTATTTTTGATAGTATGGAATTGATATTAACAGAAGCATATCATCAGGTGTATAAAAACAAGTTTCATATTGATGATTCTCATGTGTATGAAACATTTAAATTATCTACAGTTGTACAGAAATTGGAAAATAATGTAACACTTCATTTAAAGGAATTTAAGAATGGTAAGTGTGCTTTTTTATTGTTAGCCACACAACTTGTAAAGAAAGAAATACTGTTCTCATTTGCGTATTGGATTCCATCAGAATTAATAACGCATAATGTGCCCTTGCTTGATGTGCTTAAATTGTTCGCCCATAAATATGGATGTAAGATTAGAATAGGAACAACAGAAGGGTATTTTATTGAAAATACAAGAAGGTTGATACATGGTAACCTTGAATCCCCTAATCAGTTGATGGAGATTTTAGGCTCAGTTCATATCCCTTGTGAATCGTATGTGTTTTATAATGAAAAGAATAAAAACAATCTCCATTGGGTCGATTGCTACTATTGTTTTGCAATTAATAACAATAAGTATCTTTTGTGGCTTGAAGATATTGAAACAACTGAAATGCCAGTTCCACGGGAGTGGTACACGTATTTAAAAGAGATAACAGAAACGCTTAATCCATATGGTGGAACGGGATTAAAAATATTGAACAAGAAAAAAGGAAACAATGATGGATTAGTATCCTTTAGCGAAGAACAAGACAGTGAACAGTCTGTATTTAAAATCGAGATTCCGAAAACGTATTTACAGCCATTTACCAGAATTATTGATTTGGTAAGTACATTGGGGAAGGGTGAGAAGATAATTGTTATACCTCAACACGAAAGCAATAAATGCATTTTTTGTGGTTCAAGCGAGGTAAGCCAAGAACATATCTTTGCACAGTGGATGAGAGCCTACTTTCCAGAGAAGAAATTCGCCAGTACTCTTCATGCTCGAACTCCTGACGACAAATTGTTAGAAACACTGAAAAGCGGAGTCTCTAAAGGAACTGAAAGTTCATATGGTTATACAAGCCATTTGGTTTGTGCTGACTGTAATGGTACATGGATGTCCCAACTTGAAGAAAAGGCGAAAGGTTTTTTGGTGGATGAGAAAGATGGCTTTCGAGAGAAAATAAGTGATTTAACAATCGATGACCAGAATTCAAAACAATTGGCATTATGGCTTATTATTAAATCCATTTTGCTTTCATTAAAGGGCAACCTTAGTCCAATACTTCCTGATAATGCACTCTCTGATATAAAGAATGGTGACATTCCAGAAGGTTTTTTGATTGAGATAGCAGAAGTTGAATCATCAGATATCGATTTCATTGTAAACAAAGGTATAAAAGCATTCGCTGACTTATTAAGTGTGGAGAAATTGGATAAGAGAATTGCAGAGGACATAGCAAATGAATTCTTTATGGTCAACATTCAAGTGCACCATTTCATTTTTCGTGTAACATACCTTGATGAATCGAAGGGACTAAAACGTGAAGCGTGGATTCGACCAACCAAGATATTATATCCAAAAAGTTATCTATTGCGTTACAAAAAGATTGAAAATGAAGAGGTGTTGTGGGAGAGAGTTGAAAATAATCTGAAACTTCATGTTTTTAATATTGGTTTAAGATTAGTTGACCATTAAATATTCGATGATAGCAAGCATAACATGCTCTGGGTGAAAATAGAGTACTTATTAGTATGTTCTGTAGCATGTCTTCTGGTTGAGTTTAAATTACAAATCATTTTTCCCCAATATCTTCTTCTTTTTATGTTCCAAGATTCGTTTTAAAGCCTCATTCGCATATTTAAATTTTTCACACCACTGTTTGCTTTGCTTCTTAGTTCTGGGGTCTAAGTATTTATCCCAATGATATATATACTTAAAAACTGCATAAGTATTTTTATAATATAAATCCACATACTCGCTTAAATTATATTTCTCATATTCTTCCCATAACGTCTTAATCTCATTCCTCACCAATTCCTCATTTGGAGGCGAGTACGGTCGTGAAAATATATTCTCAAGTCCTTCAGGTATTGTAAATCTTCTTCTTTTCTTACTTCTCTCAGGTTGAGAAATATTGTCGATATATTTCTGGAACTTTTCCCTGTCCTGCAATAAATTGCTGTAAGTTTCAAGATTGATATTTCTTTTCTTCAGTTCCTTATTTAGGTCTATTAGGTCTCTTCTTTTTAAATAATATGTACTACCTCTCTTGAAGTAATTTTTGAATTTGAATTCTTCAATAAGTATTTTTGCAGGATAGTAAGGAGCATGTTTAATAATCGTACTTACTTCACTGTTCTCCACCCATTCCCCCCGTTCTGCTTGCATTTTTTTGAATTCGCTTGCTGCTTTGGTTATGGCTGCTCTTGAGAATTTTTCTTTGACTGGTAAGTCTTCCGTGCCCAAAAGAACTGTAAACAGCATCTTTAACTGCTTGAGTTCAGACAATATTTTATCTTCCCGACTTAGCGGGGAATTATCATTTTCTTCCATTTCAATTGAGTTTAAAAATTCGTATTTCTTCTGTTCCTCAATTTCTCTTCAGTGATGTCGTTTTAAATACTCATCCAAATTATCTCTACCATTCATATATCGGGATTTCTGGATGTATTCGTCCACTTCTTCACGTTTGAATAAGATTCTGCCACCGATTTTATAATAAGGTATTTTTGTGCCCCTGATATTAGTCACAGCAGCAGTTGAAATACCGAGATGTTCAGAGAGTTGCTTTGTGGTTACCCATGTTGGGTCGAGAACAGAAGTGTCTTTCTGGTTCTCGATTCTTTGGATTAGGTTGTCGAGTTTTTCTTCGATTGAAGATAATCTTTGGTCAAGAATTTCGAAGGGATTTTCCATGAGTGCAAGTTTTAAGTTTACCCATAAAATTACATTGAAACTCAATTAAATGAAAGTCTCAGAAAGACTTGGTAAAACCCTTATAGTATGGGTGAAATCCATTGTATGTGTTTAAGATTTGATAATGAAAGGAAAATAAGCCATTGGCAGGAGACGAAGTGGGAGAATCAGATAAAAGCGATATATTATTATTCTACAACTTTTTCTACTACAAAGAAAAATGCCATTGTATATAATTGATTTACAATGGCATTTTGTTTTAATCAGTCGGGGTGAGAAAAATATAATATTTTTATCTTTCTGGTTGTTAATTTTGGTTGTTAATTTTATACTATTTCTGGTTGTTAATAACAGAAAACCCTGTATATCAACTGTATACAGGGTTCAACTGTAGTCCCACCAGGAATCGAACCTGGATTTAAGGTTTAGGAAACCTCCGTTCTATCCATTGAACTATAGGACCATTCAGCTCGCAAAAATATATCTTTTTTTTCTCATTCCCAACCTGATCATCTTTTCCCGGAACCAGTAAAAATGTAATACCTTTTCCAAATCACTACTCCCAGAGCCATTTCTTACATCCCCCTAACCCCCTTCAAAGGGGGAATCCCTTTGTGCAGCCTTAATGCCGTAACGCCTTTACGCCGTAATGCCTTAACGCCGTTTCGCTGTCCATCATTTTGATTAATCACTTTAGTTTCATACTTTCACTCTTTCAATTAATAAGACATGAACTGGATTGACATTGTTATACTTATTATCCTTGGAATCGCATTTGTCCGCGGTTTTATCGATGGTTTTGTGAAAGAAGTTGCAGCCCTGGCAGCTCTTGTGATCGGTATCTGGGGCGCAATAAAATTCTCCACTTTCACCGCAGGGAAACTGTATGAATGGTTCGATATGAGCGGTCAGTACGTCGGAATAATAGCCTTCCTGATCACCTTCGGAGTGATAGTTGTCATCATTCATTTTGTCGGCATACTGGCCGACAAGGTTGTCGATTCGGTGTCTCTCGGCTTTCTTAACAAGATACTTGGTATATTATTCGGACTTATCAAAAACGTGCTGATCCTGAGTGTTGTATTTTGCGTACTGAACGCCATCGATGCCCGTAGACCGTTTATCAATAAGGAGAAAATCGGGAGATCCAAACTATATAATCCGATATCGGATATTGTTCCGGCTATATTCCCTGTACTCGGAGAAGGTAATTTTAACCAGAGTTTTGACAGGCTGAAAAAAAAGAACAAGCCTGAAGAAAAACCCACCGAGATCATAATTTGATCGTGTTTACTATATTTGCATTTCTCTAAACTTACAGTGTATGAATTTTGTAGAAGAACTCAGGTGGAGAGGTATGGTGCATGATATCATGCCGGGAACTGAGGAGATGCTTGAAAAGGAGATTGCAGCAGGGTATATAGGGTTTGATCCGACTGCCGATTCCTTGCATATCGGTCATATGGTTCAGGTTATGTTACTGGTACATTTTCAGAGGGCAGGGCATATTCCTGTAGCCCTTGTTGGTGGTGCAACAGGAATGATTGGAGATCCCTCCGGAAGATCAGAAGAAAGAAACCTTCTCGACGAGGCTACCCTGCGCAGGAACCAGGAAGGAATTAAGAAACAACTTTCAAAATTCCTCGATTTTGAATCGGGTATAAAGAATAAGGCTGTTATGGTTAACAATTATGACTGGATGAAGGATTTCTCATTCCTTGAATTCATCCGGCAGATAGGCAAACATATAACAGTCAACTATATGATGTCGAAAGATTCGGTTAAGAAAAGACTGGGATCAGATTCACGTGAAGGAATGTCATTCACGGAATTCTCTTACCAGCTTGTTCAGGGCTATGACTTCCTGCATCTGTATAATGAAATAGGATGCAGATTGCAGATGGGAGGATCAGATCAGTGGGGCAATATTGTAACCGGAACAGAGCTTATCAGGCGTAAGACCGGAGGGGAAGCTTTCGCTCTTACATGTCCGCTGATCACAAAATCTGATGGCACCAAGTTCGGAAAAACTGAATCGGGCAATGTATGGCTTGATCCGGAAAAAACATCACCATATAATTTTTACCAGTTCTGGCTGAATGTTTCAGATGAGGATGCTGCAAGATATATTAAAATATTTACCCTTATCGGGCGCGATGAAATCGAGAAGCTGATTACAGAACATAATAATTCACCACACGAGAGAATTCTTCAAAAAAGACTTGCCGAGGAAGTTACTGTAATGGTTCACTCACGCGATGATTACCAATCGGCAGTTGAAGCATCACAGATACTTTTCGGGAAGGGTACAACGGAAACCCTGAGAAAGATGAATGAATCGACATTCCTTTCAGTCTTTGATGGTGTCCCGGCATTCGATATTAACAGGAATTTACTTGTCGGTGGTGTTACGTTCACATCTCTCTGTGCCGAACATTCGCAGGTTTTCGGTTCAAAAAGTGAGCTTAGAAGGATGGTGCAGGGTGGTGGTGTGAGCCTTAACAAGAAGAAAATCGATGATCCGGAAATCCTGATCGGAGAGGACCAGTTATTGAATGATAAATATCTCCTGATCCAGAAAGGCAAGAAAAACTACTATCTGATAAGGGCCGTCTGATTTCTATCGTAGGTCAGCGGCTATTATAGAGACATCATCAAAAAGATAAGGATTTGTATCAGGGATTCCGAGTTTCCTGATCATCGCCTCCAGATTCTGTTCCACGGGATCTTTATTTGATATATGACGGATTATCTCCCTTGTACCGATCTCCCTTCCGTCTTCACCTTTTAACTCTGAAAGGCCGTCGGTATAGCAGACAATTTTAGAATATTCTTTTATGCGAATCTCTGTCCTGTTGGCGACAGGTATCTCATCGAGCATACCAAGACCGACACAAGATGAATTAAGATGCACAACCTCATTTGATTCAGTATAGTACAATACAGGAGCGTTATGTGCGGCATTGATATATTCAAGAGTTCTTTTCCTGTGGTCGTACCGGGCAATAAAGAATGTTATGAATCTTTCACCTGCTGCATTTGAAATCACTAATGAATTAAGCTTATGTATAAGTGTTTCAAGATGGATCTCGGCTGTTAGGAGTGCCCTTAAGCTGGCCTGGAAATTCGACATCAGCAGGGCGGCTGATATTCCTTTTCCCGATACGTCAGCGATACATAGACCGGTTTTTGTCTCAGAAAGCTTAATGCAGTCGTAATAATCTCCACCCACTTCATAGTGGGGATGATAAAACCCGGTTACAGCTATCTGAGGATTACAGGGCATATGACTGTTATCGGGGATCAGCATTTTCTGCATCCTTGAGGCAAGCTCAAGCTCTTTTTTAAGAGCTTCCTGTCGGAGGCTCTCCTTATGAAGCCTGATATTTTCAATCGCTACTATAATTATACTTGAAATTGTCTGGATGAATGTAAGGTGCTTGAGTACCGGGCTCATGCCTTCTCCCTCTTCCTCGATATCGCCGATAAAAATAAATGCCAGGTGAACGTTGTTGTTGAATACCGGAACAATTATATCCACGCCTTCAAACCCCATTTCAGGCGAAACGTATGTTATATCATCATAATCCAGTAGTCGTGATTCGACATCAATTGTCTCAAGATTTTTCGGGAAACCCCCGTTCATAAGGCATTCCCAGGTGTCAGATCGTTTAAGGATCAGTATCTTGCCGATCCCCAGGTTTTCCCTCAGTATGGATTCATATTTGGCAAGGAGTTCCTCGGTAGGAAGATTGGCATTGATCGACGTAGTTATATCCAGAAGCGAATCCAGCTTGAATTTGGATATTTTTAACCTGTCGGACAGATTCCTTTTATCTTCCATCTGAAGTATTAGCCTTTAACCCTTTCCACGTAAACCTTATCGCGGGTATCAATTCTAATTTTATCTCCGGTATTGACGAAGAGGGGAACCATAATGGTACTGCCGTTCTCCAGTTTTGCCTGTTTGTAAGCATTTGTAGCAGTATCCCCTTTAAGACCTTTCTCGGAATAAACAACTTCCATTACAACAAACTGAGGCAGTTCAACTGACAGAACATTCTCTGTATCGGCATGAACAACAACCTCAACATTTTGTCCTTCCATAAGGAATTCCGGATTATCTATCACAAATTCCTCAACATGGATCTGCTCGTATGTTTCGCGATGCATAAAATAATACCCGATATCATCTTTATACAAATACTGATATGGACGTCTTTCAACTCTCGCAACATTCACTTTTGTCCCTGATGAAAAAGTGTTATCAAGCACCCTTCCTGTTTTAATGCTCTTTAGTTTTGTTCTTACAAAAGCCGGTCCCTTGCCCGGTTTAACATGCTGAAATTGTACGATTGTGTAAAGGTCGTTGTTGAACTCAATCACCATCCCATTCCTGAAGTCTGCAGTAGTAGCCATAAATCTCTTAAAAATTAAACTATCTCTTTTTTATTTCAAGCGGGTAAACCAAACCTTCATAGCTTACCAGCTCAACCATAAAAGCACCCACAAAGATATTAAAACGAATTTTAACAGGAATAAAATTTTTATCGGCTGAAAACCAGATAGTAATATCCTCTTCCGTTTTGAATAGTCTTCCCACTTCCGTAGCCGGATTGAATTTGTATGCTTTTAATTTTCCTGCCTTTGTCTTAATTTCTTCACTGCCAATGTATTTTAATGAAACAGGGTAAAGTTCGTCGGTAAACCATGTCGTTATAGTTATTACATCCCCGATTTTTATTTTATCAATACCGGGGAGTATACGGTTGCGAAACCAGTAAAAGCATGAAAGTATATCGTGGATCCCTTTTTCGGCAATATGGATCCCTGTGAGATCGCTTGTCAGAATTGCAGAATCCGGCCGTGTTGTATGATCAAAAAGAACAACATTATATCTCCTGTATCTGCCTTCCTTGATGTTCCGGATGGATTTGACAGGCAGTTCGCTGTAAGGATCTATAAAGCTCTCGTATATATCCCTTACTTCAAACAGGGCATCTACAAGTCCGACTGTCTTCCCGTCGAGGACTGAATGCCAGAGTTCTGTCCCGGAAGCCGTATCCTTCTGCAATTCAAGCGTTACTTCTCCTCCTGTAATAGGCCCGTAATGAATAGTGTATAATATCCTCTCTCCAGGCTGATAGGCAGTGATCTGGCTTGTGGCAGCAGTTATCAATATTGTTACAGAGCAGATGACAGAAAGAAATCTCTTCATAATGTTTTTATAACAATCACCAGACAATTTGCGGACCAATTTATTTGTTTAATATGTTTTTAACGGGTGAGGAGGTTAAAAAGTCTTTTAAATAAAATGGTTCAAAATATGCCACATCCTCAAAACGTTTTTCAATTAACGCTTCGTATGCCGGAATTTGCATAAATGAAGCCGATAATCTGAAATCATTATAAAAAATAATATTCCCACGGGTTACTACTTCCCTGCATTTGTCTGCACCATTTCCAAATAGGAAGATCCGGGGTTCTCCTGGAAGGTCTTTGAATGAATCCTGTGTGATGACCTCGGCACGGGTGCTCCTGACAACCTTACCTTCATAATTAATAACAGAATAATAAACTTCCATCCTGCGGGCATCAAGTATCGGACAGAAGAGATCACCTGGATTTAATGAATATTTATTCCTGATCAGATCCTTAAATCCATAAAACATTGAGATTGTTGTATCGATACCTATCAATGGAATAGAAGTTGCGTATGAAATTCCCTTGGCAGTAGAAACTCCTATTCTTAATCCGGTGTATGATCCGGGACCTTTGCTTACAGCAATGGCCTCAAGATCACTTGCTCTTATATCAGCTTTATTCAGTATTTCACCTATAAGAATGGTGAGTGAAGAGGCATGAGATTTATCCTTGTCACTTTCTCTTGCCATAATTACCTGCTCCCTGTTGCATACCGCGACAGAACAGATTGTTGTAGCAGTTTCAAGACATAATATCATAGCCCCCGGGCCGGAATCTGCGACCTATTTCTCTTTATACAGATCATCCTTTTTTACTATCTCTACAAGAGTGCTGTCTGATAATTTTTTACTTATCGCACTGAATGGTGCTGAAACCACCCTGACGCTGTCTTCAATGCCTGAAATAATCTCAATATAGCTGTTATCCTGTATCCCGGTTTTCACGTCTTTTGCATAAGCATATTTACCGTCAGTAGAAAAGACTATTGTACGTATATCATCCCTGGAAGTACTTGACCTTGTTTCTGTTGTATCGGTCCTTGTTGTTACTGATTGTATTGGTACAGTGAGGATATTCTGTTTTGTTTCCGTCAGGATCTCAACAGTCGTCGACATCCCAGGTCTGAAAGGATTGCCACCTGCAGTTTCAAGATCCTTGTAAGATTCCGGCAGGACAAAGATCTTAACATCAAAATTGGTTACCTGGTCTGCTGATGTACCTGTTGTCTTTGCTGAGTTTGCTATCTCAGTCACTATCCCTTTGAATTTCCTGTCAAGATAAGCATCAACCTCAATAAGAGCTGTATCTCCAAGGCTGACCCTTACAATATCATTTTCATTGACTTCAACCCGGGCTTCCATTCGTGACAGATCGGCAATACGCAGTATCTCAGTACCGGCCATCAGGTTGGTACCGGCGACTCTTTCTCCTAGTTCTACAAGAAGCATTGAAACAGTTCCTGACATCGGAGCATTTATCGAGGTCTTGATAAGATTCTCATTTGCTTCTTTCAATGAAGCTTCTGAACTGACGACTGAAAATCTGGCGGCGTCGACCTCAGCTTTTGCCACATTATATGATGCTTCGGCCTGTTCAAATTCAGATTTGGAGATTGTCTGTTCGGCAAAGAGCTGTCTGGTTCTGCCAAATGCGAGTTCAGCCTGGGTAAACTGAGCCTCAGCCTGGGCCAGACGAGCCCTTGCTGAACTTATTGCTGCAAGCGACCGGTCCCTTTGTGATATATAAACATCGGGCTTGATTCTCAGAAGAAGTGCTCCCTTTTTTACCTGGTCTCCCTCCCTGACGTTAAGCTCCACAATTTCCCCGGAAACATCCGGAGTAATCTTTACTTCCTTCTCGGGCTGGATTTTTCCGTTTGCAGTTATGGTTTCAGTTATCTCCCGTCTGACAGCATATTCAACAGCAACCTTAACTGTTGCAGCTTTCCCGAACCATCCTGCTTTTTTCCCGATAATTGCAAACACAAGCAGAACAACGACAACTATAATGAGGATCCTAAGTATTTTCTTTTGTTTCATGGTATAAGACCTGATATGATTATTTTATTTGATTCAAATTGAGTGGTAATCCTTTATAGAAATCAAGAACTTTCGTTTTGAAGACATATTCATATTTAGCCTGCGACATATCCGACTGTGCATTAAGAAGCTGTGTCTTAGCTGCATTATAATCAACAGGTGTCACCATCCCCACATTGAATTTCTGTTCGGTATACCTGAAAGACTCTTCCATGGAAGCGACAGCTTTTATACTGGCTGTGTACTTCTTTAATGCGGCTGTTGCATCAGCAAGAGCCTGCTGGATATTCTTATAGAGGTTTTTCCTTTCTCCTTCAAGCGCATAACGGCTGTTCTCTATCGAAATCCTCGAATTAGCGATATTCCTGTTGACCTGCCATCCGTTAAGTATCGGGATTGAAAGAGAAAACCCCACTCCGTAATTCAGATTGTCATTCAACTGTTCGGAGAACTTGTAGTTTTCAGTGGGGTTGCTCATCTTAATTGCAATATCGGAATAACGTGTTGTAACAGAATGATTCATTGACAGGCTCGGACTCCTGCCTCCGTTGGCTATTTTAAGATCATATTCGCTGGCTGTAAGATTCATTTCAGCACTTTTTATTTCGGGCCGGGTTTTCAGGGCAAGGTCAAAAATATCATCTACATTTTCCGATATGAGTGTATTTGTGTCAATCTGTATTTCCGGGATCACAATCTGAAAACCTGCAGGAGATCCAAGTTCAAGCATCTGGGTAATGGTAAGGTACGATATGTCCAGCTGGTTTTTCAGATTTATTAGCTGTAATTCTTCACTTGCCGCCTGGGCTTCTATTTGAAGGAGATTCCCTTTGGCCACACTCCCGGCAATGAACATCTTGTTTGTTTTGTCTATCTGCTGTTTTGTTATCTGGAGCTGATTCTCTGTTGCTGAAACAAGTTCCCTGTTCAGAAGTATCTGAAGATAGGCGAGAGCAATATTCATTGAGATACTGTTCTTTATTGTCTCAAGATCCAGTTCACTTGCAAGAAGCTGATATTCATTCCTTTTGATAGTGTTAAAATTCTGAAGCCCCCTGAACAGATTCAGATTTCCTCCGGCGTAGAAGCTGTTTGACTGGATATTCTGGTTCTCGGTATATTCATAGGTTGTTTCATCGAGAGCACGTCCGAAAGAATAATTATGGGTTGCCTGCCCGTTAAGGGTTGGTAACAGGTTCAGCTTCGACTGTAAAAGTATGTTTTCCTGGTACCTGGTTTGGAGGACCTGTTGCTTGATCTGAATATTATTATCAATTGCATATCTTATACATTCTTCAAGAGACCATAACTTCTCCTGAGAAAATATTACTCCCGGAGATATAATTAGCCAGGTAAGAATGAAAGAGAAAAGTTTTCTCATCTTGTTTGATTATTTAACTACGATCGCTTCGTGATTCAATTATAAATACGTGAATATTCTTTCAGCGCTGCATCAAATCTAAATTACATTCAGCTATTATAATTCAAAAAATAAAATTACGAAGTTACATAATATCTTCATTCCTCATGAAGAATTCGGTTAAAAGGTGCATTATATCTTGTTTTTCCCTGATCAGGAAGAGCTGTTGCAGAAAAAACTTTTGACCCTAAAGCTAAAATAATTATCTTTCGCCGCATTTTAAGTTCATTAAAGTTATGTTACATTATAAAGAGTTAGGCCTTGTAAATTCGAGAGAATTATTCAAGGATGCAATCAGGGGCGGATATGCCATTCCGGCATTTAATTTTAATAATCTCGAGCAGATGCAGGCAATAATCGGGGCCTGCGTTGAAACGAAATCCCCGGTGATACTTCAGGTCTCAAAGGGTGCAAGAAAATATGCCAATCAGACACTTCTTCAGTACCTGGCAAAAGGGGCAGTGGAATATTCAAAGGAATTGGGGTATCCGGTACCTATTGTTCTTCACCTTGACCATGGTGATTCATTCGAGACATGTAAATCATGTATTGAAACCGGGTTTTCTTCTGTAATGATCGACGGATCACATTTTCCGTATGAGGAGAATGTAAGGGTAACCAGGCAGGTTGTTGAGCTTGCTCATAAATTTGATGTCACTGTGGAAGGTGAGCTTGGAGTACTTGCCGGCATTGAAGATGAAGTATCTTCTGAACACACATCATATACAAGACCCGAGGAGGTAGAGGATTTTGTAAAGAAAACAGGCGTTGACTCACTTGCCATCTCAATAGGCACATCGCACGGGGCTTTTAAATTCAAGGTTAAACCGGGAGAGCTTCCTCCTCCATTGCGTTTCGACATTCTCGAAGAATGTGAACGGCGTATCCCGGGATTTCCAATTGTACTTCATGGAGCTTCATCTGTTCCCCAGGATATTGTCGATGAGATCAATAAATATGGAGGGAAAATGGAGAATACTGCCGGCGTATCTGAAGATCAGCTGAGACGTGCAGCAAGTTCAGCTGTCTGCAAGATCAATATCGACAGCGACGGGCGGTTAGCAATGACTGCTGCAATCCGGAAAGTGTTTGTAGAAAAACCCGGTGAATTTGATCCGCGAAACTATCTTGGTCCGGCCCGCGATAAACTTAAAGAGTTGTACAAGCATAAGATAATCAATGTACTGGGTAGTGCGGGCAAAGCATGAAACAGGAAGAGTGGAAATATCACGGGAGATACAAGGGGATATACATGAGATAAAGTTTTAAATATATTAACACACAGAAAGCCAGATAATTAGAATCTGGCTTTTTTTATTCTGTTAACAAACTCTTTGAATTCTGTCGCGTTCTGATGTCCCGATTTTTTATTTTTAACATGAAATCAGAAATCGCCATTTCGTGAGGCATTCAACATACAAGGAAGAGAAGTTGAAAAGAACCAACAAGCTTTCAGTGATGCTGAATAACAGGGAGTTGAAAGCCCTGGGCATCTATTGCGAACGCTACAGGGTTAAGAACCGTTCTGAATTTTTCAGGGAAACAGTGATGAGAGCTATCCTTAAGAGATTTGAAGACGAACACCCGACATTATGGGAAGAACCCTCCCTGTTCAATCAGGAAACCTCCAAATAAAATTTGCATAATCTTCCTCTTTTTTTAATTTTACATACTACTAATAAACCGGAAAAGGCAATAGATTATTTTAGTTTTAAATTATTGATGGTGGCATTCCATATCTATGTACCCTGATACATTAAAAATAAAACAAACAAGGAGATCTCCGAAGGTTGTCATGAATAACGAAAGGATCTTTATAATGGGACGGTCGATAATTGAAAATCCTTCTACTTTCTATGAGCCGGTCATCAATTGGATCAGGGAATTTAGTAAGTCATGGACAGGAAAGACGAAGATCGATCTGGGATTTGAATATATCAACACCGGATCGACGAAATGGCTTTATATAATATTGAGAGAGTTATCGGCAAAAAGGCAGCTTGCAGAAAATGTTGAGATACGCTGGCATTTTGAAAGAGGGGATGAGGATATGTGTGAGCTGGGCCTTATTATAAGATCTCTTGTGAATTGTCCTTTCTCTTTTATCGAGGTAAACTCGATGAATGACCGGTTTTACGAGGAAGTATCACTGACGGACAGCTGATACGCGACAGAGCCGATTTGCCTGATAAAATCGCTATCACAAAAATTTTATTTAGCTTTGCATCGTTGGAATATATCTCATTGACCCATGGTGTAATTGGCAACACGTCGGATTTTGGTTCCGCAGAGTCCTGGTTCGAGCCCAGGTGGGTCAACAAAAAAAACCGGCCAGAAGCCGGTTTTTTTTGAAAGAGCTTGAGTATTGAAAAACATGGAAAGGCTTACCAAAGGATATCGAAGAATTTTTAATTTTGTAATTATCTGTAAAAATTAAATTTGTTTATTTAAATAAAGATTAAAGTAAATGCAGGATTTTATAATAGAACCAGGACAAAGAACTCCTTCAATAAAATTCATCCCGGATAAGAATATATTTGTAATCGAGGGAACATCATCTCCTGAAGATGTCCGTATGATGTATTATCCTGTTATAGAATGGATCAATAAATTCATTGAGGAATTACTGTCCGATGGTTCGAAAATCTACAATAATGATAATCCGCTAAGATTTCGGTTTAATCTTTCATATTTTAATTCATCTTCTGCAAAATTCTTTTTTGATCTTTTATCTGAGCTTGAGAAGCTTCATAAGGCAAATATCCCTGTTAACGTTGAATGGTGCTATGATGAAGGGGATACCGATATGGAAGAAGCGGGTGTTGATTTTTCGAACCTTCTGGGAATGAAATTTATTTTTGTTCCTAAATCGAGTTAATAATCACAACTGAAAGAATGCAGAATTATACCTCCTGAGAATCAATATTTGTCAAAAATTCCTGTGATTTTGATGAATAAGCCTTTTTTGTTTATTAATTGAATTCACCCGGAATTGATCCGCCTGATTTCATTGACGGACACCTTCCAAAACCATCTCATAAGCCCACTAAATGGGCATTAGCTATTTGCAGAGAGTATTATTTTATCATAATTTTGTCTCTGATGATATTGTAAGAAACTTTTATTACGCAGATCATTATTTATTGAAATTACAAAACAACAAGAATAAATTAAAAGTAAAGCGATGAAAAAGATTTTATGGCTGGTATTTACAACACTACTGGTTGCATTGATAAGCTGTGAAAAAAACGAAACAATTGATCCTTTTTCCTCTGAAGGTTCAAATGATGGTAAGATTATAGACAATAACTTAATATCTCTGAATGAAAGGATCGAATTTACTAAGAGTCCTCTTTTGTATACTTTTTATGATCCGGATCCGGATTTGAAAGGAAGCCTGGCTTCTTCAATAGATATTCAAGTAATTGCTGACCTGGAATCCCCCAGGTATAAAAAGGAGACGCTGCAGGCATCGCATATAAGGATAACTGACGGATTTGCTTATATAGGTTATAATACCCAGGGAGAGAGATATCTGGGAGGTATCGATATAGTTGACATTAATCCCGCTACTGATCCTAAATTAATTTCAAACGTAATATTTATAAATCCGGAAACCAATTTTGGTAAAGATGTCAGCTCTATCGATATAGAACCAAAAGTTCCCGGCTTCAATAATTTTCTGTGGTTTGCCGGGGCAGAAGAAGGGAACCCGCTTCTGACGTCTCCTGCAATCGCAGAGAGAATGACTCTCAATGCAGACAACCAGTTTGAGCAAAACAATAATCCAAGGCAGGTATTTGATTTAAAAGGTTATGTGGGAACAGATGTAAGGTTCTTTAAGGATAAGATCTATATTACATCCGGTACAGGCGGAGGATTAACAGTACTTAATAAGGAATTGAGTGAATTGAATTTCTACAGCATCGAGAATGCACGTTCTGTTGATGTCAACAAAAATTACACTGTAGCGCTGGGTGGAAATCCCGGACACCTTTATGGCCCGGGTGTATGGGATTCAGAAATCGGAGGGGCAACTGATCCGGAAGCTAAATCAATAGTAAGATTGTGCTACGAAACAGGAGGCACCATTGTTACTAAAGGCACAAAATGTACTGGTAATTTTGCACTCGTTGCTTTGGGAGAAGATGGTCTTAAATGCTTCAATCTGAATATCTCATCTTCAGTTCCGGTTTCTGCATTGCCAAGGCCTGTCATTCAGGATGAGGCTAAGGAATGGGACTATGTTACAAACGGGGTATCAATAGCTAATGGCGGATGGGTGTATATAGCAAATGGAGCGGCAGGACTTGATATTGCTAAAATGGATCTTAAAGGGAACCTGACTCTGTTAGGTAATATAGATCTTGGTGCCTCAGTCAATTTCGTCGAGGCATCAGATAATTATGTATTCGTTGCTACAGGACTGGGCGGACTGAAAATTTTAAAAGTGACAGAAAATATATAAACTGTTCCTGCATTCATTTTAATTTACAAGGCTGTCAGGTATTGAGATAAGCTCAATTCCTGACAGTTTTCCCGTATTACGCGAGTATTGTTTTTTCTCCGGATCATTCCAGTGTTCATGCACTCCCAGGCTTGACAGAGGCTTTCCGCTTCTGTCGGGGTCGTAGATCAATCCCTCCGGCCAGTTTTTACTGTCTGCAGCCTGATGAAGGTAATCATCAATTCCGTCACGGTCAGGTAAGATCTCCCATCTGTTGTTTATAGGACTGTGCTTATTGACCCCGTTCCATTCAGATCGCATGAAATCGTAACAGACCGATTCGATAGCAACCTGATCCTGAGACAGAAAGAGTGAGTTGCACCAGTCGTTGTTGAAGGGGGGCATAAAATATTTTACAGGTCCTTTTGTTTCGTCTGATCCTCCGCCAAACAAAGCGTCAACAATATTCAGCATAGTGTTTTGTCCGAGATATCTGCTGCCCATTATATCTACAAGTGCCCTGTACTTTTTGTAACCCTCATAAGCTGCACCATCTTTTCTCTTTGCCAGGTGTGAGTAGTGAAGCAATCTTTCAGTCTCGCTTGTGATGCTTCCAAGATGACCTTTTGCAGTGAAAGAGATCAATGCAGCACCATGTGTGCGTAAATTAGCGACATTGATAATATAATCAGCTTGCTCGACGACATCATAAATTCTATCTGAGTAACTTTTATCTGAGAAATGTATCAGGTCAGTTTCTGACGGTTTCACAACGGTCCGGCCATGTTCTGATGAGCTTTTATCAGTATAAATGACATCCGGGAATTCACTTGACCAGATTTCATAATTATGCCCATAAATATGAGAAAAAGGATCACCTACGGCAATATCAGCCTGATCAATTCCGAGTTCATTTACGAGTTCCCTTAGCAGTTCAAGCACAATGTAGGGATTTGTCTCTACCGGGATCAGGTTCAGTTTCCGGGACTGGTCAGATGGTTTGAGTACTTCAGGGATATAATATCCTTTATCTTTTTCTTCCTGTGTCAGGAGCCATCTCGACTGGCCCTGGTTTATTTTGATAAAGATCTTTTCTCCCTTTAAATAACCTTTATTGATTCCTGATTTCCTGGAATTAAAGTATATAAAAAGCTTAATCCATGAAGAAGTGATCAGCGAGTCTCCTGTAAGTTTATTTAAGGCACCCCTGAACATACGTGCCACAACTTCCTCATTTATGTTTTCAGGTTTCCAGTACCAGTCGCAGTTATCAGCGGTTGACAGGCAGTTCTCATTTGTTGCATCCGGGTTCCAGGCCCATACGACTCTTCCCGGATTTATCCCTGTCGGGATGCCTTCAGGTTGGTCAGGATCTTCGGTAAGAAGAAACCCGGTGAGGACTATTAAAAATGCCAGACCCAATGCAGATATTCTTAAGTAACTGATAAGTTTACAATTCATACTTTCAGTATTATCAGAATTCACATTTTCAACCGGACGGCAAATATCCGGTGTCAGGAGTTACTGGCGAATGATGGGATCAGACCGCCGGTTCAAGCTGCATTTGCGCCAATATCGGTTCCAGCAAGCTGGATTTATCGGTAAAATGAGTGTGAAGATATTGTTCTGAAATTGTACCTCCCGGTTTGCCGATGAAATCTTTGTATATTGAGATGATCTCAGGATTTTCGTGGCAGAAACGCGTAGCAGCCTGTGAGTCAGCTGTACTTAAAGCTTTTATCCGGGCTTCAAGGTTGTTGATGTCGGATGTGGGTTGTCCTGCACCACCTATACAGCCGCCCTTACATGACATTACTTCGATGAAATCATATTCGCATGAACCGCTGGCAACCTGATCAAGAAGGATCTGGGCATTTCTCATCTCATAACATACAGCAACCTTAAGTGCTTTCCCTCCTATGTTTACTGTAGCAGTTTTCAGGCCTTCCAGTCCGTGGATCTGTTTTAGTTCCACCAGGTCAGCAGCCGGATTTTTTCCTGTCATGTTAAAATGTGCAGTACGTATTGCAGCACTCATTACCCCTCCGGTATTTCCGAATAATTTACCGGCTCCCGAAGCTGTTCCCATGAACTGATCAAAAGGCTCTTTTCTGGCAGACAATTCTACATTGCGCGATTTCAGCATAATAGCCAGCTCATTTGTTGTTATTGCTATATCGGTACTGCGCAGACCGTTTGTCATAAGTTCCTCGCGCGTGATTTCGTATTTTTTTGCCGTACATGGAGCTATTGCAACATGAATAATATTCTTGGGATCAATGCCTTTCTTTTGCGCAAAATATGTTTTGACCATCGCTCCCTGCATACCGATCGGGCTTCTCGTCGTTGATAAATGATTAATAAGAGAAGGATAAAAGATCTCAACATATTTTACCCAGGCAGGACAGCAGCTTGTAAACTGAGGCATATTCACTTTTCCCTCAATACGCTTCTGAAGCTCATGAGCTTCCTCCATTATCGTAAGATCAGCACTGAAATTGGTGTCCAGGACATAGTCAAAACCCAGGTTACGGCAAGCTCCTGTTATATCCTCAGACAGGTATGAACCTGAAGGAATCCCAAAGTAATCGCCAATGCCTGCAGGTACTGATGGTGAGATAGATGCTATAACAATTTTTGAAGGATCGTCTATTGCCTGAAGTACATCCTGCCAGTTATATTTTTCCGACAAGGCGCCATGGGTGCAATGGGAAATACAAGCTCCGCAATGAATACAAACATGATGTGTTTTTGATGCCTTATAGTTACCGTAAACCTTCTGTACGTCTTTACAAACAGCAATACATTCCCGGCAGCCTTTGCATTTTTTCTCGTACCTGGCTATGGCAGGATTATTTGGTTGTATTGGAAGATAGTAATCTGATGCAGACTGAAAGAAAAGATTTTCCAGGGTGGGAGCGAACCAGAATCCTCCCAGAACAATGGAACCGTTGTATAATAATGCTCTTTCAATAAATTTACGTCTATTGATTTTATCCATTCCTTTGGCGGTATTTAACTAAATAAATAATGAGTTTATTCTATGTTCAGTGTTGTAACAATTGCCACACAGGAATTGTTCATTTCAGCTGTTAAATAGAATTTTTTCTTTCAATTGAAATTAGTGAAGACTCCCTTATTGAAACAGGTAACTCCATTATCAGTTCCGATCCAGATTACTCCATCTTTATCGACTGTTATGCAAAGCACATTACCGCTGGTAAGTCCTTCTTTTTCCGTTATTGCGGTCCATTTTGATCCGTCAAAAACAGAAATTCCGTTTTTAGTTCCAAACCATACTTTCCCATCTTTATCAACAGCAATTGCCTGAACGAAATTATTGATAAGGCCATTTTTTGTGTCGAAAACGGTCCAGTTTGCGAGAGTGTTATATCCTGTATGCCTGGCAACTCCCATATCAGTGCCGAACCATTGAGTACCATCTGGAGCTATGCATATGCTGTAAACATTGTCGGATGGCATATAAATAGGCCCCCACTGAGCATAGTCAGATGCTCCGGAGATACCGTCAACTTTGTTTCTGTAAACTCTTAATACACCGACACCAACTGTTGCAACATAAAGAGAATCTCCGTCTGTGCTTGTGGCCAGTGAGGTAATTGGATGTTCTTTGAACAACTCCTGGGGATATTGTTCCAGATAAGCATAATCAAGCCATTTGTCGCCCCTGATGGCAGAAACCCCTTTTTCTGTTCCTATCCAGCTTAATGAATTAGCACCGGCAGCAACAGACATTACATTGCTGCTTAATAAGGGTGAATTTTCAGTATTATATGTATTTACAGGCTTCTTCTTATCAACAGGGATAGATACAAGGGCTGCACCTTCCGGACTGGCTACCCAGATCTTACGGCCGGATGATGTCTTAACAAACTCAATGTCCTTCACATCTGACTTAGGAAGCTGAGTGTTCTTGTTCTGGAGAATCCACTTCTTACCATCAAAGCTTACTATCCCGGATTCAGTCAGAAACCATTTTACGTTGTTATCATCTACAGTTACGGAATAGAATTTCTTTAGCTGTAATTTCTTGCCAAATGAGCGTTTAATGACTTCAGCCTGAGCATCAGATCCATAAAACAAACCTGTAAGTATCAGAAGGGATATTAGAATAATGCTTTTTTTATGCATGTTCAGATATGGATTTTTGAATAAGATTTATCAATAACAACAATTTCAATTAACATTTTTAACAAGATTATCGGGGATCGAAACCAATTCAATTCCCTTTCCGGTACCCAGATTACGGGAATATTGTTTATCGGTAGCATTGTTCCAGTGTTCATGAACTCCAAGACTCCCAAATGTCTTTCCACTGTTATCCGGATCATAAAAGATGTCGGCCGGACGTTTCGATGGATCAGCAACCTGGTGTATATAATCGTCAACACCCTTTGTATTTACCATTGATTCCCAGTCATTATTTACCGCATCATGCGTGTGTGTTCCGTCCCATTCTGTTCTCAGGAAATCATAGCCAACCGATTCAATTGCAACAGGATCAAGGGATAAGAAAAGTGAATTACACCAGTCGTTGTTAAATGGCGGCATGAAATATTTCACAGGCCCCATTATCTCGCTGGAACCACCGCCGAATAAAGCTTCTACAATCCAGATACAGGTATTCTGTCCGAGGTATTTACTCCCCATCAGATCCACAAAGACCCTGTATTTTCCATAACCTCCATTACTTGGTGAACCTTCTCTCCTGTTCGCTATATGGGAACGGTGAAGATGACCTGCTGTAGGCCTTCCGATATTACCGAAATGGCTCTTGGCAGTGAGTGAAATACCAGCTGCTCCGTGAGGTTTCATCACGGTCATATTTATTAAATAATCGGCTTTTTCAACAACATCATAAAGTTTATCGGTGTCGACTTTGTCGGCATAGAATACAAGCGGATTCTCAGAATATTTGATAAGTGTACGGCCATGCATATCTGATATCCGATCGATGTATTTTACCTTCGGGAATTCTTTGGCCCATACTTCATAATTATGACCCCAGATTGGGCACATCGGATCACCTATCCAGATATCTTCCTGGTTCACTCCGCATTCGTTCACGAGTTCCCGCAATAGTTCAAGCACAAAATAAGGTGATGTTTCTGTAGGGATGAAACTCCTCAATCTTCTTTCCGATCCCGGAGCAACAGTCCTGGGAATATAGTAACCTTTATTTTTGTCGTCCTGCTCCAGCACCCATCGTGATTGACCCTGGTTTATCTTGACAAAGATCATCTCTCCTTTGGTATAGCCTTTGTTGTTGTTAAGTTTCTTGGTGTTGAAGTTGTGGAATACTGCATCCCATGCATTGGCGACAGAGTTTTTTCCTGTGAGTTTCAGGATGCCGTCCCTGAACATCTTACCAACGACCTGTTCATTTATATTCTCCTTGTTTACAAACCAGTCATATTTCGCAAAATCATTGTGTTCGAATTTCTCATTAGTTGCATCGGGGTTCCATACCCATACAACCCTGCCGGGGAATATTCCGGTAGGATTACCGAATGGCTGATTGGGTCCGTCATCCGGTCCGACGCCAAATGTACCTGTCTGATCGGAGGTCATTAAATCTCTTATTGGGGATATTGCCATTACGACGATAGCTCCGAAAGTAAGCAGGGCGGCAGCAAAATATCTTACGTTGAGGAATCTGCTTTTAATTTTTCTTGATAATGCTGTAAATCCGGCAACTGCAAGTAAATAAGTCACAAACCCTGACATAAAAGGCGCAGCTACTCTCATGCAGGGATATGTTGCACGGCTTGGCTTGGGAATAACCCTTATCAGGAACCAGATCGTGGATATTATACCCAATAGAAAGAAGACAAGCTTCGGAGGCATGTTATGATCTGTCATCCAGTCTCTGATTTTTCCCAGTTTACCTTTGAGGTCCGATACGTTAAATCTATTATGGTTTTTCATAATGGTTTAATTAAAATAATACAGTTCTTTTTAATGGCCGCTAAATTATATTTAAATTTGAAAATGAAGAAATTCTGCAGATAAAATATAAAAAAAATAAATCATTATTAATAAAAATTAACATTATTAAGCGACAGGCCTGTCCGGGTACAAATAATTCAATTTGATGTCGCTATCTGTTATAACTGTTACTTATCTTCATCAGATGAGTAAGAAACTAAAACAAATAACTATACCCGATTATAAAATCTATACCGGAACCATTGGGTCCGGTAAGTTTAGGATCTGCTACAAGATGAGAGCTTCCGTCGGGATTATATTTATAGCGTATATTACTGTATCTTACTGCGAGTGACATTGAACCTCTTTCCATGAAATTGGACTCAAATAAAAAGGAGCTCTGAAATCCAAAGGCCGTTTTATATTTAAAAGTATAGGTGGATCCAATGATTTCAGAGGCATCAATTTTCATTGTTCCAATGCTGTACAGCCCGGGTCCTGCTCCGATCCTGAACCGGAGTTGTTCTCCGCCTTTTACAGGGATTACGAGGGCTGGTGTTACCGTCAGCCCGAGCCTGTTAAATGAACCGCTGGCATTTTTTAATCTTTCTGAAAGGACGCTGCTCTGAAAAAAACAATTGAAAGAAAGATCCAGGCTCTTACCAAACTGATGTCCGAATTCGGCACCAATTCCAAAACCTCCGCCGGTGCTTAGTTTAACATCTTTCCCATCTTCATCCGTAAACCAGGGGTATGATTCAAATCCCGCACCACCGCTTAGGAATATCCCTGCCCTTGATTTTCTGTCCTTTATTTCAATTTGTTCAAAAGCCTGTTCAGTCAGTTTGTTCCCGTCAATGCTCGCCCTTCCGGAATCCCTGTCAACAAGCTCAACAATAGGTATCCCTGACCAGAATCCCATATTTATGTAACATTTGATATAATAATCCTTTCCCGATTCAATATTTATACGAACCGATGAGGACTCTCCGGAACCGGTAGAGAAAACATAATCTCCGGGTTGTACTTCATATTTGAAATAAGAAGCATTTCGCAATCTTACAACAGGTTGTCCATTGGCTTTAATTGTCATTTTTGCGGCTGAACCGGAATAATTTGGAAGCCTGAAAAAATAGATATAAGCCGGAGCTCCCTGATTTGAATCACCATTTACTCCGGCAGCGGTAAGTAAAGTAAAACAAAACAAGAAAAGAGAGATTAAGGAAATATTCTTCATAAAGTTCTTTTATTAATAAATTCAACTGTAAATATTATTTTTTTTGTTAATAATTTACTGGTTCATTCCTGAATTTAGCATCTCTGAAGATCTCTGTATCGGGTAGAATTATTTTATAATCAAACTTGATATCGTAGCCCAGGTTAAGAGAACCGGCCCTGAATTCCATCAGATGGCCACCCAGAGTGTGATCGTCAGAAATAAAATGAAGGTGGAACCCCGCTGTATTTATGTCACCTATGTATGCAGGGCACCAGAATCCCACCAGCGTCCCGGTGATATTCCTGCCAACATAAACCGGTCGGTCGGCAAGCATTTCATTCAATGATCTGTTATATGGTTTATTCTGGGCATTTGCCCCTCCGCACTTTATGTATTCAAATTCACCGGTGATCCGGAAGGCGTAAAAATAATTAAGGGATGGAAGTTTTTCAGCTGCCTGAGCTTTCAGGGAAGGATATGTTATATCACCTTCCAATGTGAACTTCGCATCCTCATTATAGAAGGTTACAATAGAATACGGAGTCAGAGTGTCATCTCCTGGATTCAATAGCTTCCCTTCCTGAGAGATCCTGTAAAATGAGCCGTCAAGCACTACCATTTCTCCATCCATATGGTTATAGGTACCCAGACCCAGATCACCATGTTTCTTTAACTGGCCAATAGTCATATCGCCCTCAAGAACCCCGTTATCAAGAGCTTTAAGAACGGAATAATGAAAGATAATATCCTTATTGCCGGAAGAGCAACCAAGCAGCAGCAATAACAGTACGGGAAAGAATATCTTTTTCATCTTCATGTGGTTTTAAAATGATCAGGTTTAAATATAAATAAAAGAAAGGCGGCAACTGGAAAAGGAAGGGAAATTCTTTGCGTAAATAAACCTTATAAACCTAAGTTGCCGCCAAGATAGTATCTATAAGTTTAATTTGGATTGATACCCGATTGTTACCTTAGAATCATTCTAAATTACGGTTTTTTTTAAAGATTTTTTTTGTTGAAAACGTAATTGATTTAAAGTCAGAAAGTTTATTATGAGGTACAAAAAGGACTGATTTTCCCTGCTTTTAATAATTCAGAAAGAAACTTTGAAAAATATTAGATTAGTATTCTTTGATTGGATATATTGCATTATAAAATGATAGATCTGATAAAGAAAATCATACCTCCTGACAGGTGGAAATTGCCTGTAATATTAATGGTTGGCATATTTGCAGGCCTGAGTTTTTTTTCATTATATATTTCAAATGCTCCTTCATACCTGGGAGATAAACCCGAGACTTGTGTGAACTGCCACATAATGGCTCCACAGTATGCAACCTGGTATCATAGCTCACATCGCGGGAAAACAAATTGCAATGATTGTCATGTCCCCCATAATAATGTACTGAACAAATATTTTTTTAAAGCTAAGGATGGTTTGAGACATGCCACTATTTTCACGTTAAGGAAGGAACCACAGGTCATCTTTATCAAGGATGCCGGCAGGGAGGTAGTTCACCGGAATTGCATAAGATGCCACAAAGAGCTTGTTACAGATACAAGATTGCGGAACTATAGCCAGGAGACACACAATTTCAGGATGAGCAGGAAATGCTGGGAATGCCACCGGGAGACACCTCACGGCACAGTGAACAGCCTGTCAAGCGTACCATACGCAAGGGTGCCTCTCCCGGAATCACCAGTGCCGCAATGGATAAAAGAATTATTAATCAGGAAAACTAACTAAATCCCGTATACCATGAAGTCAATTCAGGAATTATTAAAAGCAAAGCCCTGGTTGGGGTGGATTGTTTTTACAATCACTGTCGTAGTGGTATTTTTTTTAGGATTACTTGCATCTTCAATAATTGAAAGAAGAGCTGAAGCCGTTTTCGCATACACTCCGGAAATTACTTTTTCCCCTGATGAACCGAGAAATGAGATCTGGGGTGAGGTTTTTCCAAGGGAATATAACTCTTATACATTAACGGCCGATACGACCTTCAGGAGCAAATACAATGGAAGCGCAACCGTCGATATGCTTGAAGAATCACCAAACATGGCTGTGCTATGGGCCGGATACCTTTTTTCCAGAGACTATAAACAGGGTCGCGGACATTATCATGCAGTTGAGGATATTCAAAAAACCCTGCGTACGGGGGCTCCGGTTAACGGTGTGCCCAGTCCCCAGCCCAACACCTGCTGGGCATGCAAAAGCCCCGATGTGCCAAGACTAATGAATAAGACAGGTGTTGCAGAGTTTTATAAAGAAACATGGGATACAAAAGGATCAGAAATAATTAATCCCATAGGTTGCGCTGATTGTCACGACTCAAAAACAATGAATCTCAGGATATCCCGTCCTGCACTTCTGGAGGCCTTCACGTCGATGGGCCGTGATATAAACAAAGTTTCTCACCAGGAAATGAGAAGTCTTGTATGTGCCCAGTGCCATGTGGAATACTATTTCAACAAGAAAATGTTTGAAGGAGTGCAGTATCTTGTCTTTCCATGGAAAAACGGTACCACTGCCGAAGAAATTGAAAAATATTATGATGAAACAGGATTCTCTGACTGGACACATGCCCTGAGCAGGGCTCCCATGCTGAAAGCTCAGCATCCTGATTATGAAATATATCTTTCAGGCGTACATGCGTCGAGAGGCGTCTCCTGTGCCGATTGTCATATGCCGTTCATCAGTGAGGGAGGGCAGAAGTTCACGGATCATCATATACAAAGCCCCCTGAATAATGTTGCCAATTCATGCCAGGTCTGTCACAGGGAAGAAACACAACAGCTGATCAAAGATGTTTATAGCCGTCAGGACAAAATAATAGAGACCAGGAATATTCTTGAGACCCTGCTTGTAAGATGCCATGTGGAAGCAAAGACTGCATGGGACAAAGGTGCCGGAGAAGAACAGATGAAGGATATCCTGAACGACATAAGGCGGGCTCAGTGGAGATGGGATTTTTCAGCGGCAGGACATGGCAATTCTTTTCACTCACCGGTCGAGCTCAGCAGGATCATAGCAGGAGGGATATCTATTGCCCAGGAGGCAAGGATAAAACTTGCAAGGGTTTTATCCTCACTTGAGTATAACCTGGAGGTACCGTACCCCGACATCAGCACTAAATCCAAAGCTCAGAGTTATATAGGTCTCGATATGGGTTCAGTTAATCAAGAAAAGAAATTATTTTTGCAGACTGTTCTGCCGGAATGGATAAAGACAGGCAGAATAAGAGAACAGAATGAGTTTGTATCGGCTAAATGAAATAAATGAACATAAAAATAGATTATGACCTTTGTACCAGATGCGGATTATGTATTAAAGTCTGTGGTTCAAAGCGCATAGGCGAAGGAGATGATGGCAGGCCTTATAAAATAATCGAAGCCGGGTGCAGCGATTGCGGCCATTGTATCGCAGTATGTCCGGTTGATGCTATAGTAAACACAAGGGTCGATATGAGCGAATACAGGAGAATTGTTGCTCCGGGCATCACCACCGATCAATTCACTAACCTTGTCAGGAACAGGAGAAGCATCAGGAACTTCAAAACCGAACCACTGAAGCAGGAGCATATTGATCAAATCCTTAATGTTGTCAGATATATCCCGACAGGATCCAATAAACAGGGGTTGAAATATAAGTTCATCACTGATCCCGAAGTACTTCAGAAGATCAGAGATGAAATGGCTTCAAAAATGGACCGGATCTCCGGGATGGCCAATATGTTCCCGGTAAAATACTTTGTGAAGAAAAAGAACCGCAGCAGTTCAAGGCGGCTGGTAGATCTGTATGCCAAAGGTTATGATACATTCCTTAGAGGCGCTCCGTGCCTTCTTGTAATATATACTGAAGATCAATATTTCAGGATCACACAGTGGGATGCCGGGATCGCAAGCAATACAATTGACCTTGCTGCACAGACAATGGGAATCGGCACCCTGATGAACGGATATTTCGTTATTCTTTCCAACCGTTTCAGATCATTAAAAAAGCTGATACAACTTTCAAATAAACAAACTGTCCTTACTGCAGTATGTCTGGGGTATCCTGATATTAAGTACCGGAAAACGGTCTATCGCAGACCGTTGGATGTGACTTTTTTATAGGAATTTATTTCAGTGGTGGAATTGAATTCTTACTCCTGTAGTTTTCAATAAGTGAAATTCCCGGATATCCGAGACCGGTAAGTTCCGGATAAAATTTAAAGGTTTCTTCCCTTGTGAAAAATCCTGTAACTATTACGTGGTAATATTCCCATTGCTCTACTATTTCAACAGGTAATTTTAATTTTGAACGGATCCTCCGCTGAGCCCTCAGGGCTTCACTCTTCTTGCGGAAAACTCCAACCTGGAGTGCATAAGTAGGTTCCTTTACAGCAGGCTCTTCTTCAACGGCAGGTACAATTTGTTTCTCTTCAGGCCCTGGTCCTGTAGTATCGGGCTTTATAACCGGGGGGACAAAAGTATCTCTTCTGGTCGTTGGAGGGATCCAGAGATCCTTCTGGCCCAGGAACCCGAGTGCCCTGACCATCTTATCGATCTCCTCAAGATTTTCAAAACCAGTTATCTGCACTTTATAATATCCGTCAGCAAATATTATCTGGACAGGTTTGCTGAGCATTCCGGAAAGTTTGTTTTTAAGGTTAATTGCATTTATTTCGTTACGGAAAGCCCCCGCCTGCAATACCATTTCAAAACTGAAGACAGGAATTTCACTTTCAACAACTGTTTCTGTTATTTTGGCTATTGAATCAGTTCTTTCCTTAAGCACAAGCTGCTGATGTTTTGCCTTAAGCCTTATCACCCACAGCTCAGTTACTCCATTCTTCTGCAACAGTTCAATATTCCTGTCAACTTCCTCACGTGTTTTGAGATCCAGGATCCTGACTTTGTAATAATCCCCTTCTACAACTATTTCTACATCCTTCCCCAGTAGCTTCTGAAGAGTTCTTTTATAAGCTTCAGCATTTGACCTCTTCCTGAATGCACCCAGCTGTATTGCCCAGCTGTCTTCAGCAATTGTTATAAGTTCCTGGGTGACTTCATGAATTATCATATAGGTTGTATCTTTTTTAATAACCTGTTTAGGTAATTCAGGTTTGCTAACCGTCGTATCACCCGGTTTCATTGTTAGCCTGAAGTTCAGATTATCTACGATATCACCATCCATCCTTTCACTGATCTTAAATGACAGCGACACAGGATCCGATTCCATGCCAAGCTTACGCAACTGGGATGTATCAGGCATTACATAATATTCGCCGGTCCTGAGGCCAAAATAACTGTAAAAGCCATCATTCTCAGACAGTGCCCTTCCTGCCGGTTTATTTGACTTTGTGAAGAAATTAATAATAATTCCTTCCTGTCCGTTAATCTGTCCGTTCTTATCCAGGGAGACTGTACCATTTGCTTCTCCCGATACCATTACCGGTACTTCAACAGTTTTAAGGATATTTGGATCAACAGTAACACTGATGCTCTTCTTATCAAGCTGCCAGGAAATATTCTCAAAGCTGTTAGGATCGAGTTCAATAAAGTAATCAACATAGGGCTCCAGTCCCAGGATCCTGATTGTAGTATCTTTTTCACTTTTTTCAACACGCCCACCGTTTATCCTGAGGTTCAGGCCAAAAGCTTTAGGCTCGCCCGGGTCCTTTTTCCGGTTGGCATTGATATCAAGGAACGGTACAATTGTTATACCTCCCCTGCCCACATTAGTGCGGTTATCTGTACCAAAATACCTGGTCTTCCTGTCAGCGATCAGACTTCCCCTGGCATATTCCACGAAAGATGTTTTATTATCTGTCTGTCTTACTGAAACTCCTGTCTGGGCAAATGAAAAGTCATATCGGAATCCTACTTCAGCAAGTTTCATCGCGGTTTTGAAATTCTGCTCATATGAAAGATTAAGGAAAGCATATTTCATCAATGGTTTTTCAAGCCTTATTTTGGCTGAAAGAAATTCATTTGAAGTATAAGAATACTGAGCCTGAGGCATGAGAACAAATCCGGCCGGAAGCCTGAAGGCGAGGGAAAGGTTTGAATAGATATTTGGCCTGATCTCCTCAAGGAATACTCCGTATGTTGTCAGATTCGTATTGATCCCGAAAACAGATCCTGAAAACAGCCATTCAGCAGTTGTGTATTTTGAAAATTGTGAGACGATCTGATAGACTGACATTCTCTGGTAAGAAGAAAATTTCCCGATCTTTAATGGTATTGATACACTAGCTTTTCTTTCTTCCCTGTAATTAAGATTTATAGCAGTCTGATCAGGATCATACCATGTATAGTTGATATCGAACTGCATATTTGAAGGCATTCTGTAGGTAAGGGTTCCCTTTGCGCGGACCCCGTGCATATAATCTCCGGAAAGCAGCAGGTTATTCGTAAGCCGCAGAGAGGCATTGACAAAAGGCATAAATTCGCCGGAAGAGACTGATGAAAGATATTCAGCGCCTCCTCCTATTGTGAGATTCTTCGTTAAGCCGTAATTAAAACTTCCGCGTGAGAATCTGCTGGCCAGTGTGTCTTCAACAATGCCTGCACCAACTGAATATTCAAATACTTTATGAGGCAGGAAATTAAAAGGTATTGTAATATTTTGTTCACGTGTTCTTTCTTCACCCCACGGGCTGTAAAATTTGAGATTCACAATTGAATTGCCGTATACAAGAGGTATGTCAAATGCATAGAAACCCGATGCATCAGAAGTTGTATAGTCAACAAGCACATTGTTCACATACAGTTCCACTACCCATCCCGGATCAGTTCTGTCGCTGAGCCTGTATGTGCCGAATGACCGACGGTAAGTCGTGGGTGTATTTGTAAGCTGAACACCTATCACCGGACTGTAAATTGTTGATACTGCTTTTGTTGCTATCTTGCCTGCGATCACTTGTCTCAGTGGTTTGAAGTCATTATTCACGAAACGCCACAGGTAGTGTTGCTGTTTCTCAGTAAAGGAGCTGTTACTGTTATAATATAATGAAGCTGTCATTTCACCTCCGGCGATCATGGATCCTAATGAGAGATTCAGTCTTGTTTCAGAAGTACCATTTATTTCTTCTGTCGCAATAGCCGACCAGTCGGCCATCCCCAGTTTAAAGAGGGGATAAGTCCGCCCGATATTGGTATCTGCTTTAATTTCACCCTTGAGACGCGACAGGTTACGTCTCATTTCATCCTGTTTCATCTCGCGGATATATGGCAGTTCAAGATCACTTGTAAGAGTAACTGACAGGTTCCGGAAATTAAATATGCAATTAAGCCCAAATATCTTTCTGAAATAGTCAGATAAGAGATACAGATTTGTTTCAGTACGGATAAGATCGCCCTTATTAAGTTCATATGTCTTATCCTGATATTTTATCCGGTTTTCATCCCTGCTTATCTCATATTCAGCTTCGGGGTTTATAAAAAAGCCTTTTATTGTCTCTAATCCGGCAGAAGGGATATTCCTTATTTTTAGGAAATTGAACAGATCCGTTATTGGCAGATATAATATATTATCCCTGATTACAGCATCTATCTCGACACCTCCCGTACGAGGGGCATTAAGAAATATTGATATCTCATCATATTCGGGTAAGTCCTGCGAATGAATTCGGACAGTAAAAACGGTCAGAAAAAAAATTATACCGGTACAAATGAGCAGATACCGATGCATACTTCCTGCTGATTTGATATCGGAGTATGCATTTCTGATTGTCATATTAATTCTTCACTATAATACCGACTTCTTTATTCCATAACAAGAGTTACCTCAAATGTCCCGTTATAGTTCCCCGGGGGTGGATTGGGTGTCGGGTTACCAACATTCAGAACTGCTCCGATTGTCAACTCGGTAGGAACAGAATAAGGATTATTGTTCACAAAAGGCAGGTCAGGATTTGAATCTCCTATTTCAACTTTCATTGAGTTGGCGCCCGATGTAAGATTAAAATCCGGAATACTCAGGATATTGATCAGGGTACCGGGGTTGGAATAAATATTAAAATGTGCGGCTGAAACAGGATATCCCAGGCCAAGGAGTACAATATCTCCTCCACCCGTTGTCCTGCCCCCCGATTCATCAACAATCACTGTCCCGCCTGCAGGGCCATGATAGAATGCGCCAAAACCCAGATTAATAGTCTGGATTATTGAAGGCGGCCTCGGAGGGTCCTCCTGTGCCTTCACTTCCGGAGAAAGTGTGAGCAGAATAAAAATGATACCTGAAATATAAGCAAGCCATTTCCTGAAATTTCCTTTATATTTTTTATTTATCATCAACTGTAAATGAAAATCTTTCTGGATATTCTCCTGTTCCCGTAAGTGAATGTAATAATATATATTCCGGTGCTTAAACGGGGATTTAATTCATAGTAACCCGATTCGTAAATTTCTCTTATGAATATCGTCTGACCCGTTAAATTGCTTATGGATAAGAGCCCACCAGATCCTTCATCCAGTTTTACAGTTGCTCTGAGAAAGCCCTGGGAATAATAAACACTGAAATGATCATCAGGAAGATTCTTAATAACCTTTATTGATGTCGGACTGGAGGTAATATTAAGTGCAAACCGCCCGGAATATTCACCGGTAACAAGAGCAACATTATATTCTTTCCCTTCAAGGAGATCCTGAACTGCACCTGTGACGTTATCGGTAAGATAAACTCCTGTCCCTTCAAACTGACTGTCAATTGATGTTATTTTATAAATGATATTTCCGTTTCTGTTGGTTTTAATACCCAGGGGCACCGTGCACTCAGTCATCAATGATAACGGCAGGCCGTCAATTGAAAGCTTTTCTCCATCACTCGAAACAGCGTAGAGATTCGGTACGCTAAGGTCAGTATTCATAAGCTTAAGGGCATCCTGCTGACTGTCGAATGAGGTAGAAGCTTTCTCATCAAAGTATATTGCAACGGGGTCAACAGATGCAGGATCATCAGAGAAGCGTGCTGTGAGCCTGATCAATGGGCTTGACGGGCCTTTGCCGGATTTGGTAAAAGGATGTTTCAGATCAGTTATTCTTACATTATTATCAACCGCCAGGGTACCTTCCACCGGATATGCGCCATTTGATACATGAACAAAAAATCCCTGCATCGAAGGAATTACATTCGTTGCCAGACCATCGCTTGAGACCCCACCAATATAACTGCTGTAAGTACCTCCATACTGATCAGTCGTGCTGGCTTTGAAGTAATAAACAGCATCATCAATATTTGTCTTTGTCCAGCCTGTCAGGGCATCCCAGTCTATTGGGGAAGGATAGGGATTACCCACAAGGTTGAATCCCTTTGTATAAGTGAAATTATGATTATACAGAGTAACGGAAACTGGTCCGTTATTTACCACTCCCATTATATCCATTGTTTTAGGAGTTGTTCCTGACCCGAAATTCGCTGCATAGCCATTAAGCGGATAGAGAATATTTGACGGTGTATTATATGAAACCCATCCTGAAGAGGTTCTGTTCTCATCGTAACGATAGAACATTGAAAACGTAGTTCCAAGGTTCATATCATCGCTGAATTCGCTTACTGTGGCTGCCTGAAACGGTGAGGAAAAATACTTATATCCGAATCCTGAAGGCAGATATCTCTGCATAATTACATTACCTGTTACTGATCCGCTGCCAGTCCCTGCAATCATAGCAGTCAGGGTGTCGGTTGATAAGAGGGTCAGATAACCTCCGGAGGCTACATTACCGTTTTGAAGGGTTATTACACCCATTAACTTCAGTGAGTCAAGAAGTGTGACTCCGGCTGTATTATTTATTATAAGGTTCCTTACAGTGTTATTTGCAAAAACTCCGCTGCCTATAGTCCGGGCGACAATACCAGATATTTCTACAGTTCCTGCAGTGGCAGTGAGGATACCGTTATTTGTTATAGCTCCGGAGATTTTAATAGTATTATCGGTAATTGTAAGACCAGCACCGGCATTGATTGTTAAATTATTAACAGCTGCATTGGCTCCCAGGTTGAGGACCGGCTTATTTGCAACATCAGGTATCTGAACCGACATTGCAGTATTTGGAATATAATTGCAGGTCCAGTTGCCCGGTTCATTCCAGTCGGTGTTCACTGCACCTGTCCACGTCAGATTTGTCGATATTTCAAAAGGACTTGTCGCAATTACTTCACCGCATCCTCCGGGTGCTGTAACTGTATTAGCAACAGTATAAGATCCCGGAGTGCTTGCTGCAATGTTTATTTCTCCTGTCGCAGTGCTTACAAATACAAGTCCTGCTCCTGAAGAGAATGTCCCTGCAATACCACCTCCGCTGAAAGTCGGCAGTGGATTGGCAGCATTAGGACAATAAGGAGTTCCCGGATAGCTGAATGTGGCAACCGGGAGAGGTGTTACTGTTAACAGGGCATCACTTGTATTGACAGGAGACGCGCCGCAGGTTGTTGTTATAACACAACGATATGTCTTACCATTTTTTACTGTTCCCGGGTTAGTCAGGATAAGAGTTGCAGTAGCAGCCCCGGAATAAATACCGCCATCAGAGATATTCACTCCGTTTTCCTGCCATCTGTAAGAAAGGTTATAACCGGTTGCTGAAACGGAAAATGAAGCATTATTACCTTCGCATATAGTAGCCGGTTGAGGCTGTGTATTGATAGTTATTCCCCTTCCTATAGTAAGGGTTACTGTTGTTGCAGCGCTCTGGCAGCCGTTAATTGTTTGTGTTACATAATATGTATAAACACCCGAGGTTGTTTTACCTGTCGGGAAAGGAGTTCCTGTTCCTGACAGCTGAGTCAGTCCGGCATCATTGTACCATTTAAGGTTTGTTCCGGTTGCTTCAAGATCGACAATATTTAAATAGCAGCATTCCTTATTCGTTGCAGCAGGTGCTGAAGGGATCGCAGTTACTATTATATCTTTGTTCACAACGTTGGTACAACCGGATATGTCGGTATACGAGTAAGATATTGAATGAGTTCCGACTCCTGCTGCTGAGGCGTTGAAAGTAGTTCCTGAAACTCCTGTCCCGCTGTATGTACCTCCGGCCGGATAGCCATGGTCAAGGGTGTAATTAGTGACACAGGCACCGACAGTAGCAAGCAAAGTTGCAGTAGTCTCCGTCCCGACTGAAATGAAAGCAGCCGGATCAGACTGATTATTGTATTCAGTGAGGATCCAGTCAGCCGATTTGGTGCTCATAGAGAACCTGGGTTCATCAATTATCGCATCAATATATTCTCCATTATTGTAGCGTCCAATATTACACTCATTTGGCATTGCAGTCTGGGGAGCCACTGTTGAAGTGGCTCTCTGGACACCATCAACATATAGACGGCTCGTAACGCCATCGAATGTATACACATAGTAATGCCAGGTATTAATTGAGGGAGCAGCACCTGCATTCACAAGTTCGACGCCGCCCCATTTCCAGGCGACAGTATTTCCTCCCCGGAAACCAAGCTGGATTGCCGAACTTGAATCAGCGTTCTGGAAGGTAATGAAGTTACGGTTACCTGATGGAGTTGCTGTATAATAGCCCCATACGCTTATTGTCTGGTTATTGTCATTACCGGCCATACCGTTTGTCGGCGTAATAATATAAGAAGTAGTGCCGTTAAAATCTTTTGCACCAGCAATTTTACCCGCAACATTGACTGTAGCATTTTGAGTTCCGTTATTGCCGTTAATTGTTGCATCAGTATAATCAGAACCATTCAAATGCCATATTCCTTTGTAATTGCTTGACCACACTGATTTCACCGACTGATCGGAAGAAATTGCCGGATTGCCATAAAGCATTTTTATAGTTGTGGTGGATGATGAGGATAATACAGGAATCCGGACCCAAGCTGTGTACTGTCCTGTCCCTGCATCATAGGCTTCCATCTGATGATCCAGCTTGCTGCCTGCCTGGTCGGTAAAGATGATATCATATCCGTTTGAATTTACTACATGACCGCCGTTTACGACGGTTCTCAGCCTGTCGCGGTCAGGAGATGTAGTAATATTAATAAGTGCAGGGAAATCCGTCAGGTCTGATGATCCCGATGCTGCATCCAGGGTTATGTCGGTTGAATAACTGTATCCCAAAGTCACAACAGTAAGAGTAAGCAGGGCACTGTTGCTTGTTGCTGAATTACTATAAGCATCGGTTACTATACAACGGAAACGGTATCCGTTCATCGACAGGGGAGCTCCGGTGATTGTCAGGGTAGCAGTTGAAGAGCCACTGTAAATCACTCCGTCAGAGATATCTGCAAAGCCGGTTCCACTATCAGCCTGCCATTTATAAGTAAGTGGAGCCTTTCCGCTTGCAACAACTGTGAATACAGAATTACATCCGCTTGCATCGGTTGGGTGAGTTACTATCCTTACACTAGCCTTACCTATAGCCAGATCGGTTGTGGTTGTTGAGATTCCGTTCATGGCCGTTCGTGTTATTTCCGGAAAAGCAACGGAGCCATGAGTTCCATCAAGAGTGAGATCTCCACTGTTAGTACGCTTAATTATCCGGGCCAATGCATCAACACCCGTAAAGCCATTATAGTTAAGATTGATACTATAATTGTTTGAAGCCATTGCGCCAACTGCTGTCATTCTCCAGTAACCTGTTGTATGACGGTCAAAGATCTCATTCCCGGCATCATTCAAAGGTAATCCTGCAGTACCAATATCATCGGGCAGGAACTGAACAGCAAGCTGTCCGGATATCAGGTTTGAGAAAGAAATCTTTAATGGATTGTAATTTGAGGTTGTACCAACCGGGAATAGATATTGTAATCCTGTTGCCGAAACTGCCCTCTGGAATTTCCCGGTTATGGTTCCGGCTGTATAATTCAGTGTGCTCCCGGATAAAATCAAAGTGTTGGTGCCTGAAACAATGTTCCCCTGAGTCATAGTAAGGGCATTAGTAACAGTGAGATTGTTAGTCAGGGAGACTCCGGCAGGATTATTTATTGTCAGATTATTGACTGAAGCAGGTAGTCCTGTGCCTGTGATCTGGGCAGTTGTACCGTTATAAACGTAATTTGCTCCTGTATTAAAACTCCGGGTTCCGGAAACCTGAATACATCCGCTTAGTGTTGGTGAAACAGATATCCCGTCTGCATGTGCCGTTGTCAATGTAGCTCCTGAACTTAAAGTAAAAGACGGACCGGAACCATCAAGCACATACGATCCCATATCAAAGTCAGAACCGGAATTTACTGTAAAACGGACGTCATTGGAAATAGCCCCGCCGGTTTTTACATAAGTCTGAGTCCCGCTTTTATTAAAAACAATAATGCCATTTCTGTTTGATGATACTGTTATTGTCCCGCCTGATATTGAAAAATTTCCTCCAATATTTAAAGTTCCTATTCTGTTATTTACGGAAGATAGATTCAATGTGCCGGCTGAAATTGAAAAATCACCTGTTACTGTAAGAGTATATGTTCCATTGTATGAGAGATTTGATTGAATAATAAGTCCTCCTATTGAATAGGCGGGAGTTGCATTGAATGTTACAGTATGAGACGGTCTTACTGTTACTGTTCCCGCTCCGGTTGTTGCCCCAGGATAATCGCCGGCCCCACAGTTTGCCCAGGCTCCCCCGGAATATTTCTGCCAGGTCAGATTGGAATTCCAGTTGCCTGTAGCCCTGGATTGGTAATCGCCATTGGTCTGTCCATAACAATAACTACTGATTCCAGCCGTCAACAAAACTAAAATCAGAATCGTAGTAATTCTTCGGGAACGGGATGCATTTACCTTCATAGTGGTACAGATTTATCAGAGTCTTATTTATTGCCTTATTACCGGATTCCTTTAACCTGTTCTGATAATAAGAACATACAGGCTAATTTTAAAATTTAACGGCTCAGTGCCAGCTCAGCTTCAGCATACCTTAAGGGTTTTACATCAGTCGGGGCAGAATAAATTATGCGAAGAGTCCCGGTTTTGTAATCAATGCCCGGGATTCTGTTCAGATTCAGCTGGAGCCTCCTTATCTTATTAGGAGTATATACTGCGACCCCGTTTACTGCGCCTACCCTAGTGATGATCCCCTGAGTGGAGATATGTTCGACAACTATATCCCCGAACACCGACATATTTCCTGTCCTGTTAAACGTAAAGCTTATCCTGGGCTGGGAGCCTTCAACAGTTTCATATACAAGATCAGAGAGTGTCACCTTAGCTGTTGATGTGCCTCTTCTGATAATTATCGGGATAGTAATACCAAAAATAGGAGTAAGCTTAACTGATATTGTTGTTGTATCCCTGATTTTTTCTTCTTCGCCGAGAGGGACTTTTTTAGGAACGGCCCTGAAATAAATATGAGACCTGTATTCTCCCTCCTGAAGTTCATTTGTCCTTGTCAGCTGAACCTTTACAACCTGGGCTTCATTCGGTCCCAACGTCACGGAACGCGGGAAAAATCTTATGAACCTGTCGGCAAATCTCTGGTCAGGATCAGGCTCGGTTATATTTTCGAAACCGCCATCATCTTTCATCCTGATATTAACTATTGATATAGCATAAGCAGAAGTATCCTTACCAGTGTTTGCAAGATTAAGATCGATTGATCTTGATGATCCTTCAAAGACAACCCTTCGCGGGGTTATAAGAAGGTTTCCCTGGGCATTCAGATCCGCTTTTGAAAAAAAATTGCCTGTCACCAGGGCTGCAATTATTAAAATTGAAGTTTTCCGGAGACAGGAGTTATTGGTTCCCGGTCTTTCCCGATTTCTAATATTTAACATCAGCTCATTTCTTTATTCAAACCTTTCAGTTAAAGTCAAATGTAATAGTGTATGTTCCTGTATATATACCAACAGGATTATCATGCAGAGTACCTACATTAAGGGTGGCTCCTACAAGCACGACCTGAAAACCATTCTGAAGCATACCGGTACCGATTCCCGGGGCAGGGTCAGAGAACCATTCATCGACAGACATTGTCTTTGCACTTGAGGTATGTTTAAGTATTACCGGATCAGCCGGTAAAGTGATTGAGTACGAAGCATCTATATCACCGCTTATATAGAAGCTTGCAGCATTATAGGAGCCGGTTCCCTTGTATACCGATCCGAGAACTGAAATTGTACTCTGGGGTGTCAGGATTAGTTTACCACCCTGTGGCCCTGGAGCAAAACGCCCGAAATTAAGCTGGGCAGTCTCGCTTGCCGTGAATACAGGGATAATCTCAGCAATGACATGCCCTGTCGCACTTGCTTCAATGCCAGTTTGTGCACGAATCCCGGTAACCGTCAGGAGTAATAACAGGACCAGGCAGGGTACTATTTTGTTAAGTTTTGCCATTGTGTTTATCTAATGGCAAATTCCCGACACGATTAGTTGTAATTTACCGTAACAGTAAAATCGCCGCTACCTCCGGCATTTGATGATGAGTATGATCCCGGAGCCTGAGCTGCACCGACTGTCAGTGTAGCTCCCACAGTGAGAGTTTGATCACCCGTACCGGCATCCAGAGATCCCCCTGCGGCTACGGTAGGATTGCTGGTCCAGCCGTTCACCGTCATGGTTCCGCCAGCACCATTAGAGATTGTTGTAGCACCGGCCGGCAATGTTATCGCATAAGTAAAACCCGGCTCTCCCTCAACAGTGAATGATGCAGCTGAACCAATATCTGATGCATGCAATGTAACACCCCCTGTGAATGATCTTGTACCATTAGGTGCCATTACTACGGTTCCGCCTGCTCCGGCAACAATTGCTCCAAAGTCAAGGAGGACATCATTTGTGATCGTAAGCGGCGTAATGATTGTTGCCGTGGCTTCAGACGTAGCTGACTGGGCCATAAGACCTGCTGAAAATGCGAACATTACAGCAACAATTGCAAAGAATTTTTTCATAAAATTTGCTTTTTAATGATTAATTATATGGTTTATAGATAAAAACATTCGCATACTTTTTACAGTATTTTCATTCCGGCTGTTATCTAAACAACTGGTTTAAAAATTTACGTAAAAGTAAAATAATCGCCAGATCAGAGATTATGGGTTTTTAACAAGCCCCGGAAGTTTTCAACATCCCCAGTAATGTGGAGTATCAGATATTATTGGATCAGAGATTAAAAGTATATGTGTATTTCAGCTCACTGATACATAATCCAGATTATACGTTCCTCCGATCTCAAAATGCTTAGAGATATTTCATACAGGCTGCAGGCGGAAAGATATTCTTTCTTCCGCAGATTATCAGCATTAAATGCTAAGTTAAGATCCAGTATCCACTGACTTTTACTCTGAATACTCCACCCGGTGAAAAAGTAGTATCAATCCAGGCCCGAAGCTTTAAGCCATTCGAGGCACAATCCAGGCCAGGCAGCCTGGGTCCCTTGACCGGGTGAAAGTCCGTATCCATGTCCCCCTTTTTGAAAAATATGCAGTTCTGACGGGATGTTATATTTCAGCAATCCACTGAAATATACCTGGCTGTTCCTTACCGGGACAACTTTATCATCGGCTGAATGAACAAGGAAAGCCGGTGGTGTGTTCTCATTTATCATGAGCTCATTCGAAAAGCGTTTAATCAGTTCATCTGAAGGATTCTCCCCGATAAGATTTCTTCTGGAACCGGCATGAGTGAATGTCTCATCCATTGTTATTACCGGATATATCAGGAGAGAGAAATCAGGTCTTGCACTTACACCATCTTTAACATCGTATATTTTATCATCATAGTGAGTGGAAAGGGTGGAAGCGAGATGTCCTCCTGCTGAGAATCCTATTACCCCTATTTTCTTCGGATCAATATTCCACTCTTTTGCCCTGCGCCGGATGGTTCTGATTGCTTCCTGGGCATCCTGCAGAGGACCTGTCGATTTATCCTTCATTATTAAATCAGACGGAAGTCTGTATTTAAGGATGATCCCGGCAATACCATTTTCGTTAAGCCATTTTGCTATGTCAAACCCTTCATGACTGAATGCAAGCATTGAATATCCTCCTCCGGGGCATATAAGAACAGCAGCTCCTGTTGCTTTTTCCCTTGCAGGGAGGAAAACAGTCAGAGTAGGGTTCGTAACCTTTGACCATCTTGTTATTATTACGTTTTCTATACTTGAAAATTCAGTATATGTATTGTTACTTATCGCTCCCGGGATACCAGAAGGCCAGAGTTTTATCTCTGCAGGCTGTCCGTAAACCGGGGATAAACATATGAATAGCAGGATATTAATAAAGAAAATTTTCCCTTTCATAGCTGTCAGAATATTAACAAGACTCAAAACAAAAATAAATTAAACCGCAAAGTAAACAAAGATTAATCAGGAAATTAAAAGAAACATCCTGATAAAAACTCCTTTATTACTTTGCGGTTCAGATTCCTTAATTACAAAAGCAAGGTAAAATTTATATTCTTATATAAGGGTATTTATTTAGGGTTGAAAAAAACGGTAAAGCCCATTTTCACGCCAAATGTACCGGCCGTCATGTCCCAATCATATTCTACATCCTTTTCTTTAACTTTGAAAGACTGATAGCCTAACATTGCATCAAACGTCACTCTGTCGCCAAGGGGAACAGCCGCTCCTACTCCTCCTCCAAAGATTGTCAGGCCGTACTTTTCTTTATCTGTGCCTTCGTCATAGACTTCTTTATCTGTCATTGAACCGAACGCGACATTTGCTTCGACAAAGGGATATATTTTCCCAAGCGGATAATAGTATCTTGCAAACGGACCTACGCCGATCATTGTAACTATCCATTTATCATCATCTTCAAGGTCTTTTTCATTACAGGAAGAGAAAATAAAATCTAATCCGACAGCTAAATTGTCGATTACAAAATAACCAGCACGTGGTTGCAGATTAAAAGATGTTTCCCTGTACTCAGCTTCTCCATCGTATTTGTAGGTTGTTACTCCGAAAGAAAAGATATTAGTCCCCGTATTTACTCCTCCTTCGTACATTACATGTGTACCAAATGTTGAGGTGAGTCCTGTCATTATACTTCCCTTGTTCAGCTGGCCGTTTAATACCGGAAATGTGAACATGCACATTACCGTCAGAAGCAAAAGATTTTTTTTCATATTTAAGGTTATAATGTTTGCCTACTCTTTAGTTTTTCAGCTTTCACTCCTTACTCTTTAAAGGATTTTCAGGGACCTCCTATATTTTTATTAATCCGAGGATTCTTAATCAAATTTACGCTATGGAAACATGTAAATCAAATTTATTTTACCTGATAATGTGGTCAGAAATTCTCATTAATTAGCATTACAAAATCATACATTGCAATTTCATCTATTAGCTGTTTTAATGAGGAAAAATATTATTAACATCGCCGCATTTTATTAACAATGACATTTGCTTAGGATGGTCTTATGGCCCAGAATGCCCCTTCAAAAGTTGTTGCAGGGATCCCGGTTAACTATGGCGAATTACCTGCAGGGAAATATACTTTGTCTGATTGCAGACTTATAAGCCTCTATTGCTCTATTACGGGCGAAATCGTGATCAACGATCCTTGGTAACCCGGCAGTTTTAGCGGATCCTTCATTCCATTTCATTATATATTCTTTTTCAGGATCGAATTTCACCTGTTGAGTGTCCGGATTAAAGATCCTGAAATATGGAGCCGCATCACAACCTGTTCCTGCTGCCCATTGCCAGTTCCCATTATTGGAAGATAATTCATAATCGAGTAATTTCTCTGCAAAATATGCTTCTCCCCATCTCCAGTCTGTAAGAAGATGCTTACAGAGAAAACCTGCGGTGATCATTCTCACCCTGTTATGCATATATCCTGTTTCATTAAGCTGCCTCATCCCTGCATCGACGATTGGATAGCCTGTTTCGCCACGGCACCATTTTCTGAACTCATCGTCGTTATTCCTCCAGGAGATATCATTATAAATACTTCGAAAATTATTTGTTACAACATCCGGAAAATGAAATAATATCTGCATGAAAAATTCCCTCCAGATCAGCTCGCTGAGAAAAACAGGATTTTCTTCCAGCGCTTTTGCCACTATTTTCCTGATACTTACGGTCCCGAATCTTAGATGAGGGGAGAGATAACTTGTCCTGTCAGCGGCCGGAATATCCCTGTATTTATCATAATCTTTTATTACTTCAAGGTCAAAAGATCTAACTTTTATGCTGCTCTTTCTGAATCCTGATTCTACAAGAGACGGGAATTTATTATCTGCCCGGAGGAAATTAAAAATCCTTTTCTTTTCAAAACTACCCGGGATTAACATCTCTTTGTCAAGTGCGGATAGCCATTTTTTCTTATATGGAGTAAAAACAGTATATGGCTTCCCGTCAGGTTTGAGAATTTCGTTCTCCCCGAAAATGACCTGATCCTTAAACCGGAAAAAACCGATATTTCTTTTTTTTAAAAGTGCCTCAACGGCATTATCACGCTTCAGGGCATAGGGT